>CAYGZA010000045.1:0-28446 GCA_964354135.1 uncultured Planctomycetaceae bacterium
ACTGCAGGATCCCCCGCAGCTTGTTGACCACCAGGGTGGCCAGCGCCTCGCCTTCCACCTCTTCCGCGATGATCAACAGCGGTCTCCCCGACTTGCTCACCGCTTCCAAGAGCGGAATGAGCGTCCGGGCGCTGGAGATCTTCTCTTCGTGAACCAGGATCAGGCACTTTTCCAGCTCGCAGACCTGGTCCTCCTGGTCGGTGACGAAATGGGGGGAGAGGAAGCCGCGGTCGAACTGCATCCCCTCGACCACCTCCACGTAGGTCTCCGACTGCTTGCCCTCTTCTACGGTGATCACCCCATTCTTGCCGACGCGGACAAACGCGTCGGCCAGGACCGCGCCGATCGACGGGTCGTTGTTGCCGGCGAGTGTTGCGATTTGGGTGATCTCCTTCTTGTTCTTCTCGTCGACCGGGGAGGCCGCTTTCTCCACGGCCTTGCAGACCGCCTGTGCGGCCTTCTGGATGCCGCGGGCCAGGGCCATCGGGTCGCCCCCGGCGGCCACCACTTTCAGGCCTTCCCGATAGATGGCCTCGGCCAGGACGGTGGCCGTCGTGGTCCCGTCGCCGGCCACCTCGTTGGTCTTGCTGGCGGCCTCTTTGACCAACTGGGCCCCGAGGTTCTCGCAGGCGTCGTCCAGATCGATGTCTTCGGCGACGGTCACGCCGTCCTTGGTGATCTTCGGCGAGCCCCAGCCCTTGTCGAGAACGACGCAGCGGCCGCGGGGACCGAGCGTCGCGCGGACGGCGCGGCCGAGCTTGGCGACGCCGGCGGCCAGCGACCGCCGGGCCTCCTCATCGTAGGTGATCTTCTTTGCCACGAGCGATTCCTCCTGGTGACGGCGAAAGTCGCACAACTCCACTGGCGGCAATGGGCCCCCAGCGAGAGCGGGGTGCTCGCCGGGTCACTCGGTTCATACCGCGACACCACTTGGCAGGCCAGGCCAGATGGACCCCCTTGGGATGCAAGCAGCGTGCCAAGGAGTGTGCGTTCGTCCTAACAATTTGGCGGCAAATAACTTACGCCCATGACTCGGAGCGCACCACAACGTCCAGCCGCCCAACGTAGTCCCACAAGATGCCATTTTGACAGAGAACGTTTCGCTCGCCGTAGGCGTGCTGGAATGGTGCTATGCCGTTGGCCGCAACTCACCAGCCCACGCGCCACACCGCGCTTCACACCGGCGGCCGTCATCAACGAAGCGGGATGAACTGAACCCGGCTCGTCGTGTCGGAAAGCACCGATGTCTTCGCGATCAGTTCCAGGTCGCGAACCAACTCTCCAACGGTGCCTTTCATCTGGTGGGCGTAGACCAGACCTGAGAACGAGCGGCCCGCCTGGATCCACTGATCGGCGACGGCCAGCAAGTCGTCGTCCTGAGAGAAAAGGACTCGGTTCAATTGGCTAGCCCGTGCCAGGAGATCTTCGTCTTCTGCGGTCGCACGCGCGTCGTCATAAGCCGTGAGGACATCCACGCCGCGCCGGCGCAAGCCCTCGGTGATACCCTTGCTGACATGGTGATCCATGTACAGCACCACGCTCATGGAAGCAGCTCCCGAGCCGTGAGCTTATCGGATATGGGGCCCGGACCCAACCTCGACTTGATCTGCTCGACCCTTTGCAGTCGCCGCTCGATGTCTCGGTCCATTTCCGCCTGGTGATCGTAGTAGTATGCCAAGGCACTGTGGATCTGGCCGAGACTCAAAACCGGATACTGCCGTTGAATCTCATGCGCATCCAGGCCGTTCGCGAGATGATCGAGCACGATTTCTACGACCTTGATCTGGGTCCCCGCCAACATTGGCACGTTGGCCTCGTCAAGAGCGACGTGAGCATACGCGATGGCGGACATGGGCTTCCCTCATTGGTGGATCTGGCATACCGCCGAACGACGGACGCTTCTTTCTGGCAGTGTACCACGGATGCCGCCGGGTTTCCACGATCCGCCGGTTCGAGCTGCCAGTTGCCTCATTTTGCCTCGTTCCTCGCCCGAAAGAGCATCGAATACTGCAACTGTGACCAGTTCAGGCCCTTTTTCCTGGTCCTTTGTACTCGTCACCCGGCAGCCGCGGGAGCGCGTCGGCTGCCGGCGGCTGCCTTCCGCAGGCTGTTCAGACGGTCCTCACCACGCCCGGGTCCGTGAAGACCAGCCGGGCACCGACGCAACCCGGCTCGAGCCCGAGCAGCCGCGCGGCCGCGCGGCGATAGGCATCCAATTGCGGGCGGTAGAACTCCACGCGGGCCTCGAGCGCGGCCGCGTCTCCGGCCGGGAGGACGTCGGTCTTGAAGTCGATCACGTCCGCTCCGACGGGCCGGTCGCCATCGTAGAGCGCCACCAGGCGGTCGATCGCGCCGCTCAGGATGACGTCGTCTTCGCGGAGTGCGAACGGCCGCTCCCGCCACACCTGCCAGTGCGGGGCGGCGATGCCGCGGCCGGCGTGGACCGGCGTGGTCGCATCCGTGGGTGCCGGCTGGCGGTACGTCGCGCGGGTCAAAACCGATCGCACCAGCGGCGTGCTCAACGCCCGGCGAAACTGCCGGATGAGTGCGGCCAGCTCAAGTTCCGCGAGGTTGACCAGCGCCGCGGCGGCATCGCCGAGGGCACGATCGTCGGGCTCGCCTTCGTCGAGCCACTCGATCTGCTGGAACCAGGCGTGCAGGATGCTGCCGCGCTGGAAGGCCGCGGCCGCGTCGAGCCGCAAGCGCTGGGCGAGGCTCACTCGGGTCCCGCCCTCCAACTGCGACGGGCTGCGGCGATCCAGGCCGCGCAAGGGACGCTTGGAAGCCGGGGCCAGCTTCACCGCCGGCGCTGGGATGGGTTCTTCCGCCGGAGCGGCAGGCTCCAGCGCCTTGGCCTCCACGCGGCGGAACCACTCGGGATTGTCCTCTTCGAATGCCGCGATTTCTGGATCGAGCTTCTGCCCATCCGTCAAGGCCGACCGAAGCATCCCCGCCATCGTGGCCGGCAGCGATTTCTCCTTCTCCGCCGCGGGATTGACGATCATGTGCAGGGCGTGAATCGCGCGGGTCATGGCCACGTACAAGAGGCACAGTGTCTCCTCGACCGCCCGGCGGTCGTGGTCCGCGAACATTTCCCGGAAGGATTCGGGCAGAAGGGCCCTTTCTTCCTGGCTCACGTAGCGGAGCACGCGGTCGATCGGTTGGGCCAGGTTTGGGCGGTGGACGACGACGCGAGGCGACTGGCCGATCAGTCTCACGTCGAGCTCCGGCAAGACGACGACGTCGAACTCCAGCCCCTTGGCCTGGTGGATCGTCATCACGCGGACGCCGCTGGGGCGTGGGTCTTCGACTCGCGTGGCGCGGACTATCGCGGCGAAGTCGTCGGCGCGGAGCGTGGCCGACGGCTCGCAGTCGTATGCCATCTCGACGAGCTGCTCAAGCCGGCTTTGGTCGCGGGCGTCGCAGTGCGGAGCCAGGGACCGGGCCCACCCGGCGACGACCCGGCCGTAGCCGTCGTCAACGAGGCTGCGGCGGATCTCCCGGGCCAGGCGCGACGCAGCGGCGTTGTCCCGCCAATCGGTCAGTCCGACCGCAGCGCCGAGCGGCGACTCGGCGACGCGAAACCGCGCGGCGGTGTGGCCGGGATGATCGGCAAGGGTCAAGAGCGAGAGGATCAGCTCCACGGCGGGGGAATCGCTCAGCGGGTTCCCGCCCTCTTCGCTGGCCTCGACGTGGAGCCGGCGAAGCTCGTAGATGATCCTCGCAACCGCCACGTTGCGGCGCACGAGGACGCCGATTGTGAAGCCCGGGGCCTTCTCGGCCAGTCGCTTCACCTCGTCGGCCGCGAACCGCCAGGTGACGACTTGCTGGTCTTCTCCCTCGTCGGCGCGCCGGGCGGCCACAAGCCGGCAGTAGCCGGGCAGGTCCTTTCGGGCCGTGCTGTGGGGCTCGAACCGCTCGGCCCAACGCGCGGCGCCCTCGCGGTAGCGGTCCTGCCGGAGCACGCCGTTGTCGGCAAGGCGGCCGAACACGCGGTTGACGGTTTCGATGACCGCCGGCCCACAGCGGCGGGTCTCCAGCAGCGTGGAGCAAGTCAGCCGGGGCAGCTCCCGCTCCAGGGCGTCGAAGATCTCGGCCATGCCGCCGCGCCAGCCGTAGATCGCCTGCTTCACGTCGCCGACGCAGAAGAACGTCCGCCCGCCGGAGCCGTCGGCCACGTGCTCGGCCAGCGGCCGCAACACGCGCCACTGCGGGGGCGACGTGTCCTGGAACTCGTCCAACAAAAGGTGCGAGAGCCGGGCGTCCAGGCGGTAGCCCTCCTCCTCCAGGCGACGCCGCTTGCCGGGATCGCCCAGCAGGCGGGTAACGTCGTCGAAGCGGAAGGCCCGCCGCTCGCGCTTGAGGCGCCGGTAGGCGTCGTCGAAGTGTTCCAAGAGACGGCAGGTCCCTTGGGTCTGATTGGCGACCTGGTTGACGATCACGGCTTGGGCATGCTCGATGAGCGGCTCGTACGCGCGACGGAGCGGCTCGGGAATCGGCTTATTGTAGAAGATGGATGCCCCTTCGATGAGCTTTGCGGCGAGGCCCTTGCGCGTGAGTTCCTGCCAGTTGCCGCTCCGCGCGGCTTCCATCGCCTGGGCGTGGGCATTCTGGAAACCCTTGTGCGAGGGCACGGGAGCGGCATCGAGGGCGGCGATCGCTTCTGCCAGCCCGGCGTCGCCCAGAGCCTTCTTGCGCGGCAGGCGGTCCCACGCGGCGGGTTCGGACTCGATGTACGTCGCATAGAGGCCGTCGACAAGGTCCGAAATCTGCCGGCTTACGGATCGCGGCGTCTGGCCCTTGGTGAGAAGGTGCATCAGGCTCAGCAAGTCGCCGGTCGTGTGGCTCCGGAGCACCTGGCGGATCGCCTCCTGACGCAGGCGGCTGTCTTCGACCACCTCGACGATCTGCCACCCCGGCGGAAGTCTCAGCTCGAGGCTGAAGCTCCCGGCGATCTGGAGGAAGAAGCTGTCGAGCGTCCCCACGCGGAGCCGGTGCAATTGGCGGACGATCGCCGCCAAGAGCGCGAGGCACCGGGGCCGGTCCAACGTACCGTCGCGGAGCTGATTCTGGAGCTCGGCGAGCTTCTCCTCGCCGGCGGCGGCCTCGGCCAGGCGCATGAGCACCCGGCCCAGGATCTCCGCGGCGGCCTTGCGCGTGAAGGTCGTGGCCAGGACGCCGTCCAGGGGCGCGCCTTCGGCGGCCAGGGCCAGGAAGCGGTTGCTCAACTGGAACGTCTTGCCGCTTCCGGCCGACGCGCGGATTACCTTGTTCTTCAGCCGCGATGGAGCGCTCATGGGGTGGCCTCCTCCTCGCGCTCGCCGGGCATCGCGGCGAATTGCCCCTCCTGGCAAATGGCTGCAAACTCGGCGAAGCCGGGCGGGACCGGCTCCGCCGGCGGCCAGAAGGCCCTTTCGGGCTGCGACTCGCCCTGGCGAATCTTGCGGATCACCTCTTCGGCCGCGCGGTCGGCCGACGCGAGGTCCTCGTCGCTCCACTCGGCCGGGGCCTCGCCCACCTCGCCTGCATCTGGCGGAAGCAGGATGTACCCCAGTGCCGGTTTGCCCGTGACGCCCAGGGCGCGTGCCAGGTGCCGATAGAGCGGCAACTGGAGGTCGATCCACCGGCCGCCTTTGCGGTGTGCCCTCTCGGGATCCTGCGCTTTGTCGCCGGTCTTGTAGTCGAAGATGGCCCACTCGCCCTTGTCTGGAAGAGATTCGTCGGGTCGAAAATCGATCCGGTCGATGCGCCCGCGGAGTCTCACCTCGCGGCCGTCCACGCTGAGAGCGGCGCTGGGCAGGTCCTGGCCGGCCTCAACGTACCTGATGGTCCAGCCGGCGGCGGCCCGCTTCGCCTGCCACGGGGCGAGACTTCGCAGCCGGGCGCGGAGCAGCTCGACCTGGACCTGGACCGCTGGGAGCGGGTTCTCGCCGAACTGTTCCCCCACGGCCTCGTCCAAGTGCGAGCTCAGGTGGGCGTAGACTTCCTCAGCGCTGGTGGATGCGGCCGCGGGCCCCTTGCCGAACCGGCTAAGGGCCTCGTGGGCCAGCGATCCGAAGGCAGCACCGTCGAGCTCCTCGTCTTGATCGCTGAGGTCCTCAAGCCGCAGCCGGTGCCGAAGGTAGTAGCGGTACGGGCAGGCCAGGTAGTCGCGGAACTCGGTCACCCTCATCGAGGTCACTTCGGGAATCGGGCGCGGCCTGGGGACCTCGATCCGGCTTGCGGCCAGCGGCGGCGCTGTGGTCGCGGCGAGCGTTCGGCGGCGGGAATCCGGGGCAACCGAGAAGAACGTCTTGACCCGATGGGTCAGCGTCTGGTGGTCGCAGGCGAAGAGGAGCCGGCTGGGCAGGAGCGGATCGCCCTCCGCGCCGCGGCGGCCGGCGATCAATCTCAGCTCCTTGCGGGATGCCGCAAGCGCCGAAAGGGCATACGCATCGCGGGCGTAGCGGCGGTCGTTGTCTTCGATTCCCAAGGCCCGGCGGAGTTGGTTGGGCAGGAAAAGATCCGCATTGACGGAGGCCGGCACAATGCCGTCGTTGAGCCCGGTGACGATCATCGCGGGGGCATCGTCCAGCGGCAGCTCGAGCCAGCCCAATAATTCGATCGCCCCGTGCAAGGGCGGCGGCGGAACGGGCTCGCCCTCCAGTTGGCGGAGCACCAGCCGCAGCGCATCGGCGCCCGACACGGAAGGCGCGAGTTCCGCCGGCACGCCTTGATGCCCGGCGAGCACGCCGCGGATCGCCTCCGAGGCGTCCAGCAGCAGGCGGTCGCCTTCTTCGGCCGGACGGAGCGGCCGGGTGCCGAAGACGCGCACGAGGAGCGCGGCCAGCGGCTCGCCCCAGCGGGCCAAGGGACGCCGGCTGCCTCCAAGTCCCGCTAGCAGATCCTCGACCGCGCGGTACACGCGGCCGAGCGATTGGCACTCATCTTGGGCCTCCAGCCGTTGGCCGTCCAAGCCGTGCGGCAAGTGGCGGGCGTGGTAATCGTCGAGTTGCTCCAGCCAGCCCCCGGGGAGTTGCGGGTGAGTCTCGGCCAGCCAGTCCTGGATCCCGGGATGCCGCACCAGGGCGGCAAAGGCCGAGAACAAGCGCGATTCCAGATAGACCGCCGCGGCCTCCAAGAGGCGACAAGGACCGGAGCGGCGGACCGGCGTTCCCGCCCCGTGACGCGCCGGCACGCCGGCCTGCTCGAGATGCTGCTTCAGGTAGGGCACGAGCCGCTCGTCGGGCACGCCGATCGTGATTTCCTCGCCGGAGTAGCGCTCGCCAAAGCCGGCAATAGCGCGGACCACGGCGGCGGCCTGGTCCCGCGGGGCATCGGCCGGCTCGATCTGCTCGGGCCCCAGGTCAATCGTCGCCTCTTGCCACGCCTCGGGGCGAACGCAGCCGTACTCGTCGAAGCGACCGGCCAGGTCCTCCGGCGCGATTGCCAACGTCGTGACTTGGGCGGCGACCTGGTCGAGCATGAGCCGGGTGGCACGGTTCAGGTCCACGGTGCCCACCAAGACGATCTCCTTGGCCGTGCTGCACTCGCCCTCGCGGATCGCCACCAGCCGGGCCGTCTGCAAGTCCCAGAGTCCGGCATTGTCGAGCGTGCGGAGGTAGCGCTCCTGCACGTCCGCCAGGGTCTGCCACCGTTGTGCCTCGGGGAAATCGGGGACCCGGGCGCCGCAGTCCACCACGCTCCTGAAATCCAGGGCCTCGGCGGCCAACTCGCGGTGCAGGCGCCGCAGCATCTCGCCCAGCGCGAGCCAGGCGGGAAGGTCGGCCTCCTCGGGCGGGGACGGGACAAGAGCCTCCAGCCGTGCCGGGCCGGTCTGACGCAAGGCCGCGACCCAGGCAAGGTCCTGAGTCAAGTCGTCGGCGAAAGGGCGCTTGGCGCGATAGAGCAGCTCGGACAGGTGGCCGATTGTGCGAATGTCCGGCGGGGTCAAGAGCCGGCCGTCTTCCTCCGCCCGCTGGAGCAAGAGTTCCAGGAGACGACGGCCCGCGCGCCCGCCGGGCACGGCGACGACCAGGTTGCCCAAGTCGAGCGTCTCCGGCCGACCGAAACGCCGGACGAGATGGTCGACCGCCGTTTCCAGACCTGGCCGGTTCCAACCCAAGAAGACCCGTTCCATGGAGTCGCTTGCCTCCCTTGGTGACTCGCGTCGGTGGTCCATTGTACAGATTCGCCGGTGCCGGGGAAGTGGGCCGCACGGAGTCGGCAGTGGGCAGTGAGAAGTGGACAGTAAGGGGCACGCCGCCGGCGGCGTATGGGCCCCTGCGTTGTTTCCTTGCTTATCGCGACCGTGCTGCGGTATAACGGGGCGGGAACTCGATCCAGGAGGGTAACGCGATGTGGAAGAGACTCACCTTGACGGCTGCTGTGCTTTGGGCGTCGCTTGCCGGCTGGGCTGCCGAGCCGCGGCCCGCAGGCCGGAATCTCCTCCGCAACGGCGGCCTGGAAGAGATCGGCCTGGAAGGGCTGCCGGCGGGCTTTGGCAAAGCGATTTATGGGGCCCAGCCGGCGATCGGCTTCGACAGGACCGTTTTCAAGGACGGGCGGCAGTCGATGAAGATAAGTGCGGATCGGCCCTCGGACGCGGCAGTTGCCCAGGACGTCCCCGTCAAGCCCGGCGGCATTTACCGCTTTAGCGGCTGGGTCCGCACCCGCGACCTCGCCCCTGAGCCGCGATCCTGGACCTACGGGACGTTTCAGATCCAGGACATCCACGGCCGCACCATCGCGCGGCTCAGGAACCACAAGGGGACCGCCGACTGGACCCGCGAGGATGTCTACTTCCGCGCCCCGGCCGACGGGAAGGCCCACGTGGTCTGTTTCTTCGTCGGTTTCGGGAAGGGGACGGGCACGGCGTGGTTCGACGACTTGCGGCTCGAGGAAGCCGCGGCCGCCAACGAGATCGTCGTCACCACCAAGCGGCTTCAGAAGGAGCCGATCTCGCCCCTGATCTACGGCAATTTCGTGGAACTCTTGAGCGATCTGGTTCCCTCCATGTGGGCCGAGAAGCTCGACGTGACGAGCTTCGAATACTTACGCACGCCCGAGGAGCGGCAAAGGCGGCAGTCTCGCTTCGTCTTCGATCCCAAGGTCGATCCGCGGGACCGGCTTTGGTGCCCGTTGGGCGACAAGGCCCGCGGAGACTGGCTGCTGGACGACGACCGGCCCTTCAACGGGCATGTTTCGCAGCGGATCCGGCTGGCCGCCGGCGGCAGCGAGGCGGGGATCGCCCAGGACGGAATCGCCGTGGAGCAGGGTGAGAAGTATCGCTTCGTCGGGCATTTCCGGCAGCAGGAGTTGGCCGGCCCGGTCTTCGTGGAACTCCGCCGCGGCGAGAAGGTGCTTGCCCTGGAGAAGATCGACGGAATTGGCGCCGATTGGTCGCGCCGGCAAGTGACGCTGCGGCCTGAGGCGACCGCCACGGATGCGACCTTCGTATTGCGCGTGGCCTCGCCTGGCACGTTGTGGGTAGACCGCGTGTCGCTGGTGCCCGAGAAAACCGCCGACGGCTGGCGGCCCGACGTTGTGGAAGCCATCCGCCGGATGAAGCCGGGCGTCCTGCGATGGGGTGGAAGCACCGTCGAGGGCTACGACTGGAAGACCGGCGTCGGCCCGTGGGAAAAGCGGGTCCCGTTTGCCAATCCGTACTGGGGCCGGGTGGACCCGAACTTCGTGGGCATCGATGAGTTCGCGGCCTTCTGCCGCGCGACCGGGGCGGAGCCCTTGATCTGCGTTCGCTGGAGCGGCCAGAGGCCCTCGGATGCCGCCGAGCTGGTCCAGTACTGCAACGGTGCGGCGGCGACTCCCATGGGGGCGCACCGGGCCAAGAACGGACATCCCGAGCCTTATGGCGTCAAGTACTGGCAGATCGGCAACGAGGTGAGCGGCCGACAGTACGATGCCTCGTTCGTCGAGTTCGCTCGTGCGATGAAGAACGCCAATCCGGCGATCAAGATTCTCTCGGCCTTCACGTCCGACGAGCTCATGGCGAGCGCCGCCGAGTGGATCGACTACGTCTCGCCGCACCACTACGACTGCGCGAATCTGGAGGGCACCGAGGCCGACATCCAGCGGCACGCCGAGATGATCGAGCGGCTCGGGCGGGGCCGGCCGATCAAGATCGCCGTCACCGAATGGAACACCACGGCCGCCGGCTGGGGCCTGGAGCGGCGACACCTCTGGACCCTCCAGAACGGCCTGGCTTGCGCCCGCTACCTGAACCTCTGCCACCGCCATAGCGACCTGGTGAAGATCGCCTGCCGATCCAACATCTCCAATAGCTACTGCTCGGGAATCATCCAGACGAACAACCGCGCCCTTTACCGCACGCCGGCCTATCATGTCTCGCGGCTCTACGCGGAACACGGCGGTGTGCACCCGCTGGCCCTGGGAGAGCCCGCGGCACTGTTGGACTTGGACATCTCCGCCAATCTGAGTGCCGACGGCAAGCGGGTCTCGTTGATCGCGGTGAATGCGGGCCGCGAGCCGGTCGTCAAGTCGATCGATCTTGCGGCCTTCGGCAAGGTTCACCCTGCGGCGACCGTGTGGACGATCGCCGACGCCGACGACGCCCGCGACCCGGAGGCCACCAACACGTTCGAGCGGCCGGAGCGGATCGCGGTCCGCACGACGACCATCACCACGGCGGGATCGCGGTTTGTGTATCGCTTTCCGGCGATCTCAGTAACGCTGATGGAGGCGACACGGGGAGAGTGAGCTCGTAAAGCCCACGGGTTGCCACCCGTGGGCTTTGGCGTGCTGCTCACTTGACGCGATGCACCACGAAAACGTTCTTCTCACCCGGCTTGAGCAGAATTGGCCCATAGCCCATTGCACGCCGCCAGAATGCAGCAAGCAAGGCTCACCGGAGTCACGGGCCGTCACCGACCCTGGGCAGCGGTTGCGCCGACAGCTCCAGTGCCTCGACGCACGGCCGCTGGAAGATCACGACGTCGAATTGCGAGGCGGTCAGGGGGAGCATCGAGTCGTGTACCGTAACATGGGTCATCGCGATGAAGCTCGGAAACGACGTCTCATCGGTGAGCAAGACGGACGGCACCGAGAGGCGCGGCAAGTGCAGAATGCCGGAAAGGACGCAGCCGGGCAGCACGATCACGGCCCCGTAACGACAACTCTCCTTGTACCTGTTGAACCGCTTCTCGGGCGCCTCATAGGGACCCTTAGGGATGGCCAGGAGAATCCGGTCCTTCTTGAGAAAGAAGTGCTCTGAACGGACCAGGCCCGAGCTTTCCCCGCCAGTCCCCGCCACGGTCTCGGACATCTCGAGGATGTCGGAGCTGGAATCGTTCAACATGTCCGCGATTCGCGAGCCTCGGTTCATCACCAACCCCGCGTAACGGTGGTGGCGGGTGACCACCTCAACCGGCGTTGTGATACGGTCGGTGGAAGTCGTGTCGGACATACGGGCTACCTATTCACGTGGACGAGAACCGGCATTGGCCCCGCGGACGCCTCGCCGCTCTGCCCCTAGCTCCTTACGTCGAACCGGCACACGAGCGGCATTACGAGCAGATACCTCGGCGGATAGTAATGCGGGTATTCTGGATAATCTAGAATGATTCTTTGGTGTATGTTGGCGGGACACGCTCGGGGAGAAAGCTCACCGCGATCCGGCTCGTGCGTGGTCACCCCCCCTTGGGGCAGGAATATCCGGAAAAATTGTCAAGGTTTACCCAGTTATACCCGATGCCATTGTGAGTCCTTTCGGCCCCTCGTCCGCCGCCAAACTATAGCTCACGCGAGGCGGAAACGGGCCAACCGAGGCCCCGCGTCGAGTGGGGAGAAGTCCAGATGACCAGAATTCGACCACCCGAGTGCACAAGGGTGGGGTCCCGGCGTCGCCGACCGGACCCGGTGGGTGGGCCGTGTCGTGGCAAGGCTCCGGCATCGAATAGTCCTTGCGCTCTGCCAGCGACCTTTTCTGCTCGTCCCAGAAGGTGGTTAGCTCGATTCGTGCCCTGGGGACCTGTGATCGGGTTCGGCGGTCCCCTCGTACTGGGCGTAGTCCTGTTGGCGTTCTTCGGGGGCGACGGCAGCAACAACAGCACAAGCGGCGAAGAGCTTCGCGCGGGCGGCGGTCTACTGCCCTCTGCGGAACCCGCGGCAGGCATTCGCACTTCAACCCGCGCTTCGAGCCCCGGCGGGGCTACGGCGGGGCTGTTGGTCCCCGACTCCCTGTCGCCTCCATCGTCCTGGAAACCGGTTTTCGGGTCACCGCCGCGTCCACCGGACGCTCGGTCTCCGAGCAGCAAACCACAGCCCAAGGCCGATCTCGGGCATCGGAGGGATCCCTATCCAGAGGAAATCATTCCGTGGGGGCAGTCCGCCTACGACTTGCCGGCGAGGGAGCTTTCTCCGGACGAGCAGAGGCGTTGGCAGACCGACTGGGCGTTTTACCCACCGGCGGCCCGTCTTCGGGCGGATGATCCCCGTATGTCTCTGCCTCGCGCGATGCCGCCCCGCGGGCGCGAGGAGAAGCCGCCGGTTGTCCGGGTCTCGCACGAGGCCCCCGGCGAACCACCTCTGCCCGCGGAGGCACCCAGTCGGCAGGTAGCGAGCCCCATTCAAGTTCAGCTCAACCCCAAGGAAACGCCCCAAACGAGACCTTCCCCGGGGGAAGCGGCGCCGCCCAGGGGCCGGTTGCCGCCGGTCACCCTCCACCTTGACGACGTGGACGTGCGTAAGGCACTCGAAATGCTCAGCAGGGACGGGGCCGTCAACATCCTGGTTTCGCCGGGGGTGAGGGGCCGCGTGACCGCGAATCTGACGAACATGAGCTTCGACGAGGCGCTCGGCGGGATCCTCAAGCTCTGCAACCTGGTAGCGCACCAGGAAAAGGGGATCCTGTTCGTGTATACCCCGGAGGAGTATGCCCAGTCCGACAAGAATCTCCGCCTGTTTCCGCTGGATCACGCCTCGACGGAAGACGTGGAGAAGGCCGTTCAGGGCCTTCTTTCCCCGGGGGGCAAGGTCTTCGTCACCCAGAGTAACATGGCTGACAACAGGAAGACCCGGGACGTGGTCGTCGTGGAGGACGGGCCGAACCAGTTGCGGCGAATCGAACAGTACCTGTCTCAAATCGACAGGCCGGCCCGGCAGGTCTTGATCGAGGCCCACGTCCTGCAGGTGGAGCTGAAGGACGAGAAGCACCACGGCGTCGACTTCAAGCACTTATTCGAGGTCATGAACAACCAGGTGGAGCTGCAGCTCCACGGGTTGGCGAATCCCGCGGCGCCGGAGGCGTTCTTCATCAACCTGAAAGGCGGGAACCTGACGGCGCTGATCGAGTGCCTCGAGTCGACGACCGACGCCAAGACCCTGGCTTCGCCCAAGATCCTCGTGATGAACGGCCAGAAGGCCCGGATTCAAATCGGCGAGAAGCTCGGGTACCGGGTCATCTTGACGACGGAAACCTCGTCCATGGAGCAAGTGAAGTTCCTGGAGGTGGGCGTCGTCCTGGACGTCTCGCCGCGGATCAGCCGGGACAATCAGGTCGCGCTGCGCGTCAAGCCGAAGGTTTCCAGCGGGCGGATCAATCCCGGCAGCGGGCTCCCGGAGGAGAAGACGACCGAGACGGAAACCGACGTCTTGATGAGCGACGGCCAGGGCATGGTCATCGGCGGCTTGATCCAGGAGAAGGACGAAGACAAGCAAGCCAAGATCCCCTTCCTGGGCGACATCTGGCTGATCGGCAAACTGTTCCAGCGCCGGGCGGTCGAGAAGAGCAGGAGCGAGATCATCATCACCCTGCTGCCGCGGGTCTTGCCTTACCCGCCGGAGTACGAGGCACAGGAGCAACAGGAAACCATGCGGGCCGAGACTCCGCTGGTCGAGGGTCCTTTGTGTCGCTATCCGCGAACGTGGGAACCCATCCTGCCCGACGCGATCCGCAACCCGCGGATCATCCGGCCGCCGTGGATCGATCCCTACAATCCGCCGTGCGAATAGCCCTCTTCCCGGCGGCGCCGCGCAGCGGGTCCGAAGAATTCCGGCGGTTTGCACGGTTTGCCCCAGCCGGATAGGGGCGTTTCCTCTACCTGCCGAAAAAGGGGCCGCGCGGTTGCGTAGGGGCCCCGCCCTCCCAGCCGGCCGCCGCCGGATCCTCCCGTTTGACAGCCTGGGAATCCTAAGCTAGAGAATCCTTAGTGTCCCAGGCACTAGTCTGGGAACCGCCAGCTACGCCAGCGCACAGTCCGATTGCAGCGGCACACTCGCGAAGGCCGCTGCGATCTTCGCTCCGGAGCGGGCAAACGGGTAGGCACCCGGCGGTGGACCTCATCGCCCGGATGTCCCAGCGGACAACGTGGTATTCTTTTCGGGACCTTCTTTTCGGGAGACGACATGATGAACCTGCAATGTTCTCACTCTGAGGTAAGGAATCGCAAGGGGTTTTCGCTCGTTGAGTTGTCGGTGGTGGTGATCATCATCGGCGTGCTGGCCGCCTTTGGAATTCCGCGGATGCTCAAGAGCGTCGAGCGGTCCAAGGCCGCCGAGTCCTTCCAGTACTTGGCCACGGTCCGGGCAGCCCAGGAGCGTTATCAAGCCCGCCAGAGCACCTATGCCGCCCTACTGACCGATCTGGACATGGAGCAGAGTCCGCCGAAGTACTTCTCGGTAGGCACCATCGGGCCGGGCGCGTCGGGCTCGCTCGAGAACTCGTGGTCGCTGACACTCACCCGGGCGGGTGCGGCGGCCGGTTACGGCGCCTATACCGTGACCTTCACGCAAGACGGATACGACTCGGTCAACAGCACCATCGAGACGATGCCGGACATCAATCCTTCGGGAACCTAACGTGCCGCGGTCCCGCTAGGTGGTCCCCGAGTGTGCCGGTCCCGGCCGGCCAGGGAATTTGCAACCTGTTTCATCGGGATGGCCCTCCGCGCCGGGCGCATCGGCCCGGCGCGGGAGGCCGCGCTGTTTGCGATGTCCCGCCACCTCTTGCGGCCGAACGAGGATCGGCTTCGCGATCGTGCCAAGCCGCCGGGGTGACGCCTATTCCCTCGGCGCCAAGAGGCCGCCCGCCGCGGCGGGAAAGGACTGACGTGGCATGAGATCGCTGCTCACTAGAATCGGCCTGCCGAAAGCCATCGGCTTGTACGTCGAAGAGGACGTCATCACGGCAAGCCAAATCGTCGCCGCGCCGTGGGGCGCCGTGGAGACCTGCCGCCGCGAGGAAAAGGTGGCGCCGGGCGGACTCGCCGAGGCCCTCAAGCGGTTGACCGAGTCTCACGGTGGACGTGGCGGGTTCCGCCGGGTTCCCGTGGCGGTCGTGTTGCCCGCGCAGCGGGTTTATTTCGCCACGCGACCCATTCAGATCACCGCCAGCGACGCGTCGCCCCACGTATTGCTCCGCGAGGCGCTGCGGTCGGCGAGCGTTTCCGTGAGCGACATGGCCGTCGACGTGATCAAGGCACAGCCGGACAAGCGCCTCGTGGCGGGGATTGTCGCCTGCGACGCAGAGTACATGCGCGGTCTCCTGAAGGCCCTCAAGGACTGCGGCATTCGCCCGGTGCGCGCGGAGCCGGGGCCGTGCGCGCTGTTGCGGGCGGCGGCCCACCGCTATCGTGCCGGCCGGAATGCGAAGGTCGTGTTGCGGCTGTTTCTCAGCGAGTCCGAAGCGCTGGCCGTCCTGGTCGTCAACAAGCTGCCGGTGGTTTGGCGGTACTTGTCCCTGCCGCGGGGCGACGAAGCGTCGACCATCCTTTCGGCAGCCCGGTCCCTCGTGATGGTGAGCAGGGACTGCGGGATCGAATCCCCCCTGGACATGGTGCTGCTGCACGGCCGCCCGGACCTGGCGCGGCTCTTGGACGTGGACTGGATGCAGGAGCAGATGCGGGTCCCGGTCCGCTGGTTCGACGGGCCGGGCCTGGAAAACGGGCAGATCGCCTTCGGCTCGGCTCTCGGCTGCTGGAACCTGGAGCAGCGGGCGTTCGACCTGTCGCACTCGCTCAAGCCGCGAGCGTCGTTCCGGGAGATATTTCCATGGCGGGAGGTGGCCGCTCAGGTGGTCCTGCTCTTGTGCATGGCCCTGTTCCTGCTGCACCGCTATAGCGGCTTGCAGGAATCCTATGCGGCCCTCCAAGTACACAACGCCCAAAACATCCATACGGGGTCGGTGCAGGAATCGCAGCTCGCGCAAGAAAAGCAGGATCTCGAGCAGCGGATCGCCGCCGTCGCGAAGTTCCTCGGCACCCGCGTCATCTGGACCTCCTACGAGCGCGAGCTGGCCGGGTGCCTGCCCGCCAACACGTTTCTCACCTCGTTCCAGGGGACCAGCGAGCTGGAATCGGCAGAGCAGAAGAAGAGCCGCGGAAAGGCGAAGAAGAGCCTGGTCCTTCAGGGGACGGCGCTGATCTCCCAAAGCGGGCTCATGCCGCGGGAAATCGACCTCTTGCTGGACAAGCTGCGCGGGCATCCGGCGCTGAAGCGCGACTTTCCGGTGGTGGAGCTGACCGCGCTCAAACAAGGTCAGCGTTTGGCCAACGAGACCCCGGCCGCCTTCTTCACGGTCGTCTGCCTGCCCAAGACCCAAGACAAGCCCGGGACGCCGCAGGGGACCAAGAGCGACATGGGACTGAGCGAGGCGATTTATGGACCCCAGCGATAAGAAGACCGCACTCGGAGCACTGCTGGAGCAACTGCGCAGTCCGGCCCGGCTTCGGCTGATTGTCGCCGGAGTGATGCTGGCAACGGGGTATCTGGCGATCTACATGCCGCTGAGTGCGCGGATCGACGAAACCTCGCGGGCCCTGAACAAGGAGCGCAAGCGGCAGGAGCTTTCCCAGCAGGTCGAGTACCTTCGCGCCCAGGTCCAGAAGTTCCGGGCGCGGCTGCCCGAGAAGACGGACAGCAACGAATGGGTGCAGTACGTGCTGGAGGGTATCCGGAAGTACCCGTTGAGAATGCTGGCGCTGGACTCCGGAGTTCCGCAGCGCGTCGGCCCGTACGAGGCGATCGTGCTGCACGTGGAGATCGAGGGAGGCTTCCGCGACCTGGACGGCTTCTTACACTGGGTGGAAACGAACCAGCGCTTGTTCCGGATCGACGCGGCGAGGATCGTGCCGGCGCGCGGCGAGGAAAACCGGCTGGTCGTGCAATTGACTCTCATGGGACTGAAGGGCTGAAATGAGCGGACTGATCGGCAAGATGGCGCCCACCGCGGTCGTGGCTGCGGCGGCGGCATGGTGCTGCTGGCCTTACGTCGGCGAGGCGGGGTCCGGCGGAGGAGCGAAGAAACCGAGCGGCCCTCCGCAGATCACCCAGTCGCTGTTGGCGCCGAGCATCGCGCCGCGGCCCGGCCGCGATGCCTTCTACCTGGCGAATTCGCCGCAGTCCGAGTCCTCGCAAAAGAAAGGCCTCGCGGGAAAGAAGGTGCCCGGCGGGTCGGCCGCTCTGCGGAAGGGCGCCCTCCCGGAAAAGAGCGCCGCCGACGTCTTCAAGGGCCTCACGCTCAGCGGCACGTATCTGGGAGGCAGCCGGCCGGCCGCCTTGATCAACGGCCGGCTTTGGCAGCAGGGGGAGCGGCTGGCTCTGGTGGGAGACGCGGCGAATCCGTGGATCGTCGGTCGGATTTCTCCGCACGGGGTGCTTATCGAACACGGGGGGCAAACGTTCGAATTGAAGTATGCGGGCCCGGAGGCCAAACCTGCTCCCCACGCTTCCACCGCGCCGGCAGCGGCGACCGGCAGCACTCCCCGCAGCAAAGGCGCTGCCCCCGCAGCCAAGTCCAAGACGGGTCGAGACGGCGCGAGCGGCCGCCCCGCTCCGGCCCCGAAAGCCAAACCCGGCAACGACCAGCGAGCGACACGATGACCAGCGCCGCAACCCTTAATCCCGTACAACCGCTCATCGTCCAGCTTCTGGTCCAGAAAGGCCGTTTGGACTCGAAGCACCTGGAGGCGCTCCGCGAGGCCCAGTCGCGGGAAAAACTCCCCCTGGAGGAGGTCCTCATCCGCAAGGGGCTTGCGAACGAACGGGACATCGCGCTGGCATACTCGGAATACTTCCTGATCCCACTCTTCGAGTCGGCGGAAGAGCAGGTCCCCATAGCGCGGGAGCTGGTCGAGCAGTTGCCGGAGAAGCTCTGCCGGGATCACCTCATCGCCCCGGTGGGACTCCACGACCATACTCTGGACGTGGCCTTCTTCACGCCCCGGGAGCTGCACATCGTCGACGAGCTGCAATTGTTGACGGGGTTCACCATTCGTCCCCTCATTGCCCCGCTCTCCGTGGTGGAGGGGATCCTCGGACTGGTGTACGAGGACTCGGCTTGGCCGTCCGGCGGCAACGCCAACGAGGCCGCCAGCTTTGAAGAGGTCTCCGACAACGACGAGCCCGGGGAAGCTTCGGTCGCGTCCTTGGAGGAAGTCGTCCACCTCGACCAGCCGCCGCCGCCGGGCCGCGACGGGCGGATCATCCGCTACGTCAACCAGGTCTTGGAGCAGGCTTTCCGGTCGGGCGCCAGCGACATTCACATCGAGCCGTACGAGGACCGCTGCCGCGTCAGGCTTCGCATCGACGGCAATCTCAACGAGGTCCTCCCGCCGCCGCAGTCGCTCTTCGTGCCGATCGTCTCGCGCATCAAGGTCCTGGCGAAGATGGACATCGCGGAAAAGCGCATGCCGCAGGACGGGGCGATCGCGCTGAAGACCGGCGAGAAGCGCGTGGACGTCCGCGTGAGCACGGTGCCCACGATTTACGGCGAGAAGGTCGTGCTGCGGGTGCTGGACCGCAGCGCGATTCCCCTCCAGCTCACCGACCTGGGCTTGGACGAGCGGCAGACGGCCGATCTCGTCGAATCGATCCAAATGCCCCACGGCCTGATGCTCGTGACCGGTCCCACCGGAAGCGGCAAGAGCACGACCCTTTACGCCTGCCTGAATATCCTCAACAAGGCGAACAAGAACATCTGCACCGTGGAGGACCCGGTCGAATACAAATTCATGGGCATCAACCAGATCCAGGTGAAGAGCCAGGTCGGGCTGACCTTTGCCAGCGCCCTGCGGTCCTTCATGCGGCAGGACCCCGACATCATCATGGTCGGTGAAGTCCGCGACGCGGAGACGGCGCAGATCTGTCTTCGGGCCGCGCTGACCGGCCACTTCGTCCTCTCCACCCTGCACACCAACGACGCCCTGGCCGCCGTAAACCGGCTCCAGGACATGGGGATCGAGCCGTTCCTCCTGGCCTCGACGCTCCGCGTATTGGCGGCCCAGCGGCTGATCCGCCGCCTCTGCCAGCACTGCCGGGCGCCGTACGAGTGCGACCCGGAAACCGCCGGCCGTTACGGCCTGAAAGCCGGAGAGACCCTCTACCGGCCGCAGGGGTGCAAGGAATGCCGGGACACCGGATACCGGAAGCGGGTCGGCATCTTCGAGGTGATCCGCATCACCAGCCGGATGGCGACGCTCATCCAGACCCGGACCCCGCTCCCCGAGCTCCGCCGGGCCGCCGGCGAGCAGGGCATGAAACTGCTGCGGCAAAGCGCGCTCGAAAAGGTCCGCCAGGGCATCACGAGCCTCGAGGAGGCGCTGGGCATTACCATCTCGGAGGACGACTAGCCGCCGCGGCGCTCGTCGCAATGGGGGAAACCGACCATGGCCTTTGAAGACTGGTTCCTCGCGCATGCCCGGGTCTCCAGCAAGCAGCACAAGCGGGTCACGCTGGACGACAAGATGACGTTCTTCCAGCAACTGTCGACGCTGGTCTCCTCCGGCACGCCTCTGTTGAGCGCGATCCAGCTCGCGGCGGAGCAGACCCAGAGCCGCCGGATGCGGGGCATCCTTCAGGAGATCGCCGGCCGCGTCGCCGCGGGAAGCTCGCTGCACGCCGTCTTGGGCGACTACCGCGAGGTCTTCGAGAATCACTGGATCGAGGTCATCGGAACCGGTGAAGTCTCCGGGAAGATGGGCATGGTGCTCTGCGAGCTCAACGAGCAAATCCGCGAATCCCGCGAGACGCGGCGCAAAGTGACCGGGGCGCTGATCTACCCGATCGTCCTCTTGATCGTCGCCGTGGCCGTGGTCACCGTGATGCTCTGGTTCGTGGTGCCGACTTTCGCCGCCATGTTCCGCGAAATGAACGCCAAGCTGCCCAGCATCACGCAGCACGTGATGAGCGCGTCGGACTTCATTGTGGCTTACGGGATTTACTTCGTGCTCGGCATCGTGGCGATGGCATTCGTCGCCCGCCGGTACCTGCACACCGAAAACGGCCGGCGCCGCGTGGGGGCGATCGGGCTGGCCGTGCCCGTGGTCGGCGACCTCATGATCCAATCGGCAATGTACCGGTTCGCCTCGAATCTCGCCCTGCTGCTCAAGAGCGGCGTACCGATGCTGGAAACCCTCTCGGCGCTGGGCAGCGTGTTCCACGCCAACCCGCTCTACCGCGACGCCCTCCTGCGGGCCCAGGCCCGCGTGGCAGCCGGCCAGCCGTTGGCCGATTCGCTGGAGGAGACCGGGCTCTTCACCAGCATGATGACGAACATGGTCCGGATCGGAGAGGAATCGGCGCAGCTTTCCGGAGTGATGGAGCAGATTGCCCCGTACTACAAGGAGAAAATGCACGGCTTCATCACCAAGGTCACCAAGCTCTTGGAGCCGGCGATCATCGTCCTGATGGGCGGCACCGTCGCCGGGCTGATGCTGGCCATCTACCTCCCGATGTTCGAAATGGCGGGTGCCGTCAAGTAGGGGGATCTCCATGAGGTTTCTCGATTCCGGGAGGGCGAGGCTCCTGCCGAGCCGAGCAAGAACGCCAGACCCGCCGCCGCGACGCCGTGTCCTCGGGCCGTTGCCCGCAACGCACACTCACCGCCACGGCATCTCCATCATGGAGGTCCTGGTCGTGTTGGCCGTGATCGGGGTCCTCGTTTCGATGTCTGTTCCTTCGTTCCGCCGCAGCATGGAGCAATCGCGGGCCGACATCGCCGGCTCGAATCTGCGAGCCATCTGGGCCGCCGAGCGCCTCTACTGGCTGGAAAACCGCACGTACACCACGAACCTGGCGTTGCTGGAATCGGCCGGCCTGCTGGATCCACAGATTCTCTCCAGCACGGCGCCTTACGCGTACGCGGTCTCGTCGGCCAACAGCACGGGCTTCACGGCGACCGCCACGCGCAGCGGGAGCGCCCGGTGGTCGGGCCAGTTCACCATCGACGAGGACGGGACGGTTTCGGGGACCGTCCAGGCAACCGGCGAGCCGAGCATCGTGCCGGGGTTTCAATAAGGGACACACCGCGATGCACTGGAGAGCCTCGAAAAACGCCCGCGCCGGCTTTTCCTTGCTGGAGCTTGGGGTCGCCATGGTGCTCTTTGGCATCGCCCTGGCCGGAATGGTCCCGTTGGTCACAATGCAGTCCAAGCAGCTCAAGAAGCTGGAACAGCGGTTCCGGCACGGGACCACTTACTACCTCGTCCCCTCCACAAACCGCTGGGCGGCAAAACTCGGTGCCGCGGCCAAGATCACCACCGAGGCCCCCCCGACGTCCACTCCCCTGCCGGTGACGCTCATCGACGACGGCGATGCCGGCTACACCGAAACCGGCAGCACCTGGCACACCAACTCGCCCGTTTCGGCCTACAACTCCGACCAGCGATGCTCCCACGCCGCCGACGGCTCCGAGACGGCGACCTGGGAGTTCACCTCGGTGACGCCCGATTTGTACGAGGTCTTCGTCCGCTGGACGCCTTCCGGGACCCTCGTGAGCGACGCCCCCTACGCCATTTTCGACGGTGCGACCCTGAAGACCACCGTCAGGGTGGACCAGAACGTGGCACCCTCGACCAACATGTATCTGGGCTTCTACTGGAAGAGCCTGGGCATGGTCTCGATCACCAGCGGCGTGCTGCGGGTAAGGCTGAAACACGAGACAGGAAAAGCCAATCACGTCAGGGCCGACGCCGTCCGGATCGCCCCCGTGCGGAACGAGCCGGAACTCTTGTCCGTGGACAAGTCGCTCACCGGCGAGGAAGTCACCGCACATGTGGCGATTACCGCGAAGATCCCGCCATGAACCCCACACTTCGGTCGCCAGCGCCTCGATCGCACCCCGGGGGCTTCACCCTGCTGGAGGTCCTGATCGTCAGCGGTCTGATGACCGTGCTGGTGATGGTTCTCTCGGGGGCCTGGTCGGGCCTGGGACGCCCCTCCAGCGACGCCATCATCCAGGCCCGGATCGCGCACGAGGCCGGTCTGGCACTCCACAGCCTGGCGCGGGATTTCAGCGGCAACCTTGCCGAGGACGCGACCGGCAGGAGGCGGGTGGGTCGGTTGGTCGGCCGGTTGGTCGTGGGCGGTTCTGAGCTTTGGCTCTGTTACGACGGCGGCTCGGCCGGCGGTCTGGCGGCGTGGGGCCCGCCGGACACGGTGATCATCTATCAAGTGCAAGACAACCAACTCGTGCGGACGAACTGGAGCGCAGGAACCTCGTTCACCGTGGCCGCGAAAGTCGATCAGATGCAGGTCACCGCGCAGGCCGACGGCGTCCGAATCGATTTGACCTTCAAGTACCGGGACCTCACGCGGACGTACACCATGATCGGCAAAGACCCGTGAAAGCCAAACGACCGAGAAACGGCTACGCGATGGTGCTCGTGCTGGTGTTCCTGGCACTGGTGCTTTCGCTCTACAGCGTGAGCCAGCGGTACATCGCGGCCATGCTGCGTGTGGAGACGGTGCGAACGCTTCAGCGGCAGCGCGACGAGGGATGCCTCCACGCGGCCGGCCGCGGGCTGGACCTGCTGGAAACGGGCTTTCCGGCAACGGCCCCCTACGCGTGCGGCGTGACGATCGAGACATCGGCGGGCCCAATCGCGTTCACGGTCACCTTCACCCGCGAGGGGACCGACGCCCAGGGAAGGTCCACATGGTCGGTGCGTGCGGCTCCGACCGGGCCGTTGGAATCCCCCCCGCCGATGCCGGCGTGGTTTACCGCCGCCAGCCCGCCGTGAGGGCCCTAAGGCCAAGTGTACCGGCAAATCAGGAACAGGCCCTCAGGGAGGAATTGGAGGTAAGTCTATGTGGTTCGGGTGTTTCGAGCATTTTCCTTTGAAATCACCGCCGGAATGACCTAGGTTTTCTCGGGGACGTCGTGGGCACCCCTCCGGCTAGTGGGATGGTTTTGAGGAGCGTGACATGAACCTGAAAGAGTTTTCCCCAAGGGCACTTGGGCGGCATTGGCGGAAGCTGTTCACGATGGAAGTCCTCTTGACGGTCCTGACGCTCACCTTGATCGCCGCTTTCCACAGGTGGGCCCGAGAGGACCGGCTGATCCTGAACCTCTACTACATCGGAATCGTCGGCGGCGTTTATGCCTTGGTCAAGCGGCGGGCCTTTGCTTTGACCGTGCTGGTGACTTTCGTGGCCGCCGGGACGACCCTCGCCCAGGTCTACTTCTCCGCCAAGCCGGAATTCCGCGACCCGCTCCTGGGGCCCATCCACGACCTTGTGGCATGGTCCGTCCTGCTGTTGCTCGGCTGGCGGCTGGGGATCGAGGCCTACCGCTTCCAGTCCGAAGAGCGGCGCCTCCAGGTGCAGCGGGAGATCGACGAGCGGGCCATGGCGACGCGGGCCGCCGCGCTGACGAGCACTTCCCACGAAGTCCGCCAACCCCTTTCGGCCGTACTCGCTCTGACCGAGACCCTGCTCGATGAATCCCCGGGACCGCTCAACGAGGTCCAGCGCGAGTTCATCGGCGACATCGACGAGTGCGCCAAGCACCTCATGGCCCTGGTCAACGACATTCTCGATTACGCCAAGGCGGAAGCGGGGATGATCAAGTTGGTCCACGAGACGGTGGCTCTGCCGGAACTCGTCGACCAGTGCATTACCATGGTCGAGCCGAAGGCCGTCGAGGCCGGCGTGACCGTCACGGCCCAGGTCGATCCGGAGATCAGGGAAATCACGGCCGATCCCCTCCGCCTGAAGCAGATCCTGCTCAATCTCCTCTCCAACGCGGTGAAGTTCAACGAACGCGGCGGCCTGGTGAAGATGCAGGTCCGGGCGGATGAGAAATCCGTCCTCATCAGCGTCCGGGACACGGGCCGGGGAATCGCGCCCGAACAGTTGCAGCACCTTTTCGACCCCTACTACCAGGCCGCCCACAGCGATCAAGGGATCGGGACCGGCCTCGGGTTGTCCATCATCAAGCACCTGGCGCAACTGCACGGCGGGACGATTTCCGTCGAAAGCGTTCCGGGGGTGGGGAGCGTCTTCGCGGTGAGCCTGCCGCGGGCGGGCGCTGCCGGCGCCCGGGAAGAAACGCCGGGTTCCCGGCGAGCGTCCGGCCGGGACGCAAAGGCGGCACTCCGGTCGGAGCAAGTGGAGCAAGAAGAAGTCGCGGTGTGAGATCGAACGTCGAGGGCCACCAGACCTTCGCCAAACCGAACGGGCGGAGACCCAGCCAATGACCATGATCGACCAGACCGATACCAGCCAAGTGGCGATTCCCCTTCCCGCGGGCGCGATCGCCGGCGCGCCCGCCCGGGCGGAACTCGACAAGAGGGGCGGGACCAATCCGCCCGACGAGGCATCGGAAATCACGCGGGTGCTCGTGGCCGACGATAACCCCACGGTCCGCAAGATCCTACGGTACCTGTTCGCTTCGATGGGCTGGGAGACGATCGAAGCCAGCAACGGCTCTCAAGCCCTGGAGCGGGCCCGCAAACGCCCCCCGCCGCACGCGATCATCCTCGACCTCAAGCTGTCCGAGGTGAACGGCTACGAGGTGTGCCGCACGCTCAAGAGCGACGATCAATACCAACTGATTCCGATCATCGTGACCACTTCGACGGATAGCACGGAAGAGAAGATGCGGGCCCTGGAGGCGGGCGCCGACGATTTCCTCACGAAGCCCATCAACCGGGCCGAGCTGGCCCTCCGCCTCCGCTCCCTGCTCCGCGTACACAAGTTCAACCAGGAATTGATCGGGGCGGAGAGCGTTGCCTTGGCCCTCGCCCGGGCGGTGGCGGCCAAGGACGGCTACGCCCACAGCCACCTGGAAAAGGTGGCCAACTACTCGGTCGCGCTGGGAAAGACCCTGGGATTGGACGCCGCGGAGCTGAAGATCCTCAAGTACGGCGCCATCCTGCACAACGTGGGAAAGATCGCCATCCCGGATTCCGTCCTGGAGAAGACCGGGCCCTTGAGCCCGCGGGAAATGGCTATGTTCCAGCAGCATCCGCGGATCGGCTGCGACATATGTGCCCCCTTGAAACCGCTCAAGCCCGTGCTGCCGATCATCCGCCACCACAAGGAACACTGGGACGGCACCGGGTATCCCGACGGGCTCCGCGGCGAGGAGATCCCGCTGGGAGCGCAAATCGTGGGCCTCGTCGACGTGTACACGGCCCTCACCAGCGACCGGCCCTACCGCAAGGCGGTCTCCCACGAGGAGGCGGTCCGCAGCCTCCGCGCCCAGACTCACGAAGGATGGCACAACCCGGAGCTGGTCGAGAAGTTCATCAGCACCCTCGAAACGGACAAGACGGACAAAGTCTCCGCCACGCCCGACGATCCGGCGCTCTCTCCCTGCCTGTGAACCGGCGGCACGCCCCAAACGCGGTAGATGCCATGGAATCCGAGCCGACGAAAATCCTGGTCGCCGACGACCATCGGGCACTGCAAAACGTCCTCCGCTTCACGCTGGAGCGGGAAGGATTCGCCGTGACCGTGGCCAAGGACGGCGGCGAGGCCTGGCAGCAGTTGCAGGTCGAGGATTTCGATCTCGTCGTCACCGACTACCAGATGCCGGAGATGAACGGCGAGGAGCTTTGCCGCCGCATGAAGCAGGACGATCGCCTGAAGGACGTTCCGGTCCTGCTCCTTTCCGCCAAGGGGATGGAGCTCGATCTGGCCCGGTTCCAGCGCCAGCTCGGGGTGTACGCGGTCATCTTCAAGCCTTTCAGCCCGAGCGCCGTGGTCGCCACGATCCGGGCTTGTCTCCAAGGTACGGCCGGCTCCGTTTGACTACGCGGCACTGCGCGAGTCCGGGAGGGCGAGGCTCCTCCCGAGCCTGCCTTCTCGCGCCGCGGGAATTCCCCCATAGACTGCTTGACCCATAGTCGAGTAGGGTAGGCATCGCCCACCGATTCGAGTAGAATGGAGCCGGCTCCCGTTACGTGACGTGGGCAACTGGTTACCGACTACCAGGAGCACAGTGGGGCGGTGAATACGTCTATGTCGCCCAAGGTCGAGCACCAGCGCACCGGCCGCGTGCTGGGAGATGATGGTTTCCAGAGGCGGTTGGAGAAGAAGCTTGGCCGCATCCCCAGGGGGCAAGAACCCGGCCCTAAGAGAGCGTCAACACAGTAGTTGCGCATACTGGCCCCGGAATTCCACCCGGAATTCCAACGTCATGTCGGAGAGTGCCATGAAAACCCAAGCCATTGGTAGCGGGATTATCGGTACAGTTTGCGTTTGCCTGTTCACGGCATTGTTGCTGATGGGCCAAATCTCGGATCTCACCTATGCGTCTCTTCTCATCGCCTTTGCTTTGGTGTGCGTTGCCGTTTTGGTGCTGCCGCGCCTGAAGGAACTTGATCTCAAGAACCTGCGTGTGACGCTTGAAGAGATCCGGCACGTCAAGGCCGAAGTTGAGGAAGTGAAGGAGGACATCGCCGAGATGTACGGTGGCATTGAGAATATACGGAAGCAGCCGCTCATTCTTGATGACGCGAAGATGAAGGAACTCGGAATGGCGGGAGGCCTTCCTGCCACGTCAGCCGTGATGCGCTACCCCGCCGGGTGCATGAAGCGCGAGCGAGAGCGTTTGGCTATGATCTTCGTGAAGGAGAGGACGCCTGAGAAGATCGCAGAGGCGATCCTCGACAGTTCGCTCGACGACAAGGTGTTCAAGTGGAATGGGCCAGAGGTTCCACTGGACGCAGAGCCCAAGTCGGTCGGCGAACGTGCGAGAGAGAACAGCGACAAGCAGGAACAGAAGACCTAATTCGGGACGGACCCCGGGTTCGGGTGGGCGTATTGACACGCTACGTTGCGAGGTGGAGCCCATGAATCCCGTCACTTTTCAAGTCGTCCGATCCAGCGACAGAGAACTGCTGGATGTACTACGGGAAATGGTGTCGGCTGGCGACGGCAAGCCAGCCTGCCAGAAGATGATCTTCATCTATCTGTCAGGAGATCAATTCGAAATCGGGCCGAGCGTCATTTCCACCCATGAAGAACTGAACTCGGCGGTTGTGGGCGACGTCCGAGTCTTCAGTTCTGTGGCCTTGTACTACCCAGGAGCAATCGTAAAGATCGGGCGACACCAGGAGGGAGACGGCCATCGCGATAATGAGCGGCCCTTTGATCAAGTGACTGTCAGCCCACAGCAAAACCCCAGCGCGCGGGACTTCGCACGGGTCCTGGCCTTTGCGCAGCAGTGCCTCCGCAAGTTTAGCACTAATGCACTTGGCGTCTTCCTCGGGGAACAAGCGCAGAAGCACTTTGAGGCAAGGGACTTCGCGCTTGCCCGGCTGGAAGGGTTGGTCGCCAAACTGACAGGGGACTTGGAGAACGCGCGCCAGCAACAGGAACAATCGCTCCATGCGAAGGAACAGCGACTCGACCAGCGGTTCGATGAGAAGGAACGCCAACTCCAAGATGAGATCGACCAACAGAAAAAGAGACTGGAGGAACGGGCCGGGCAACTTGACGAGCGCGAGAAGTCCCTCAACCTTCAGGACGCGAAGTCGCAGCGCCGGAAGGAGCGAGAAGAGTTTAAGACGACGCTCAAGGAGTGGAGCAAGAACTTCGACGTAACGCAAGGTACAAAGCGCCTTCGTCTCATTATCCATGCTCTATCCATCGCCCTGCTGGGGCTGTTCGGCACGGCTGCGGCGCTATACCTGTACCAGAGTATCCAGACCACTGATACCGCTCAGTTGATTACTGCCGCAATCAAGCAAACCGTGTTCACCGCTCTGTTTGTCGCCGCAGGTGTCTTCTACGCAAGATGGAACACCCATTGGTTTCAGAAACGGGCGAACGAGGAATTCCGCCTCAAGAGGATGGAACTGGACTTCAACAGGGCGAGTTGGTTTGTCGAGTTGGTCTTCCAATGGAGAGAAGACTATAAGGACCAGCCCCTGCCGCCCGAATTGGTTGAGCGGTTGACCACCAACCTGTTTGTTACCGGTGGCGATGACCTTCCTCCGCAGCATCCCTACGAAGCCCTTGGGCCGGCACTGGTCGGAGCGCTGGCTCGCTTGAAACTGGGGCCTGCCGGTGTGGAGATGGAACTTGGCGGAAAGGGGCTGAACAAGCTCAAGAGGGAGGGCAAGTAGCGAACGATTCGGCAGGCCAAGCCATCACGCGATGGAGCCAGAGCGCACCCAGTCATTAGGGCGGACGCAACATCTTGCTTACTAACTGGGGTTTTGCAAATTGTGAATTGACCTTGTGAAAACAGGGGGTTTGGGG
>CAYGZA010000046.1:0-28444 GCA_964354135.1 uncultured Planctomycetaceae bacterium
GCCGACCCGGACAAGAACGTGCCGATCGGCCTCTGGATGCACCGCGGCTGCGTGCCGTTCCTCTCCCCCGCGCAATTCGAGAAGTTCTACTGGCCGACGCTCCGCGAGATCATCGAGACCCTGTGGTCCAAGGGGCACCAGACGCTCTTCTACGCGGAAGGGGAATGGAACCCGAATCTGAAGTACATCGCCCAACTGCCGGACCTGAGCATCGTGTACCACGTGGACCGCGGCGACGTCTTCGAGGTCCACCGGGCGGTGGGGCGCAAGTTCTGCATCAGCGGGGGCATCCCCAACGACCTGTTGGCCTTCGGCAAGCCCGACGAGGTCCGTGCGTTCTGCAAGAAGGTGATCGACGGCGTCGCCCGCGACGGCGGCTACGTCATGGACGCCAGCGCCATCATGCAGGACGACACCAGCGCGGAGAACCTCCGGGCGATGACCGAAGCAACGCGGGAGTACGGGGTGTACTGAGAGCGATCGGCTATCAGCTTTCAGCTTTCAGCTATCAGCTATCAGACATCAGCTATCGGCTTTTTTCAATGAGCAAGACGTGGTATGAGTAACGTTCCACTTGTCATTAACCTTTTGGCTGATTGCTGATAGCTGACAGCCGGCAGCCATGGCGGAGGGAGGAGCAATGCCCGACGAAGCAAACCAAACCAAGGCTCCCAAGCGGCCCCCGGGAACGTGCCTCCCGTGGGAGGAGAAGCGCGAGGAGTTCCCCGAGATCGCCGGCGACAAGGATCTGGTCAAACGGGTGTGGGAGGACATCGACGCGCTGGGCTACGTCTACATCTGGCAGATCCTCCTCTCGTTCTGAAAGGAAGCGCACCGATGATGCAGCACGACGACCTGGCCCAGGCCATCGCCCTCTGCGAGGAAGAGAAGGCCCTGGCGTTGCTCCGCGCGAAGCTGGCGGCCGGCGTCTCGCCGCACGACCTCTTGGGCGAGTGCAACCGCGGCATGATCGAGCTGGGCAATCGCTTCGGCCGGGAGGAGTGCTTCCTCCCCGACCTGATGTTCGGCGGCATGATCATGAAGAACGTCATGGAGGAGCTGGGACCCCTGCTGGGGGTGACCGAAGCCGTCGAAGCCCGGGCCACGGCCGTGATGGGCACGGTGCAGCACGACGTCCACGACATCGGCAAGGACATCGTGGTGATGATGCTCCACGGGGCCGGCTTCGAGGTGATCGACCTCGGCGTCGACGTGCCGGCGCAGAGCTTCGTCGACGCCGTCCGGAAGTACAATCCGGCGGTCGTGGGCCTGAGCCTGTTGTTGACCACCTGTTTCAAGTCGGTGGCCGCCACGGTGAAGGCGATCGAGGAGGCCGGGCTGCGGAACAAGGTCTCGATCATGGTCGGCGGCGCCGCGGCCGGCGACCTGCTAAGCCAAAACGCCGGCTGCGACTACTACGGCAAAACGGCCGTCGACGGCCTGAAGTTCGCCTGCCGGGCGGCTGGCATCGAGTGACCTGTACGGCGAGGGTTGATCGCTTGGGCTCGGGCGGTTCAGGAAGGACGTAAGACCTTGACTGGAAAAAGAGTCACGATTCCGTTGTTGCTTGTCTGGCTGGCCGCAACGCCGGGGCTGGGCCAGGAGTGGGCCAGGGCCCTCTTCAACAACAAGCTCACCCACGACTTCGGGACGGTGGCCCGCGGGGCGCTGGCCGAACACCGCTTCCCGTTGGAGAACATCTACGAGGAAGACGTTGAGATCGCCTCGGTGACGACCACGTGCGGGTGTACCAAGCTGCAGGCCACCAAGAAGCTGCTCAAGAAGTACGACACGGCCGAGATCGTCGCCGAGCTGGACACGCGGCGGTTCATCGGCTTCAAGGAGGCCGCGATCAAGGTAGCCCTCGCCTTCCGGCCCCCGGACCCGAGCCGCAAGCCGGTCCCGGCCGAGGTGCAATTGACCCTCCGGGCGTTCATTCGGGGGGACGTGGTCTTCAAGCCCGGCGCGGTGCAGTTCGCGTCCGTGCCGCAGGGCCAGGGCGCGCGGAAGCAGGTCGGGGTCGATTACGCCGGCCGCACCCATTGGCAGATCGTCGAAGTGACTTCCACCTCGACGCACCTGGACGCTTCGTTCGCGGAAACCGGCCGCAAAGTCGACCCGGCCACCGGGGCCACGCTGGTGACCTACGACCTCACCGTGGCCCTCAAGAACACCGCCCCCGCCGGGTACTTCAAGGAACAAGTCACCCTGAAGACCAACGATCCGAATCCACAGACGGCCCGCATCCCGCTCACGGTGGAAGGGCTGGTGGCTTCGGCGCTGACGGTCAACCCTTCGGTCCTCCTTCTGGGCGTGTTGCAGCCCGGTCAAGGTCAGAGCACCCCCAAGAACCTGGTGGTTCGCGGGGCCGAGCCGTTCCGCATCCTCCGCGTTACCGGCCCGGATGAGCGCTTCAGCTTCACCCCGTCCTCCGAGACGAAGACCGTTCACCTGGTGCCGGTACACTTCACCCCCGGGAACAGGCCCGGGAAGATCGCCGGCAAGATCCGTATCGAGACCTCGCTGGGCGGTGCAACTGCCGAGGTGGACGTGGACGGCGAGGTCGTTTCCCCCGATTCCGCGAAGCCCGGGGACCGGACGCCGCGCTCGGCCCCGCTCCGAGAGGTGGAGCCTTCCGGCGGCAAGCGGCCCTCGTCGGGCCAGTAGCTCTGCGACGGGCGCCGCGGCTGCCTTCTCCCGACCATTGACAACGGCTCCCGGCGGACCGCATATTGGGCGCGGTCGGCGGACTCGAAAGAGCCGGCCTCTCCGTGTAAAGACCCTGCTGCGGGAGCCTTGCCATGTTCGAAAGAGCGATGATCGCCGGTTTTCTTGCGCTGCTTGCGTGCGCGCCGATCCGGGCCGGCGAGCCCGTGGGCGCCCGGCCCTACGAAATGGTCTGGGCCAACCGCACCGAAGACGATCACCCGGCCTTGCTCGATTTCGAGAATCTCGACGGGTGGACCGTCGAGACCACCGATTCGCAGGCCCAGTTCACCCGCTCCCGCCAAGAGCAGCTTTGGGGCAAATACGTTGGGAAACTGGTCTACCGCGGCACCGGCCCGCGGCCCGCGGTGATCTTCAAGCCGCCAAAGCCGGTTCCCGTGCCCCAGCCGTTCGACTGCGTCAACTTCTGGGTCTACGGCAACAATTGGGCTTGGGCGCCGGATCGGACCACGCCCCAGGTGGAGATCGCCGTCCGTTTCCGTGCCCGCGGCGGCCAAGTCGTGCGGCTTTCCATGGGCCACGTGATTTGGCGAGAGTGGTGGGTGATGCACCGGAAGCTCAGCCCGGATCAGCAGGCATTGCTCAAGGACGGAGCGGCTCTGGAGGCGATCGAAATCGCCGGCGGCAAGAACGCAGAGGACCGGCTGCTGTTCTTCGACAATCTCTCCTGCTACCGGGAGCAGTCGCCGCCCCTAAAGTTCGAGCCCCGGCCCGAGCGCGGCATCACGCCGTTCCCCGGCCAGACCACGGGAGCCAACACCGGGCCGGGAAAGCTCCCCTTCCCTACACGGGACGACACCATCCTCCCCGACAACCTCGCTGGCGATTTCAAGAACGAGCTGGAAGTGTCCGGCGACACGTTCACCTGGCACTATCGGGGGAGCGACGGGCACTTGACGTGGCGCTACAAGCCGGCCACCGGGACGCTCGGCGACGTCACGGCACAGTGGGTCGGGCGCGGCGAGCCGTTCCGGCCGCTGGATGGCGGCGGCCTGGTCTTCGCCCGGGACGACCGCGGAGGGCACGCCCCCGTGGACCCGCCGGGTAAGCTGGTCAGTTGCCGCGCGTCGGGCGACGCGGTGACTGCCGCCTGGCAGTTCCGCTGCGGCCGGCACACGGCGGAGATCGCGTACACGCTGCGGCTCCGGCAGAAGTCGCTCTACGTCGACGTGGCCTGCCGCGGCGGCCACGTGGCGGAGGTCCGCTGCGGGAGGGCCGTGGGGCTGGCCCAGCCACGCCTCGTCACGCTCCCATACCTCGCCTGCGACGCGCAGCGGCCGGCGGTTGTCGTGGCGGGTCCGCAAGAGAGCCCCCTGTTTCTTTCGGCGCTGGTTGACCACTGCCGCTCCAACGCCACGGCCCTCTGGGCCGCCAACCAGGTCGCGCCCGAGGGAGTAACCTGCAACGGCGGCTCCCGCTACGACGCCAAGACCGACGGGCTGCGAAACGACTGCTTCGAGCGGCTCGTGGTGACCGTCTCGCCCCGCTTTGAAGAGGTGCTGCCGAACATCCCCAATCCAAGATCGCCGTGGATGCACGTGGCGGGAGAGCGTCTCTGGATCGCCCACGGGGCCTCGGACCGCAAGCAGGATTACGCCTTGTGGAAGCAGGTCGCCCGCTATGGAATGACGAAGGTGGTCATCACCGACCACGAAACCGGCTGGCGCGACGGCGGCGAGAGCTTCACGCTCCGCACCCGGGCCGCGCCGGATAGAGGCGGCGACGAGGGCCAGGCCGACTACGCCCGCAAGGTCCGCGCCCTGGGCTTCCGCTACGGAATCTACAACAACTACACCGACTTCGCCCCGGTCAACGAGCACTGGAGCGAGGACTACGTGACGCGGGTTTCGGACGGCAGTTGGCAGCCCGCCTGGGCCCGCTGCTACAACCTGAAGCCCTCGCGGGCCGTCGAGCTGGAGGCCCGGCTCGCGCCGATCATCCAGGAGAAGTTCCATCTCGACACCGCCTATTGCGACGTTCACACCGCGGTGACGCCCTGGTCCTACTGCGACCGCGACGCCCGCGTGCCCGGCGCCGCCACCTTCGCCGCCACGTTCTACTCTTACGGCGAGATCATGCTGCACCAGAAGAAGACCTGGAACGGTCCGGTCTACAGCGAGGGCAACAACCATTGGTACTACTGCGGCCTGACCGACGGCAACTACGGGCAGGACCAGGCGGCCCGGCTGGCCGAGAATCCGTGGCTGGTCGATTTCGACCTCCGCAAGATGCACCCCCTGTGCTGCAACTTCGGCATGGGTAACCCGGGGATGTTCTTCGGGGAGCATCGCGGACTGGGCAAGACGCCCGAAGAGCGCGAGGCGTCGTTGGACCGCTTCCTGGCGGCGACGTTGGCCTTCGGGCACACCGGGTTCCTGGTCTTGGACGGCGGGATGCCCTCGGCCGTGCGGAGCTACTTCAATCTCCAGCAGGTCCATGCCGCGTATGCCCGGGAGACGGCGAGGGACATCCGCTATGCCGACGAAAAAGGCAGCCTGCTCGATACGAGTGCGGCGGTGGCGACCGGCGTCTTCCGCCGCTCGCAGGTCCGCACCGAGTACTCCAACGGCCTGGTCGTGACCGTCAACGGCCATCCCACCGAAAGCTGGAAGACCCCGCTCGGCGAGCTGCCGCCCAACGGCTGGCACGTCGAAGACCCGCTGGGCAAGAAGCTCGTGGCCTGGAGCATGAGGATCGACGGCCGCCGCGCCGACTACGTGGACTCGCCCGCCTACCTGTATGCCGACGGCCGGGGCCGCTTCACGCGATTCCCCAAGGCCGCCTCGAATGGGCAGCTCGTTGCCCACAAGCGCCCCGACGGATCGTTCGAGGTGATCCCCGTCGGCCCGTCTGCAGAGTTCGGCATCTCGCTCGAAGGCAAGACGGGCAGTGCCGTCGCCCTGGATGAAGAGGGAAAGCCGGTCGGCCCCGCAACGACGCGATGGAGCCGCGGGCTGGTCTACATCACGCCGGTGCCCAAGGCGTTCAGCTACGTCCTGACCCCGCAAGCGGCGCCGAGCGTGACGCTGAAGTGCCATCGCGATCGAGTGATCCCCGGCGAAACGGCGACGATTCGCGGCACAGAGGAACACGCGTATCGGGTCCCGGGCGATGCCAAGCCAGGCTCCCTCCTTTGGTATCAGGCCGAGGGGGCGTGGATCGATTTCAGCGTGGTGCCGCTTGTCGAGGCCAAACTGCGGATCGCGGACGGACTGCGTCTGGAACTTGTACCTAACGTCGCCGAGTCGGTTCACGGGCAGGTCTTGCTGGCGGGCGAGAGCTGGCCCGCCCCTTTGAAGCCCGACACGCCCGGCGTCTTCGCGTTCACGCTCAAGCTCGATAAGGAGGAGGTCCGCAAGCTGCCTCTCGTGGTGACCGCCGACGGGCTGCGCTACGAGCGCACCTGGTGGCTCAAGGCTGAGGAGTCGATTGTGTTGGCGGCTGCCTTGTCGGAGCAGTTCCACGGTGGCCAGTGCTTGCGACAGGGCAAAGAAAAGTCCTTCGGCGACAACACCGGCGCCCATGCCCACTGGACCGAGTTCAGTTGCGGCGGCGCCAGCCGCCGGTGCGTCTTCATGCACCCGCCGTACATGACCGGCGTCGGCTACACGTTCGCGCTATTTGAGCCGGTAGACCTGCCGGCCGAGCCGAAAGCTGCCTTTCGCTGCCTGATCGGCAAGGGCGACGGGAGCGACCCCGGCGACGGCATCCTCTTCCGCGCGGCCGTGGTTGAGCCCGGCGGCAAGGAGACCGTCGCAACCGAAAAGCGGTGGGGCCGGCACGCCTGGACGCCCCTGGAGGCCGACCTCTCGCCTTGGGCGGGCAAGCGAGTCCAGGTCAAGCTCATTGCCGACGTTGGTCCGGCCGACGATTCTACGGGCGATTGGGCCGCCTGGGCCGACCTGCGGATCGAATCGCTTCGGCCCGCGCTGGCAGCAAGCGTTCACGACGCCCCGGTGGAGCTCCAGCACGAGCCGGGTCCCCATCCACCCGGAAAAGACATCGCGGAAGCCGATCTGCGACAGGCCAAGTCGGGAAAGCTCCACTTCCAGGCGATGGGCTTGGATCATAGCGGGCCGTACGTCTCGCGGGCAAGCCTGAACGACGTGCCGCTCGGCGAACTCCCGGCGGCGGGCGGCGACGAGGTCCGCGGCGTCTGGGCGGACGCCGAGTTGCCGCTCCCGCCCCAGGCGATCGCGTCGCTCGGATTAGGGAATCGCTTGGCCATCGACAACCCCGGCAGCGACAGCTTTGCGATTCGCCGCTTCCGGGTCGAGCTGGAGCTGCCCGGCGGCCGCAAGTGCTCCTCCGACGTCAGCTCGACCGCGCTTAACCAGCCCCCGGATTGGCGCTACGCCGATCCCAAGGGCACCGGCGTTCCCTTCGGCCGGCGGATCGAAACGGCGATTCGCTTCCGCCTGCGGTAGGATATGGTGCGAAGTCACGAAGCGGGCGGCCTCCCGCCGGCCACGCTCAGAAAGCCCGACTGAAGGAGCTTGCGGACCAGCTCGGCGGCGGCGCGGGCCGACGGCTCGTAGTCGGCGTGGAAGTCGGCGGCCACCCGCGCAACCAGGTCCGCGAGCCGGTGCTGCCCATCGCAGCGGGCAAGGATCGTGCTGACCAGCCGATCGACCTCGCCGGCGAACGCGAATCCGTGCGTCTGCCTCAGCTCCGCCCGGCGGACCGCCCAGCCCCCGTCTTCGGCGGAAAGGAAGTATTGAAGCTCGTGGTCCTGGGTGAGGGCGAAGGAGTGCTCCAGGAGGCTCCGCTCCTCAGGCAGGCTCTCCAGAAACTCCTGGGCGGCGAAGACCCGCTCGATCTGGTCGCTCGCCGGGCCGCTGGCCCCGCCGGGAGGGCTCCGCTCCGCGCGAATCCAGTTGGCCCGCCCCGACCGCCGGCGCAGGATCACGGCCCCGGAGCTTATCGTCCCGATGCCCAGGCGCTCGTAATACGCCAGCCACTCGTCCAGCAGTCGTGCGTAGCGGTCGGAGCCGGCAATCCCCGCCTCGCGGAGCCAATTCGACGCGTAGCCGACCGGATCGGCGTGGTCGGAACAGAGGATCCACGCGTCGCAGCCGGTCGAGTCCAGCCACTGTTTGGGGCGATCCGCCCAATCCGACTGGTCCTTGTGGTGCCAGTTGAAGAGCACCGTGCAGTAGCCCCCTTCGCGGAGGAACTGCGGAGCGTTGTGGATTACCTGTTCACTGATGCTGTCGCCCGCCATGCCGCTGTCGCGGTAACAGTACTCGGCCCGCGGAGAAATCACAAACGGCGGGTTGGAGACGACCAGATCGAAGCGGCAGTCGCGGACCGGCTCGTACACGCTCCCCCGGCGGAGCTCGACGTTGCCGATGCCGTTCAGGCGAGCGTTGAAGGCGGCGATGTTCAAGGCCCGGGGGTTGACGTCGGTCCCGATCACCCGCTCCGCGTGCCCCGCCGCCAACAGGGTCTGGAAGCCCGACCCGGTGCCCATGTCCAGGGCGGACTCGACGCGCCGCCGCACCGTCAAGTTGGCGACGGCGAGGGTGGCAGGCCCCACCCCGGGCACGTAATTGGCCGGATTGGGGGTCCCGGTGACCGCGGACCAGAAATCGCGGGCCAGAATCAGGTCCGCAAACGGCAATAGCGCCGTCTCGGCGCGGAACCCGGCCTCACCGCGATGGAGCAGCCCAACGGCCACCAGGGTGTCCGTATCCACCGGCGTCAGGGCGTCGCGGACCGCCTCTTCCGGGACCGCCCGCGCCAAGACAAACAGCCGCACCAGCGTGTGAAGCGGGGCGGACCCCGCCGTTCGCCGGATCGCCGCCGCGACGTCGAGGGTCGTGTCCAGGGGCCTCGTGCCCTCACCGGGACTGACCAGGTCGGCCAATGCCGATCGCGTGTAGCCCTTGTCCTCGAGGGTGCGGCGCAGCAGGGTCAGGTCGCCGCCATCGTCGAGCCGAAAGGGGTTTTCATCCATGCCACGGTTCCTTGACGAGACGGTTCTCGTGCCTCCGAAGACTTCCGAAGCCTCTCGGACTTCGGAAGTCCTGTTGGCGGCGGCTCATCGCCGCGCGCTCACCGCCGGAACGACAGCGCCGCGGCGGGGTTGTACTCGGTGAAGAGCGTCACCTGCTCGTTCCCCAGCCCGGCCATGCGGAGACTTCGCAGGAACACGTTGCCCAGATAGGTCATCCCCGGTCCGCCCCCGTACGAGCGCCACATCGGGCGCCGGCCCATGTCCATGCCCAACAGAATGCGCTGCGCGTGCCCCCCTTCGGCCAGCCGGCAGATGAGGCCCACGACCGTCGAATCGGGGTGGTATCGCACGCGGGAAATGCCGTCGTAGATGAGATACGCCCCCGTGTGGGCAATCTCTTCGTGGAGAAAGGGGTCCGGGTTGCGGTCCAGGTGACTCAGGAGCAAGGCCGACGGCGGAACGCCCAGCCTCTTAAACAGCCTGATCTGCTCCAGCGCACAGGTGCCGATCTCGGTGTGCGTGATGATCGGGGCCCCGGTCTGATGATGGGCAATGGCGACCGCCTCGGCCACCTTTTCGGCCTGGGCGTCGATCAGGTGGTAGTCGCTGGCCATCTTCAGCAAGCCGGCGCGGACGTCGGTCTCCGCCGCGACTCCCGAATCGGAATACTCCGCCATGCCGACCGTGACCTCGGCGATCATCCGCTCGGCCAGCTTCTGGGCCGACTCCCGAAAACGAAAATGGCCCTCAGGATAGTAGATCGCCCGATGGAACCCGGTCGTGGCGACGATGTGTACCCCCGACCGCTCCGAAGCGAGCCTTTGCAGCCGCGGGGCCCGCTCCTGGCCGATCGGCTGGGCATCGACGACGGTGCGCCCCCCGGCGGCGTAGAAATCGGCCAGCTCCGCGGTGGTCTTCTCCAGGTCGTCGAGGAGCAGCTCCGCATTCACCCGGCAGCTCGGGCCCGGCAGGATGAACGTATGCTCGTGGCAATGGGCGAAGCCGACGTCTTCCGGGCGGATGTCGCCCCGGACCGTGCGGATGAATTTTCCCTCAATCGCTCCGACGGCCGACATACCTGGATCCCCGGGAAAACGCCTCGCGTGCGCCCGCTCTTGGAGCCGGACGACGGAGGCCGCGTCGTGACAGTCCGGCATAGTTGCGCTGAGCGGCTCACGCCCTAAACGCGCAGAGTATAGTCCACCCGGGAGGGGCGGTCAATCGGCCGCGCGAGCTGACGAAGAAGCAGTAGAGCGCGATCGGGGGTCGGGAGTCTTTTCCGACGAAACGGGAGGGAGCGGGCGAGTCTTTCAGCCCGGAAAAGACTCCCCGCCCCTTCTTGCCACTGCGGCTCACCCTGCACGGCGTTACGGCTGGCGTTTCTCAGTCACTTGGACCACGAAGACCGAGGTGACCTTCCCGATCGGCGCGATCCCCAGGACCACGAAGGAACCGTCGGGGCGCGGTGATAGCATCGTCTCGATGCTTATCAATTGCGGCGTGGCGGCGACGCCAGACCCCCCCGCGCCGGGCGGAGTCGGCCCCGCGGAAGCTGCTGCGTGCGGGACCGCGGAAATCCGCAGCGCCATCTGGGCAACTCCCGATTTCACGTCGAGTTTCCCGTCAGCGCGAAACTCCACCGGGGCGCCGTCGAAAAGTGGTGAGCAGCCGATCTGAAACTGGCCGTCTGGCGCGGTGTTGACCTGCATTTGCCCGACCTGCCGGACCTCCTCAATGCCGAGGCGCTTGAGCTCCTTGACAACCGGATCGAGCTCCTTGGCAGCCGGCAATGCCTCGGCTTTCGGGTTCAGCCCGCTGGCAAGCCACACGATCCGCACTTGGTAAGCCGCGCCCGGCCTCGCGGCAGGGCCGGGTACTTCCGTATCGAGTTTCAGGACGAGGGCCTCGACAATTCTGGCCGTTTCCGGAGGGGCCTGGAGCACGATGGAGCGGGTCCTCAGGTCAGCGGCCAAGCGGGCCTCTTTGCTCTCGACGAGCTTGGCCAACAGCTTGGTCACCGATTCGGGGTCGGCGTACATAAGCGTGAATACCTTCAGTTGCCGCTGCGGCGGCGAAGGCTCAGGCCGGTCGAACTGGGCAATCAACTCGGCAACCGTCTTCATCAAGGCCGGGGTCCCGCGGATGACCAGCGAATTGGTCCGTTGATCGACCGCCACCGAGGCAGTCCCAGCCTCTTGTACGAGCGCTTTGACCAACTGCAACATCTCCTCTGCTTTCGCGTACTTCAGCGGGAAGATCTGCAAGACCCGCTCCGGCGGCGCCTCCTTTGCCGCCGCCGGCGGAGCAGGCTTATCGCGGACTTGGGCCCCGGCCGGGCCAATCGGCAGGCATCCCAAACAGGCAAAAGCGACAACGAACCGACACGCTGCTCTCAGTTGCTCGGTCTTGACTAGAGTTTTCATTTCATGACTCCCTTGAGTGGTAGGAAAGGTCTATTGGCTTGCACTTGGGCCGGCAGTGTCGTCCGGCTTCACGGTGGGATAGACCCAAACGATCGTGATCTCGGGATTCCTGCTCGGCATGGACACCAGGATAGCCGACGACGGATCCGTCATCCGCACGCGGGCCTCATCGGCTGCCGCGACCGCAGGCACCGGCACGGGCTGGCCCTCTGCGGCCAGTTCCGTTCCCGGCGGCAAGCCGGCGCTGCCGGCCTCGAACCATCCGCGTGCAGCGAACACGACGAGCACTGCCGCGGCAGCGGCCAGCCCGCAGGCAATCCTCGCGATCCGCCAGCCGCGGGATGCCCCAATGCGCCGATGGATCCGACCGACCAGCAGAGGCGGCGCCGGCTCCGGTTGGCTCCGCGCCAATTCGACGGCCCGGTCAATGCGGTCCTGCACTTCCCGCTGGTTGCGGCACTCGGAGCAGGCGGCCAGATGGCCCTCGAAGGCCGCAGCCTCGCCGGCCGGGAGCCAGCCGAGCAAGTACTCGTCGAGATGGTCACATTCGGGTCTGCTCATCGGATGGACTCACGTGGCAGGAACGGGGCCCGCGGGCAACGTCCTGGAACCTCTCTCGCATCCGCCGCCGGGCCAGCGACAGGCTCGCCTTGACCGCTTCCGGGGTGATTCCCAGGACCTCGGCAATCTCTTTTACGGAAAGCTCTTCCCACGCGTGCAGGTACAACACCTCGCGCTGCCGCGGTGGCAGCAAGTCCAGCGCCTGCACCATGCGCTGGACCTCTTCGCGGACGGCCAATTGACGCTCGGGGGCCTCAGCCGGGTCGCGCGGGTCTTCGTCGCCGGGGCGAGCCAGCCGATGCTCCCGCCGCCGCCGGCGAAGGCGATCGCGCCACAGGTTGGCGGCAATCGCAAACAACCACACCCGGGCAGCGGACCGGTCGCGAAGGCGCCTCCGGTCGCGCCACGCCCGCAAAAACGTCTCCTGGGTGAGGTCCTCAGCGTCGTGCCCATTGCCGGTCAGGCGGAGGGCAAAGCGATACACCCGCGGCAAGTGCTCTTCCAGGAGAACCTTCACAGGGTTGTCCCACTGCCTAGGGGACTCCGAGACAGGGTAATTGGCCTGCCCGAAGGCCCTCCGGTTGTCTGTTAGACGCCCGAGTGCCGGAAAGGTCAAAAGTCCCTCGGCGGTTTTGGCGGCGTGCTTTGCCATCAAAACAGGGGGTCCTCTTGGCTTCTACTGATCGCCCGCGTCAGCCCCCTCGGTCAACCAACCCAATATGAAACGGGCGAAAGTGATCTTCTCGTACGCTCGCTTCTGGCCGCGCTCATAGAGGCACCCGATCGACCCGTCCGGCAGGATCACCAGGTCCGAATACGCGGACGGACCTTCGTGGAGCACTCGGGCGACCGGCCAGGTCTTGCCTTCGTCGTAACTTAGCCGGACGGTCATGTGCGTGCGGCCCGGTCCGCCAGGCCCAGAGTAGAGGATGCGGTTCTTGCCGCCCTTGTCGGCCGACGGAAGCGAGTACCGCTCGATGCTCGACTGGCACACCGGGCAGTAGACCTGGGGATGGAGCTCGGGCTTGGACCAGGAGAGCCCCCCGTCGCGGCTGACGGAGAACGCCCGCTCCTTCGGACCGAGGTACTGCCTGATGCTCAAGAGGATCGAGGCGTCGGCCAGCTCGACCGCCTCGCACTCGTCCATGCCGGCGTCGGTGGTGCCGCCGAGTCTCCAGGTTCGGCCGCGGTCGTCGCTATAGAAGACGTGCGAATGGACTGCGTGCTTATCCCCCCCGCCGACCCCGCGCACGCGGTGGTCGCAAGGGATCAAGAGGCGGCCGCTGCGGAGTTGAATGCCGTGACCGGGGCCGGTGGCGTACCACGTCCAGTCGGGTCGCTTCACGTCCTTGGTGACCTCGACCGGCGCGGCCCAGGTCTGCCCGTCGTCGGCGCTCTTCGTGATGAAGACCCGGTCGTTGTTGCGGCAGAACGGCAACCAGATCACACCCGATTGCCGATCGACCACGGGGCAAGGGTTCCCGATCGTGATCTTCGCCGTGCCGCCCTCTTCGTAGACGACCTGCACTGGGCCCCAGGACTTGCCGCCATTGGTGCTCCGCCGCAGCAGCAGGTCGATGTCGCCCTCGTCCGAGGAGCTTGTCTTGCGGCCCTCGCAGAAGGCCAAGAGCGTTCCCTTGTTCGACGGAACGATCGCCGGGATGCGATACGTGTGATACCCCTCGGTGCCGCTGGCGAATACGTCGACCTGCATTGGAGCCGGGCCGGTGTCGGTTGCCGGAAGCCATCCCTTGGCAGCGCCGAGGAGCCACAGGGGGAGCCAGAGCCCCGCGACCATGCCAGAGCGGTTCATGCTGATCCTCCCGTCAGTCCGGGGTGTCGTCGTGCCGCACGGGGCACGGCCGGAAGATGGTGGCACGGGTTCGCCGACAGCCACCGCGCCGTCCAACCGCCAGCTTACCACCCGGCTTGCCGGGGGACTACACCTGAAAGAGGATTCTGCTAAACTGGTCAGCAGCGCGGTTGGCACCTACTGCGGTCAAGACAGAAGGTAAGATTCATGGAAAAAAGGATTTACAACTTCTCGCCCGGCCCGGCGATGCTGCCCCTTCCGGCCTTGGAGGAGGCCCAGCGGGACCTGCTCGCCCTGCCGGGAACCGGGATTTCGATTCTCGAAATCAGCCACCGGTCGAAGGCGTTTGCCGCGATCATCGAGCAGGCGGAGACGAACCTCCGGAAGCTCCTGGCGATTCCCGAGGGTTACCGGGTGTTGTTCCTTCAGGGCGGGGCCCTCCTGCAGTTCGGCATGGTGCCGATGAACTTCCTCTTCAACACAGGCAAGTCGGCCGACTACATCGTCACCGGTTCCTGGACGAAGAAGGCCATCGAGGAGGCGGCCACGCAGGGGCAGGTCCGCGCCCCCTGGGACGGGAAGGCGGAAAACTACAAGCGGATGCCCAAGCAGGCCGATCTGAAGCTCGATCCTGACGCCGCCTACCTCTACATGTGTTCCAACGAGACGATCCAGGGGATCCAGTTCCCTACGGAGCCGGATCCCGGGGGCGTGCCGCTGGTTTGCGACGCGTCGAGCGATTTTCTCTGCCGGCCGCTGGCGATCCCGAAGTACGGCATCCTCTTCGCCTGCGCTCAGAAGAACGCCGGTCCGGCGGGCGTGACCGTCGTGATCATCCGCGACGAGCTGGTCGAGAAGTCGCCCAAGGCCCTCCCGTCGATGGTCAACTACAAGGTGCTGGCCGACGGCAAGTCGCTCTTGAACACGCCGCCCTGCTTCGCCGTGTACGTGCTCAAGCTGGTGACCGACTGGCTGCTCGGCACCGTCGGGGGCCTGGCCAAGATGCACGAAATCAACCGCCGCAAGGCGGCGATGCTTTATGAGGTGATCGACCGGTGCGGCGGATTCTACGACGGCCACGCCGAGCCGTGGAGCCGCTCGATCATGAACGTGACTTTCCGCCTTCCGGACGCGACGCTGGAGGAGCAATTCCTCAAGGGGGCGAAGGAGCGCGGCCTGGTGGAGCTCAAGGGGCACCGCTCCGTGGGCGGCTGCCGGGCCTCGATCTACAACGCGATGCCCGAGGAGGGAGTCAAGACGCTCCGCGACTTCATGGTAGAATTCTGCGAGCAGCACACAAAGCGGTAGATGGGGCGTCAGCCCTAGTAGCCCGCCGGCTCGCCTCGGCGGGAGAATCGAGGAGACGAACATGCACAGCGCAGTCCTTCTGCTGGCCATACTGGGGGCAGAACCCACGTTCCCCGATTGGCGTTCGGAGATGCTCGGCGATCAGCCGTTGGCGGCGTCGGCGGGCTCGCGGCTCAGCACGGCGGAGTTGGCCGCACTGGCCAAGGGAGAGCCGGTTGCGCCGTTTGCCGACCTGACGGTCGGAGTTCATGCGCCGGATGGCGCCCTTTGGGTCGGCTCGCCTCGTGGGCTGATGCACCTGGCACCGCCCGCCAAGCGATGGCGCCTGTTCCACAGCCGTCGCTGGCTCCCCGACAACCACGTCCTCGACCTTGCCGTCGCCGCCGACGGCTCGGTCTGGGTCCGCACGAAGGCCGGCACCGCGCGGCTCTTCACCAAGCCCTTGACGCTCCGGCAGAAGATGAACGAAATCCACGCCGTCTTGCGGCGCCGTCACGTGCGCGAGGGGCTGGTGGGGGAACTCGCCTTGAACAAGCCGGGCGATCTCGCGGCCGGCGCCGTGCAGCCCTCCAGCGACAACGACGGGCTGTGGACGAGCTTGTACGTCGCGGCCGAGGCGTTCCGCTACGCCGTCACCAAGGACCCGGAGGCGAGACGCAACGCCTGGCAGTCGCTCCAGGCAATGATGTTCCTGGAAAAGGTGACCGGCATCCCGGGCTTTCCCGCCCGCAGCATTCTCCCGGGCGACGGGCCCGATCCCGCGGCGGGCCACGGCGGCGAGTGGCACCGCTCCGCCGACAGGCGATGGTGGTGGAAGGGCGACACCTCCAGCGACGAGATCGACGGGCATTACTTCGCTTACGCCATCTACTTCGACCTGGCCGCCACGGATGACGAGAAGCGGCAGATCCGCCCCGTGGTCGCCCGCATCACGGACCACATCCTCGACCACGGCTACTACCTCGTCGGCCCGTCGGGTAAACACACCACGTGGGGTTTCTGGGCGCCGGAGAAGCTCAATCAGGACGTCCGGCGGATCGAGGAAAGGGGGCTCAATTCCCTGGAGATCCTGTCGCACTTGAAGGTGGCGGAGCACGTCGCGGGCCACCCGCGCTACGCGGCCGCCGCCCGCGAGCTGATCGACAAGCACGGCTACGCCATCAACACGGTGCTGCAAAAGATCATTTGGCCTCCGCAGGCCGTCAACCACAGCGACGACGAGCTGGCGTTTGTGGCGTACTATCCGTTCCTTCAATACGAGCGCAACGAGTCGCTCCGCAGGATCTACCTGGCGAGCCTGGAGCGCTCGTGGCAGATCGAACGGCCCGAGGGTTCTCCGCTGTTCAATTTCATCTACGCGGCGAGCCAACAGGCAAGCCGCTGGACTGACCCGTCCAAGCGTCCGCCTGCAGCGATGGTGGAGCCGGGTCGCTATGACCGCGACGCATGCCTTGCGTGGTTCCGGGACGTGCCGGTCGACACGATCCGCTGGGTGGTCCGCAACAGCGACCGGCGCGACCTCGTGCGGGGCGGGGTCAACCGGTTCCGCCAACTCCAGTCGGCGGAAGTCCTGCCCATGTCCGAGCGGATGATGTTGCGATGGAATGCCGACCCCTACGAGCTCGACTACTCCGGCGACGGCCGGGAGCGCGGCGACGGCACGTTCATCCTTCTGCCGTACTGGATGGGAGAGTATCACCGGTTCCTGGAGAATGACCAATGATCAAGCAACAATGACCAAGGAATAACCGGGCCGGCAAACGCGAAAGGCGTCTGTTCGGATCCTTGGTCATTGATCCTTGGTCCTTGGTCATTCCGCGTCCCTGGAGTTGCCGGCATGAGGATCCTGGTCAGCGGGGCCGGCGGCCTGATCGGCTCGGCACTCGTCCGCCGGTTGACGCAGGGCGCAGAACAGCCGTCTCAGGTCGCCTGCGCGGCCGAAACAATCGTCAAGTTGGTTCGGTGTGAGCCCAAACCCGACGGCTCGGAGATAGCGTGGGACCCTGCCGCCGGAACGCTCGATGCCTCGGCCTTGAGCGGTTTCGACGCCGCGGTCCATCTGGCCGGGGAGAACATCGCCGCGGGCCGATGGACCGCCGAAAAGAAGGCCCGCATCCTCGATAGCCGCGTGAAAGGGACGCGGCTCTTGTGCGGCGCCCTGGCACGGTCGGCGTGCCCGCCGAAGGTCCTTGTCTCCGCATCGGCCGTGGGCTACTACGGCAACCGGGGCGATGAGGAACTCGATGAGGCAAGCCCTGGGGGGGCCGGTTTCCTGGCCGAGGTGTGCCGCGAGTGGGAAGCCGCGACGGAGCCGGCGGCCGCGGCCGGGATTCGGGTCGTCCACGCACGCTTCGGCGTGGTCCTGGCCCGGCACGGCGGGGCGCTGGCCCGCATGGTGCCGCTCTTCCGTTTCGGGCTGGGCGGCCGGCTCGGCAGCGGCCGTCAGTACATGAGCTGGATCACCCTGGACGATGCCGCGCGGGGGATTTGCCACGCGCTGGCGACCGACTCGCTCTCCGGCCCCGTGAACCTCGTCGCGCCCAATCCGGTCACGAATCGCGAGTTCACCAAGGCCCTCGGCCGCACGCTGCGCCGGCCGGCGCTCTTTCCCGTCCCGGCGTTCGTGCTCCGGCTGGCGCTCGGCGAGATGGCCGACCAGATGCTCCTTTCCAGCAGCCGCGTTCGCCCACGGCGACTGCTGGACAGCGGGTTCCAATTCGGCGACTTGGGTCTCGACGGAGCCCTTGCCTGGTTGCTTGCCGGCGGCGACTGATGGATCCCGGGCTTGAATGCTCCGGGCGTCACGGTGCAGCCGTGCCCTAAGTGGCCGCTTGAACTTCCGCCGGATGGGTGCTCAGATATTCGCGCACTTCAAGCTGCATGCGGTCGATTTCCGCCAGGAAGCCGGAGACGGCGGCGTGATAGTTGGCCGGATTCGTCTCGGCCTTACGGAGATGGGCTACCTGGGCGTGAAACCGCGCGATGCGTTGCAGCGTCACGTTCAATTCCGGATCGTTGGCAATCATATCGCCTCCGGGATGATCTCTACAATCCCTCTGCGTCCACCATCACGCGTGATCTGCCAATGCTCGATTACCGCCTGCTCACCGTCAAGGGCGGCCAGCACTCGGAGCCAAAACACGCTGGCGCCAAAATGAGCCTGGGCCGCGGCATGATGGAAGAGTAGTCTAGCTTCGCCGCGGAGCGTGCCCGCGTCAAACGAATCTGCCATCAACATGAACACGTCAACATCATTGGGTTCCGGCTTGTCGGTGACAAATGAGCCAAATACCACAAACCGCGCCACATGACCGGTGGCAGCGGCAATCCGGTAAATCCGCTCCAACCGCCTGGCGACCGCCCCACGCTGAGCCGGGCCCGTTCCGAATCGCTGCATGACCTCGCGCAGAGTCGCGATGTAAACGCCCGCCGACAAGTCGCCGCTTGCTGTAAACAGGGGTATTGACACAATCCCGAAGGAACGACCTTCAAAGGACAGTGGGGCTCCCGCTTCCGATCGCAGATGCGATTCGCACTGGATCAGAAGACGGATCGCACTGCAACTGTAGATTGTAGTGCCGATGGCGAGCCTGGTCAACGTGCAGCCCTCGCATACGGTCGCTCCGTCCCACCATCCTGTCGGACCGCACGGAAATCACGGGCTCTTACGCATGACGTGCGGAAAGCATCGCCCGATCTCGTCGAAACTTCGGAAACGACCCAGAGCGTTGGGTGAACGGGGGCCTACTCGTGTTCACCGTGCAGTTCGACACAGGCCGTCTCGTCGCCGAACGCCCGCGTGAGCTTTTCGCGGAGCATCAGCCGGGCCCGCAAGAGGCGGACTTTCACGTTGGCCTCGCTGATCTCCAGTGCCTCGGCGGTCTCGGCAGTCGAGAGGCCCTCCACGTCGCGGAGCAGGAAGACCAGGCGGTACTTATCGTCCAGCTCGTCCAGGGCGGCGGACACGAGTTCCGCTGCCTCGCGGCGGATCGCGATCTGCTCGGGAGACTCTTTCCACTGGGCCACGCTGTACAACCGCCGCTCGTACTTCGAGACCAGTGACTCGAAAGCCGCGAAATCGCCCCCGCGGGCAAGGCCGACCAACGAGCGGTCTTCATCCGCTGCACGATTCATCCGTGACGTTTGCCGCAGCTAAGTGGGGTTTCTCGATCTTGGGAGGGCGAGGCTTCAGCCGAGCCGGTCAAGCACGCCGGACTGGCGGTTCCCCTGAATCGGTCGGCATTGTAACGGGCCTCGTGAAGACGCGGCAGGGGAGAGTCGCCGCGGCTCTTGGCTGGTGCCTCCATCCAAGTCATCGGAGGGGGATTCGTACTGCCGACAGTTCACCCGTCATGCCGGCCATAAACGTCATAGGCCCCGGGACCCTCCGTTGTTGTCTAAAGTGGCCAAGTACCCTATTCCCTTATCCTTCCGTCTGCTCAAGGGAGATACTATAGTGTATGGGTTCGGGATCCCGACGCCTCCCGCCTATGCGATATCCCCATTTTGCACCCGCCAGGAGCGACCTGTGAGCACCCTCAACCTGGACAAGATCTTTGACGCCCATCGGGTTGCGGTCATCGGCGCAAGCGACAAGCTGACGAGCGTCGGGTATACCGTGCTGCGGAACCTGGTCGGATCGGGGTTTCGCGGCGTGGTCTACCCCGTAAACCGAAAACACGAATCGGTGCAAGGGATTCAGGCGTTCAAGGACATCCGCAGCCTGCCGCATCCGCCCGACTTGGGGGTTATCTGCACCCCAGCGGCGAGCGTGCCGGGGTTGGTCCGCGAGCTGGGCGAAGCGGGCACTCGGGGGCTGGTGATCATCTCCGCCGGCTTCCGCGAAGCCGGGGAGGAAGGGCGGAAACTGGAACGGCAAGTCGTCGAGGAGCAGGCGAAGTTCCTCGGGATGCGGATCCTCGGGCCGAACTGCTTGGGGATCATCGTTCCGGGCATCCACCTGAACGCCAGTTTCGCCGCCGCCACCCCGAAGAAGGGACACGTCGGGTTCATCTCCCAATCGGGCGCCCTCTGCACGTCGGTGCTCGACTGGGCCATCGACGAGGGGATCGGCTTCTCGTACTTCGTCTCCGTGGGGAACATGCTCGACGTGAGCATCGCCGACCTGATCGACTACTTCGGCTCGGCCACGGAAACCCAGTCGATCATCCTCTACATCGAGTCGATCACTGAGGCCCGGGAATTCATGTCGGCGGCCCGGGCCTTTGCGCGGACCAAGCCGATCGTGGCCTACAAGGCGGGCCGGTTCGCCGAGTCGGCCCAGGCCGCGGCCTCGCACACCGGGGCCATGGCGGGCGTCGACGCGGTGTACGAGGCGGCGTTCCAGCGGGCCGGCATCGAGCGGATCTTCCAGATCGAAGACATGTTCGACATTGCCGAGCTGTTGGCCACGCAGCAGTTGGTCAAAGGGGACCGGCTGGCCATCATCACCAACGCCGGCGGTCCGGGCGTGATGACCACCGACGCCCTGATCGACCGGGCCGGCGAGCTGGCCGAGCTGTCCGAAGAGACGATGGCCAAGCTGAACGAGGCGTTGCCGCGGTTCTGGTCCCACGGCAACCCGGTCGACGTGCTCGGCGACGCCCCGCCGGAGCGTTTCGCCAAGGCCCTGGAAATCGTGCTCCAGGATAAGGGTGTCGACGCCGTCCTGGTGATCCTCACGCCGCAGGCCATGACCGATTCGACCGGCACCGCCCAAGCGGTCGGCCAGGCGGCGGCCAAGGCCCATAAGCCGGTGCTGGCGGCGTGGATGGGGGGCCAGACCGTCAGCGACGGCGTCCACCTGCTCAACCAGGCGGGGATTCCGACATATCGGACCCCGGAGAAGGCAGTCCGGGCGTTCATGCACCTGGTCTCCTACGCCCGGAACCTCGGCACGCTCCACGAGACCCCCCGCGACATTCCCGTGGCGTTCACCCTCGATCGGCGCCGGCTGCGAGGCGTGTTCGACACGATTCTGACCGAAGGCGGCGACGTCCTCTCCGAGAACGTCTCCAAGGCATTCTTGGAGGCCTATGAGATCCCGGTGACCAAGCCCTATCTGGCCCGCTCGGCCGAGGAGGCGGTGGGAGTTGCCCATCGCTGCGGTTATCCCGTGGTGATGAAGATTCACTCGCCGCAGATCACGCACAAGACCGACGTGGGCGGCGTGGTGCTGAACGTGGGCAGCGACGACGCGGTGCGCCAGACCTACGACAAGATCGTCAAGATGGCGGCCGAGAAGCGTCCCGACGCGCAGATCATCGGGGCGACGGTCCAGAAAATGGTCAGTTACCCCAGCAGCTTCGAGCTGATTCTCGGGGCGAAGAAGGACCCGCTCTTCGGCGCCGTGATCATGGTGGGCATGGGCGGGACGGCGGCGGAGGTCTTCCGCGACCGTGCGCTGGCCCTGCCGCCGCTCAACGAATCGCTGGCCCGCCGGGCCCTGGAATCGCTGAAGTCGTGGCCGCTCTTGCAGGGTTATCGCGGCAAGCCCGGGGCGAACATCGACCGGCTCATCGAGATCCTCATCAGGTTCTCCTACCTGGTGGCCGACTACCCGGAGATCAAGGAGCTGGACGTCAACCCGCTCCTGGTGACTCCCGAGGAGGTCATCGCCCTGGACGCCCGCGTGATCGTGGACCGCGAGCTGGCGGCGCACTCGGTGCGACCGTATTCGCACCTGGCGATCCGCCCCTATCCGGAAGAATTCGTCGCCGAGCAGGTGCTGAAGGACGGCACCCCCGCGATCTTCCGGCCGATCAAGCCCGAAGACGAGCCGATGTGGCACGAGCTGGTGGCCAGTTGCTCGACCGAGACGATCCGCTTCCGCTTCGCCTACCTCTTCAAGCAGACGACGCACGAGATGGCCTCCCGGTACTGCTTCATCGACTACGACCGGGAGATCGCCATTGTCGCGGAAGTCGAAGACAGCGGCCAGCGGAAGCTGATCGGGGTGGGGCGGCTGGTGGCCGACGTGAACCACCTGGCGGCCGAATACGCGGTGATCGTCGGGGACCGCTGGCAAGGCCACGGCTTGGGCGGACTCTTGACCGACTTCTGCCTGGACGTGGCCAAGCGTTGGGGCATTCGGCAGGTCGTCGCCGAGACCACCAAGAACAACGCCAGGGCGTTGGCCCTGTTCCGCAACCGCGGCTTCGCCATGGACGACCAGAAGGAGGAGGGCGTCGTCCTGGTGTACAAGGACGTTACGTAGGACTGCCGCCTGCGCGGGCCCGGCGGAAGGCGTCATCCCCGATCCACCCTCGAATGACTTTCCGATTCTCCGTGGCTCGGCAGTTGCCGCGCGAGCCAGGCAGCCGTCGCCGACCTCCTCCCCCCCGACAGTAGGAGCGGTAGTCGCGGCGCCGAACACCGGGTATCATGACCGCCAAGACCACCGGATCGCCAAGCCGCGTTGGGCATCCTGATCCTACGCGTCGCGCGAGGGCGGTTGTGACCGCTGGGGATCTCCGTCGCCGGGGACAGCCGCAGGAGCACCCGCAATGCTCACAGGACTGAGAGTACGGAATTTCAAGCGGTTTGACGAGATCGACGTCGAGCTGGGGAAGTCCGTGGTCTTCATCGGACCGAACAACTCGGGCAAGACCACGGCCCTCCAGGCGCTCGCGCTCTGGGACGTGGGGCTGCGCCAATGGACTGCAAAACGGGGCGGAAAGGCATCGCCCGAGAAGCGCCCCGGCGTGACGATCAACCGGCGCGATCTGATTTCGATCCCCATCCCCGTCGCCAATCTGCTTTGGCGAGACCTGCACGTTCGTAAGGGCCAGTCCTTCGACAACAAGACGTTCACGAAGAACATCCGCATCGAGGTGAGTGTCAGGGCCATCACGGACGACGTTCCCTGGGAGTGCGGCCTGGAGTTCGACTATAGCAACGAGGAATCGTTTGTCTGCCGGCCGCTCCGGTTGCCCGGTTACGAGGAGAAGCCGGTCAAGGAGGCCAAGTTCTCCGAGATACCCGGGCAAGCGAGTCAAGTGCGGGTGGCTTACCTTCCACCAATGTCCGGGCTGGCGGCCGAAGAGCCGAAATGGGAGACTGGCCGGGTGAACGTGTTGCTGGGCCGTGGGGAAACAGCTCAGGTCCTTCGCAACTTGTGCTACCAGATCTACGAGAACCGAGGCCTCACCCCCGGCTGGGATGAGTTGGTTCAGTCGGTCGAGCTGCTATTCGGGGCAACGCTCCTGCCGCCGCAATACGTGGTCGAGCGCGGCGAAATCACCATGGAGTATGAGGAGAAGGGGACGCGTCTGGACCTCTCCAGCGCGGGCCGCGGACTCCAGCAGACGCTTCTGCTGCTTGCACACCTCTACGCCAATCCGGAGACGGCGCTCCTGCTGGATGAGCCGGATGCACACCTGGAGATCTTTCGACAGCGGCAGACCTATCAGATGCTGACCGATCTGGCGGCACGCCAGCGATCGCAGGTAATTGCCGCAAGCCACTCCGAGGTCGTTCTTGTGGAGGCCGCAGGAAAGGGAAAAGTGATCGCTTTTGTCGGAAAGCCCCACACCATCAATGACCGCGGGAGCCAAGTGATCAAGGCGCTCACCGACATCGGCTGGGACCAGTATTACCAGGCTGAGCAAGCCGGCTGGATATTGTATCTGGAGAGCCCGGCGGATCTGGCGATCTTCCGGACGTTCGCGAAGACTCTGGGCCATGACGCGTGGCGGCTGCTGGAGCGCCCATTCGTCCACTATGTAGCCACCAATCTCCCACAGCGGGCACGAGACCATTTTTACGGCCTGCGGGAGGGGAAACCGGACCTGGTGGGTATCGCGATCTTCGATCATCTGGATACGCAACTTCAGACGGGTACAGACCTTCGCGAGATGATGTGGGCCCGCCGTGAAATCGAGAACTACTTCTGCGACGAAGAAGTCCTCATGGCATACGCCCGAGGCGACCAACCGGAAGATCTTTTTGGTCTGGCCGAGCGCCCCAAGCGTGAGCAAGCGATGCGCGAGGCAATCGACGAGATTGGTGACGCTCTGCAGAAGCTCGGCAAGCCGGCCCCCTGGTCTCCCGACGTCAAGGCGACGGATGATTTCCTCGATCCGCTATTCCGGGAGTTCTTTGCCAAGCTGGGACTGCCTTTGACCTTCCGCAAAGCGGACTACTACGTCCTTGCGGCTCTTGTGCCCAAAGACCGAATCCATTCCGAGGTTTCCGAGAAACTCGACTCCATCGTTGCTGTGGCACATAAGGCGAAGCCAAGATCCTAGGCGACGTGGCCGGCTTTCCGGCCGACCATCCGTCCCTGGCCGAAGGGAAAGGAACATGATGCGTGTCTGGATGAGAGTCGCGGCGAGAGTCTTTGCGATCGCTCTGGCAAGTTGGACGACGCTGGTTGCCGCTGCCCACCCGCCGGTGGCGCGGTCTGCCGGGCCCTGGAACCTGGAGGCACTGAAGAAGGTCCCGCAGGCCACCTGGGGCGCGAAGTCGGGGCTGGCTCAAGAGGTGTATTACGAAGGCGAGCCGCTCGCCGGCAAGCCGACCCGCGTGTTCGCATACTACGGGCGGCCCGAGAAGGCCGAGGGAAGGGTGCCCGCGATGGTGCTGGTCCACGGCGGCGGCGGGACGGCCTTTCCCGAGTGGGCAACCCTCTGGGCCAAGCGGGGCTACGCCGCGCTGGCAATGGACCTGTCGGGCTGCGGACCCGGCCGAACACGGCTCCCCGACGGCGGCCCGTCCCAAGACGATACGGTCAAGTTCCGCGATTTCGCCGACGCCGAGGCCGACCAGATGTGGACCTATCACGCGGTGGCGGCCGCGATCCGCGGGCATTCCCTGCTGGCGTCGTTGGACGGCGTCGATCCCGACCGCACCGGGGTCACCGGGATCAGTTGGGGTGGATACCTCACGTGCATCATCGCCGGAGTGGACGACCGGTTCAAGGTCGCGGTGCCGGTTTACGGCTGCGGCTTCCTGCACGAGAACAGCGCGTGGCTGGACCGGTTCGCCAAGATGTCGCCCGAGCAACGGGACCGCTGGGTCCGCTTCTTCGACCCGTCGCGCTACTTGCCCGGCGTCCGCTGCCCGATCTTCTTCACCAACGGCACCAACGACTTCGCCTATCCGCTGGACAGCTACCAGAGGAGCTACCGGCTGGTGCCCGGCCGTGTGGACCTGAGGATTGAAGTCCGCATGCCGCACGGGCACCCGCAGGGCTGGGCCCCGCAGGAGATCGGTCTCTACGTGGACGGCATTCTCAAGGGCGGCGATCCCCTGCCGCGGCTGGGGCCGATGAAGACGGCCGGCGGCAAGGCCGCCGCCTCCTTCACGGCGAAGGTCCCGGTGCGGCGGGGGCAGCTCCATTACACGAGCGATACGGGCCCGTGGCAAAAACGGCAATGGGCCTCGGCCGACGCAACAGTCGCCGGCAACACGGCGCAAGCCGCACTGTCCGACAAGCGCCCGCTGGTCTACTATCTCAGTGTCACGGACGAGCGCGGGGCGATGGTGAGCAGCGAACACGCGGTGCTGCCATAAGGCCAGCCTCGCGGAGAGGGACAAGAAAACCACGAAGGCACAAAGGGCACAAAGTTGAGGAATTGATGATTCGTCTTTCTTCTCGATGCTCTCTGTGCCTCCGTGGTGGCTTGTCGGCTCTCACGTTGACTGCTCGGAGTAGTTCCCGATGAGAACCCTGGCGATTCTGGGGGTCGGCTGTGCCCGCTGCGACGCGCTGGCCGAAAACGCGGAAAAGGCCGCGCAGGAGATGGGGCTCGATTATCGGCTGGTCCGCGTGAGCGACGTCGAGAAGATCCTGGAGTACGACGTCCTCATGACTCCGGCCCTGGCGATCGACGGGGAAGTGAGAATCGTCGGCATCGTCCCCTCGGTCGAGGAGATCAAGCGGTTGTTGGGCTGAAGCCGCTTTGGTAGGATGGTGCCCGAGCCGGGCCACGGGCTGCAACCCGTGGGCTTTGGTTGGAGGAAACGCGGAATTGTCTCGATCCGAACCCAAAGGACCCAAGCCATGCAAGACAACAATCATCGCCGGCCCGAAGGCCGCCTGACCCGCCGCCGGCTGCTCGGGAGCGCCTTTCCGGCCGCCGCCATGGCGACCGTGGGCGTTTCTCGCTTTGCCCGTGCCGCCCAGAACACGCCGACACCAACGGAGCGCGTGGTCACCAAGGGGCGGATCAAACAGTCGGTCTGCCCCTGGTGCTTCGACCCCATGCCGCTGGAAACGTTGTGCCGGAACGCCGCGGCGATGGGAATCCCGTCCGTCGAGCTGGTGCCGCCGGACAAGTGGCCCCTCCTCAAGAAGCTCGGTCTGGTCTGTGCCTTGACCGGCAGCCACGGCTTCGTCGAGGGCTGGAACCGCCGCGAAAACTGGGCGATGTGCAAGGAGAAGGTCACGCAGGCGATCGAGGCGACCGCGGCGGCCGGCTTTCCGAGCGTGATCACCTTTTCCGGCTTCCGCAAGGGCATGGCCGACGACGTGGGCCTGGACAACACCGTGGCCGGCTTGAAGACCGTGATCGGCCTGGCGGAGAAAAAGAAAGTGAACCTCTGCTTCGAGGTGCTCAACAGCCGCGTCAACGTGGAAATGAAGGGCCACCCCGACTACATGGGCGACACGGTCGAATGGGGCGTCGAAGTGTGCCGGCGGATCGGCTCGCCGCGGATGAAGATCCTCTTCGACATCTACCACGTGCAGATCATGCAGGGGAACATCATTACCCGCATTCGGCAGTTTCACGAGTTCATCGGCCACTACCACACCGCCGGTGTGCCGGGCCGCAACGAAATCGACGACACGCAAGAGATCAACTACCCGCCGATCATGCGCCAGATCGTCAAGACCGGCTACACGGGCTACGTCGCCCAGGAGTTCATCCCCACGCGCGACCCGATGCAGTCGCTCCGCGAGGCGGTGAAGCTCTGCGACGTGTGAGGCGGAAGGACTCCCTTTCCGGCCTCGAATCGGGTAGAATACCGTAACCGCGAGGCAATCTGGAGGCTCGCACAATGAGGGAACGAACGCCAATGGGACGGTTCTCGGTTCAGTTTGTGGTCGCCAACAACCGCGACGTCGTGCAGGTCGCGCCCGGGGTTCCGATTCCGGAGGGCGTGAAGCATCTTGTGCTGTCCGGTGTGGTCGACAGCGGGGCCGCCCGGCTTGTCCTGCCCCAGCGTGCGGTCGACGAGTTGCGGTTGCAGGGACACGGTGAAACTACGGTGCGGTACGCCGATGGCCGGCGGGAGAGGCGGCCGGTGGTAAGCAATGTCTGGCTTCAACTCCTGGGACGGGACGGGGTTTTTTCCGCGGTTGTCGAACCCGACCGCCAGGACGCCCTGATCGGCGCCATTGTGCTGGAGGAGCTCGACCTGCTTGTGGACTGCACGACCCGGACCCTCCGACCCCGGGAGCCCGACTCCATCCTGACCGAGATCGAATAATGCCGCGCAAGACGCGGGACTTGGTATGACCAGCTCGATCGGAGACTGGAGATCGACTATCGGTCGCGGCGGCTCTCGATCGAGTGACGCGCGACCCGATGCAGTCGCTCCGCGAGGCGGTGAAGCTCTGCGACGTGTGAGAGGGAGCCGTCAGCTATCAGCCGTCAGCTATCAGCCGTCAGCTATCAGCGAAGACTTCCGAAAGGGGAATTCCGGAGAATTCCCGCCCTCGCCCTTTGGGAGAGGGTTGGGGTGAGGGCCCCAAGGCGGCCGAGCGGTCGTCCTCTCACCCGACCTCTCCCCCACGGGGGAGAGGAGACTGGATTGGGTGCCCGAGCGGTAGTCGTAGCGCAGAATGCGCCCGTTCGGGTAGATCATCTTGGTGGGCCGGTTGTGGCCGGCGGAGCCGTCGGTGTACTGGTACTCGACCTTGGACGACGTGGACCTGTTCACCGCGCCGCCATGCCCTTGATAGCCGCTAACTAACTACCCGCGTGCCGAGAACCGCGCCTGTCCCCGGTTAGTGAGCCCGAATTCAGTATGGTGTCCCCAGAATGATCCGGAAAAGCGGTTTCCGGCGCCATAACACACCCGATCCGGGGCCCCTTTTCCGAGCCCCGGCGTCAGTTGCCGAAGAACTTACGAAGAAGACCGCGCACGCCAATCGAGGTTTCTCTCGCAAGGCGGAAGAATATGTGGAAGGCGCCGCGTGCAGCGATAGAGGTTTCCCAGATTAGCAGGTCCTCGCCCATCGACTTGTTGACCCTTCTCTCGATCTCGGCCACGCGCGTTGAGCACCGCTTGATCAACACGGCGAGTCTCAACCAGACGGCTAGGAGTAACGCGGCGGCTGACGCAAAGAGAAGCCAGGACCAACAGAGAGCAGAGCCCGACTGAGCAGCGATTCCGATAATCAACGGGAGCACGAAGCCAACAATTCCAAAGCGATTGCCCGTGCGGTTCACAATCTCATTGCGCAGTGTCCTGTACTCCTCCAGGAGAATCTGGATCCTATCCTTCTCGTCTGAAGAGGGCAGTTGCATTGAAGACATAAAGCGAGTCCCGCGGGGAGTCCGATGATCGTCCCGTCCGTTTGTCTAGCTCGCGCCGGCCGCTCGTGTATGCGTGTCTATGCGTATCGGGTCAGGGCCCACTCAGTCATTAGTAACTGGAGTTTTGCAAACTCAGGCTAACCGGAGTCTGGCAACCACATGGTCG
>CAYGZA010000047.1:0-28124 GCA_964354135.1 uncultured Planctomycetaceae bacterium
TCGGCTCGTTGGGATCGTCGGCCTCCACCAGCACGCTGTAGAAGGCGGTGATGCTTCCCGTCGGGCTCCGCCCGGCGCGCTCGACCAGCTTGGGGAGCGTCGCGAACACCGAGGGGGTGAAGCCCCGCGTCGTGGGCGGCTCTCCGGCGGCCAGTCCGATCTCGCGCTGGGCCAGCGCAAAGCGGGTCAGCGAGTCCATCAGGAAGAGCACGTCTTTTCCCTGATCGCGGAAGTACTCGGCGATGGCGGTGGCGGCCAGCGCGGCGTGGACGCGGACCAGGGCCGGCTCGTTGCTGGTGGCCACGACGACCACGCTCTTGGCCAGCCCCTCGCTCCCCAGGTCGCGCTGGATGAACTCGTTGACTTCGCGGCCCCGCTCGCCGATCAGGGCGACGACCGTCACGTCGGCGGCGGTGTAGCGGGCCATCATCCCGAGCAAAATGCTCTTGCCGATGCCGGAACCGGCGAAGATCCCCATGCGCTGGCCCCGCCCGCAAGTCAAGAGCCCGTCCACCGCGCGGACGCCGGTGGACAAGGCGGTGTCGATCCGCGGCCGCTTGCAGGGGTGCGGCGGGGCGCGGAGAAGGCTCGTCCGGTCCTGTAGCGCCGGTTGGGGCTTTCCGTCGACGGCGGTTCCTTGGGCGTCGATCACGCGGCCCAGGAGCTCCAGACCCACGCGGAGCCAGCGGTTCGTGCGGACCAGCCGGACGCGATTTCCCCGGCGGATGCCGGTAAGGTCGGTCAGCGGATACAAGAGCGTGTGCTCCTCGCGGAAACCGATAACCTCGGCGGCCAAGGGCGGGCCGGCCTGACGCTGGATCTCGACCACGGCCCCGATCGGCGCGGGAAATCCCGCCACCGAGACGGTCATCCCCACCGTCTGCGCCACGCTCCCCCAGAGCGCCGTCGGCATCAGGGCATCGAGTTGCTCGCTAATTTCCATCGCAAGGCCCGCGGGTCTTCAACAGGTTTCACGCAAAGGCGCAAAGCAGCCCCTCATCAAACTTGATCGATTCGTACTGGACGGGGATCGCTTGTTGTCGGACTACACTAACTCCACGCTTGCTCAACTCGTATGCCAGACTCGCTTCATACACGATTTCGAACAGACCCGGCCCGAGACTCGTGTGGACTTTGTATGCGGCATCGACGACCTGCTTGGCGATCTCATTCTCAGTCACTCACTCTTCTCCCCCCTTTGCACCTTTGCCTCTCCGCGCCTTTGCGTGAAACCTGCTCTTTTCTGATTCCCTCTTCCCAGGTTAGCACCTTTGCTCCTCTGCGCCTTTGCGTGAAACCCCCCCTTCGATACACCTCACGTCAGCTCCTCTTCGATCCGCGCGAGCTGGGCCTCCAACTGCTGGTCGATCACCCCGAATCGGGTTTCCACGCGGCAGCCGCCGGAAGTGACCTCCGGGTCGGCGATCAGTTCGGCCGTGCCCACGCCCGACGTCTCCCGCACGAGCATCTCGATCTGCGGGCGCAGCGTTTGGTGGTCGGCGGGGTTGAGGTGGATCCGCACCTGGGAGCCGCCCGCCGCCAGTTCCAGGGCCTCGCGGACCAGCTTCAGGGCGATTTCCGGGCTGCGCGAGAGTTCCCGGCGCACCAGCCGCCGGGCAATGGCCGCCGCCACGTGGACCGCGCTCTTCTCCCAATGGGAGAGCCATGCCTGCTTGGCGTGGCGGATTTCCGCGATTACCTGCTGGAGCGCCGGCATGAGGGTGGTCAACTGCTGGGCGAGCTGCTTCTTCACCGTCTCTTCGATCGCTGCCTGGCCGGCCTGACGGCCCTCCATCTCGGCCTGGCGGCGAATGGTCTCGGCCTCTTGCTGGGCCTGCTTGCGGGCCTGGAGGAGAATCTGCGCCGCCTCGGCGCGGACCTTCTCCAAGTACCGGTTGGCCCTTTGGGTCATGTCGTCGAAGTTGAACGCCACGCCTTGGACGGCACTGTTGCGGTCGGCGGCCTTGATGATTGCGGGCATCTGCTTGCTAGGTCAAAACGGGTGCGCGTGCCGTGGGCGGCAGCTCGATGCGTCCTTCAATCGCCAGCCGGCGGGCCAGCTCGGCCAACCGGCGGCGGGCTTCATCCACGTCGCTAAGGCGAATGGGGCCGAAATGATCCAGCCTCTGCCGGACCGCTTGGGCCTCCGCGTCGGGAAGGTGGCCGAGGAACCGCTCCAGCCACTCCGGCGGGGCCCCGACCAAGGCCATCACCACCAGCTCCGGATCGGCGGCCGCGATCGTGGTGGCCAGGGTGTCGTCGTCCGCTTCCATCAAGTCGGAGAACTCAAAGCGGCCGGGGCTGAGTTTCTCCACCAGCCGGCGGTCGTGCTGCGCGAGGTTCTCGAGGATTTGCATCCCCACCCGCGGTTCCGCGGCCTGGAGGATCGCGCTCACGGCGGCCAATCCGGCCACCCGGCGCCGCTGCATCCGGACCTGCTCGGAGAGCCGCCGCTCCAGCCCGCGCTCCACGTCGCGAAGGATCTCCGGGTCGGTCTCCTCCAGGTCCACGAGGCGGCGGATCACGTCGGCCTGGACTGCCGGCGCCAGGCGGGCCAGGACGTTCCCGGCCGTTTCCGGAGGCAGGTGGGAAAGGACCAGGGCAACCACTTGGGACCGCTCGCCGGCCAGGACCTTCACGAGCTTGTCGATCTCGGCATCGCGGAGGAACCGAAACGGCGGCGGCTTGGGAGCGGCCGGCTCGGGCTCCTCGACGGCGGGACCGGGCGTGCCCGCGGCAAGCTTCCGCGCGAGCCGATCGTCCAGCTCGATTCCCGGCGGGTACTTTTCGGCAGCCAAAGGCCCCCGGCGACGAAACTCCTCCAGGACTTGCCCCTGTTCCTTGGGGTCCACGGCTTCCATCTCGACCATCGCCTGGCGGACCTGCCGGGCCTGTTCCGGACCCATGCGTTCGAGAACCAGGTCGGCCGTCCGCCGGTCCAGGCTGAAGACCAGGATGGCTGCTTTGCGGAGACCGTCGCGGTTGGATTTCTGGGTCATGGCTCAGCTCGCACTGCCGATCCAGGTGCGGAGGATGTTGGCCGCGGCGTCGGGGTCGTCCAAGATCAATTGGGATAGCTCATCGCGGAGGGTGGGCCCGCTGCCGCTGAGGCGTTTGAGCCGGCGCTCGGCGGGGCTTTCCGGCGGTCCTGCCGTTTCTTCAACGGACGGTCTGGCAGCGGCCGCGGCTCCGGCCCGAAGTCCGGCTCCCGCTCCGGCGACCGGCACGGGAATCGGCGCCACCGCGGCCGGCGCCGCGCGGAACATAGACCGCAGCATCAAGAGGCTCACCAGGGCCAGCCCGATCAGACCCAGCGTGCTCCAATTCTCCCCGAGCCAGCTCATCGCTTTCTCGGGAATCCCCGGCTCCGGAAACGTCTCCGGGGGGATGTCGGCGAACTCGGCGACGCTCACGAGCTTGGTCACATCGGTCTCGCCTTCCGGCACGGGGAGAAGCGGAGCGATGGATTCGCGGATCTTCGTGATTTCCTGGGTGCGGATCTGGTCCAGGTCGGCCTGCGAAGGCTTCTTGGCTTCCGCCGCGGCCGTGGCTCCTTCGCGCGTCCGCCAGACGTTTTCCAGGTAACTGGTCGGCACGCCGATGGAGACCTTCACCCGCTTGGGCGTCAGGCCGGCCATGTCCTTCTCCGTGGAGCGGCCACCGATGGCGTTGAGGTCCTCCCGCGTCGTCTCGTCTTCCTCTTCCTGGGCGCCTTTGCCCGGAGCGGAGGGCAACGCCTGCGGCTGCATCGCCTTGAAGCCGGCGATCCCCGCCGGGACCGTTCCCACGTTGGTCCGCGTCCGGCTCTTCTCCAAGCTCTTTACTGGGGTGCCCTTGGGATCGTGCTTGACTTCCCTTTCCCGGTGAAAGCGGATGTTGTCCAGCTCCACGTCCACGGAGACCAAGACCCCGGCGATGTGACCCACGCGGTCGAGGATCTTCTTCTTCCAGTCCTGCTCGAAGGTGCGCTTGCGGGCAATGTCCACGTCGTCCGACGGATCGCCGCCGCTGCCGGCCTCGCCGAAGAAGCTCTTGTTGTGCTTCAGGTCGACCACCGCCACTTTCTCCGGCTTCAGCCCGGCGACGCTTCCGGCCATCAGCCCTCGGATCGCCCTGACCTGGGCGTCGGTGACGGGCTGCGAGTCGAGCGGGGTGACGCTCACCGAGGCGGTGGTCACGTTCTCCATGCCGAACCCGCGCTTGGTCTCCGTGTCGTACAGCACGAGGGCGTCCTGGAAGCCCATGGCTTTGACTCGCCGGGCAAGCTCCTTCTGTTTGGCGTTGCGGATCAGTTGCTGGCGCTGCTGGCCGTCCATGAGCACGCTGGTGCTGCTGGCCGCGCTATCCAGGTCGTCGCCAGGGAGCTTCGGCAGGGCATTGTTCTTCGCCAAGGCGGCCACGTAGGCGGCCTGCTGGCCGCGGGGGATGCGGATCCGCGAGCCGTCGAAAGTCCATCCGCCTAATCCCTCTTTGGCGAGCGCTGCCTCCATGGCGCGCAACTGCTCGGTGGAGAATGCTTCCCCGCCCATCAGGTACACGGCGGGGCCGGAGGCCTGGTAGTGGAACAAGTACGCCAGACTGACGACCACGAGGACCAAGAGGAGCGCGGCAGTGATCCGCGCCCCGATGGTCATCGAGCGAAACAGCTCCGTCAGTTGCAGGAAGGCTTTATTGAGGAAGTCCATAGCAGACAGGGTTTAGGGTTCAGGGTTCAGGATTTGAGAAGAAGTAGGCAGTAGACAATAGGCGGTCGGAGAAGGCGATGCGTGTTTTCCTCATTCAGCATCCCTCAGTTCATTCATCATTCATCATTCATCATTCTCTCGTCCCTCATGTCACACCCGAATGTTCTGTATCTCCTGATACGCTTGCACGACCTTGTTGCGGACCTGCAGCATGAGGCGGAAGGCGATGTCGGCCTTCTGCACCGCGGTGAGGACTTCGGCCGGGCTGACGTCCCCGCCGGTGGCCAGTTGCTCGACGGCCCGGTCCGCCGCCTGCTGCATCGAGTTGACCTCCTCAATCGAGTTGAGGAGCATGTCCCGGAACGACGGTCCGCCGGTCGGCGCCTCCGCTTTGGCCAGTGCCTGCGGCGAGACCGTGATCGGGATGCCGATGTTGCCGACTGGATTCATTAGACGATGATCCTCAGCGTCTGCTGGGCAAGGTCCTTGGCGATCTCGATGGCCCCGAGGTTCGCCTCGTACGCCCGGGCGACCGTCAGGGCGTCGGTGAACTCGACCATCATGTCGATGTTCGGGTAGGCCACGTGGCCTTGGTGCGGCCCTTCCTTGACGGCGTCGGGGTTGTTGGGGTCCCAAACGTAGCGGGGCTCGGCGTCTTCGATGCCCACTTCAGCGACCTTCACTCCGGCTGCCCCGCCCTGGCCGACGCCGTCGTCGGCCTGGAGGACCACGTAGCGGCGCTGGAAGGGCTTGGCCTCGCCGGCCTCGTTGTGCGTGGTCGAGATGTTGGCCAGGTTCTGCGAAATCACGTTCATTCGCGCCCGGTTGGCCACCAGCGCGCTGGTGCTGACGTCCAGGGATGAGAACATGATCGTTTTTCTCCTACCTTGAGCTATCGGCTCTCAGCTTTCAGGTATCAGCTTTCAGCTCTGAGACACTCGCTGAAAACCGACCGCTGACTGCTGATAGCTGACTGCTGATAGCTGATAGCTGATAGCTGATAGCTAGCCCTTTCGTCATACTCGTTCGCTAATCGCCGTTTGCAGCAACCGGAACTGATTGGTCATGATCGCCAGCGCCATGTTGTGCTGGAGCTGGTTCTTGACCATCTCGGTGACCTGGAGTTCGGCCGCATTGTCGCTCTGGTCGTGGAAGAGGATGCTTCGCGGGTCCTTGGCGACCTTCGCCACCGGGTCGGCGGCGTCGGCCGTCAGCTCGCCGGGGGAGGACGCGGCCGCCGGCTGGTGCCGCGACTGCACCGCTTCCCGGAGCCGGGCCTGGAAGTTCTCCACCGACAGGTCCCGGGCCTTGTAGCCCGGCGTGCCGAGGTTGGCGATGTTGCCGGCCAGGACGTTGTGCCGGGCCTGGGCGAACTGCACCACCTGCTCCAGCACCGGAATACTCGTCGATCGGAAGATGCCTTGAAACATAGCGATCACTCCCACGCGCGGAGGCCTTCACTCCCATGAGAAAAGTATCTCTAGCAACGGACGTGCCAAGGCCGCTGGCGGGCAACGGGTGACCGCGCCAGCGCCCGATCACCCTTGACCCAAGCTGCCGTCTGTCTTGCGCTTATCCCCTATTCTCTCTGGAATCCCCGTCTGACTTGCTCGCCGTTTTCTTCCTACGTGCCACGACACCTGGCAATTCCTGCGCCCGGGTTCGGCAGGAATTGCCGATCGATGCCCCCGAAAGACCGCAGAGACACAGAGACGCAGAGAAGTCAGAAGTTATGTACGAGTCGCTTGAGTCCATCCTTCAATAGCGGAACGTTGAAATTGATCAAGAGCCCCACGGCACACGCCCGAAGCTTCAAGTAGGTTAGCAGTTGGGCCTCGTGGATTGGCAAGAGTTGTTCCACTGCCTTGAGTTCAACGATGACGAGGTCTTCCACCAAGACGTCAATCCTGTACCCGCAGTCCAGCTTGATTCCCTTGTACTGAACGGGCAACTCGACCTGACGCCGGAACGGAATCCCCCGCAACGACAACTCATGGCATAGGCATTGCTCATACGCCGATTCCAATAACCCTGGCCCCAACGCCTGATGCACCTCAATCGCCCCTCCAATGATGTTCTCGGTCAGTACGTTCTCTCTTCGCATTTCCTCCTTCGCGTCTCTGCGCCTCTGCGGTTTTTTCTACCCCGCCTTCGAGAGCGACTTCGCCCGGGGGGCGTAGCCGTATTGGCGGAGCTTGCCGCAGAGGGTGCGGACGCCGATCCCGAGTGCCTTGGCTGTCTTCTCGCGATGCCCTCCCAAACGCTCCAAGGTGGTTTCGATCAGTCTCCGTTCCATTTCCTCCAGGCTCAGCCCGATTGGAATACCCCGGCCCGGTTCTGCGTTTGCGGGCTCTTCGGTCTGCGGGCCGGCCACGAGCCAGCGGCCCAGCTCGTCGGCGGTGACCGGGCTTCCGTCGAAGAGCACGCTGGCCCGGGTGACGATGTTCTCCAGCTCGCGGACGTTCCCCGGCCAGTCGTACCGGGTCAAGAGGTCCATCGCCGTCCGGTCCAGCGAGCACGGCTCCCGCTGCAAGCGCAGCGCGGATCGCTCGAGGAAGTAATGGAGGAGTTCCGGGATGTCTTCGCGGCGCTCGCGGAGCGGCGGGACGAAGAGCGGCACCACGGCCAGCCGGTAATAGAGGTCCTGGCGGAACCGTCCCGCGGCCGCCTCGGCGGGAAGATCGCGGTTGGTGGTGGCCAGCACGCGGACGTCGACGCGGATGGTCTGGCTGGAGCCGACCCGCTCGAACGACCGTTCCTGGAGCACGCGAAGCAGTTTGGCCTGGAGCGGGAGGTCGATTTCGGTGACTTCGTCCAGGAGGATGGAGCCGCCGTCGGCCAGCTCGAAGCGGCCGGTCCGCGGGGCATCCGCCCCGGTGAACGCGCCCCGCTCGTGCCCGAACAGCTCGCTCTCCATCAGATGGGCGGAGAGCACCGGGCAGTTGAGGCTCACCAGCGGTCCGTCGCGGCGGTTGCTGGCGGCGTGGATCGCCCGGGCCACCAGCTCCTTGCCCGTGCCGCTCTCGCCGGTGATGAGCACCGTCTCGCAGTTGGGCGCGACCTGGGCGATTCTCGCCCGCAAGGTCTCCATGGCCGGGCCGGAGCCGATCATGACCGGCGGCTTCGCGGCGGAGGAGCTTCCCAGGTCCGGGCCGTCGCCGGAGCACGGCCGGTCTTGCCCGACGAGCCGACCGTGGCGGATCGCCTGGGCCACGAGCTCTTCGAGCCGCTGGGCGTCGAAGGGCTTCTCGATGTAGTCGAACGCCCCGTGCCGCATCGCCTCCACCGCGGTGGCCACCGAGGCGTGGGCGGTGACCATCACCACCTGGGCCCCATAGCGGCGCTCTTCGAGCTGGATGATGAGCTCCACGCCGTTCATGCCGGGCATCTTCAGGTCGGTGAGGATGCAGTCGAACGACTCGCCCTGGATCAGCCGGAGGGCTTCGGCCGCACTGGAGAGGCACTGGACGCGGTGGCCGGCCTGGCGGAGGATGTCGGCCATCGACTCGCGGGCCTGCGGGTGGTCGTCGACCACGAGCACGCGGCCGGCGGCGACGGAGGTTGCGTCGCGTCGCTTCGGAGCGTTCATGCTGCGGCCTCCTGGATCCGCTCGGGGAGACATAGGGTAAAGACTGCGCCTGCCGAGGGGTCGTTGTAGGCGGTGACCTTCCCGCCGTGCGCTTCCACGATACGGTAGACGATGGCCAGCCCCAGGCCCGTGCCTCCCGGCTTCGTCGTGTAGAACGGCTCGAAGGCGCGGCGGAGCGCCTCCTCGGAGAGCCCCGGGCCGCTGTCCGACACCTTCAGCTCCACGCCCCGGGGAGTGCCGGAGACGCCGATCGTCAGCGTGCCGCCGTCGGGCATGGCGTCCAGGGCGTTGAGCGCCAAATTCAGCACGGCCCGGCGGAGCATCTCCCGGTCGGCCGTGACGCTCTGCTCCACCGGCACCTCGCTGGTCGCCCGGATCCCCTGCGCCGTCAACTGCGGGGCCAGTGCGGCCAGGACGTCGGCCACGAGCTTGCCCAGAGAAAACGCCCGCGGCTGGGGATCGCGGTCCGAAGGGAATTGCAGGAGATCGTTGACCACGGTGTCCAGGGCCGAGAACCCGGCCTCGATCTTCTCGAACAGCTCGCGGCAGCCGGGGTCCTGGGCGATCCGCCGCCGCAAGAGACTCAGGTACAGCGTCACCGGCACGAGATTGTTGCGGACCTCGTGGGCCACGTGGGCGGCCATTTGGCCCAGGTCGGCCAGCCGGTTCTTCCGGGCGAGCTCGCGGTTCTTCACCTCCAGCTCGTCGGTCAGCCGCCGGACTTCGGCGCGGAGCACCTCGTGGGTCTGCTCCAGGCGGATCGTGGCCGCGTGCCACGCCGCAAGGATCGTCTCCAGGTCCGCGCCGGCGGTGAGCTTCAGGGCTTCGCAGAGCACCGGGTCGTCATCCATCGCTGCGTTTTCCATGTACTCGGTTCGTCCTGCCGCATCACCACTCCGAAGCCAGGTCGAGCCGGCCGGGCCGGGATTGCGGAGAGGCCAGATACGACGCCCGGGCTTCGACGGCGGTGCGGGTTTCCCGCAGCCGGGCCGCCGCCTCGTCGCGGCGCCGCGTCAGCTCCTCCTCGCTTTGCTTCTCCCGGGCCACGATCCCGCTCAACAGCGCTTCGCAATCGGCAAGCACGGCGGCGCATCGGGCGCGCTCTTCCGGCGTTCGCCACGAGCGGGACTCCGGGTTCTCGCCGCGGAACGGGTCCAGCTCCCGCTCGATCCGCTGCAATTGCAGCAGCACCTGCTGCTTGGCCACCAGCAGGTCCAAGAGTTCCGTCATGCTCCCGCTGCGGACCAGCTCGATCTGCTTCTCCCCCATCGCGCGGAGATGCTCCAGGCAGCGGTGCTTGCGCCGGATCAAATCGCTCAGTAACTCAGTCTGCACGGCGGTCATCGGATTGCCCCCTCACAGGGCACTCAACTGGTCCAGCAGCTCCGCCCACTCCTGGCGGCTGAAGTTGGTCGTGTCGCGGAACGGGAGTTGTTGTTTCATGCGGTTGAGCGTCAGCTTGGCTTGTTCCAGGCTCCCGCGGGCCTCCGCGGGGCGGTTGAGCTGGCGGTAGGCCCGGGCGAGCTGCACGTAGGCCTCCAGCACTTCCGGCGAATTCTGGTAACGGCCGGCGGCCAGGGAATACGCCTTCACGGCCGCCTCGTGTTGCCCCAGGTCCGACAGCACGCTGCCGATCGCAAAGCACGCGTTCCGCAACAGCGTGTTCTCCAGCGGCGTCAGATCGGCGTTTTCCTGCGTCCGCAGGAGCGACTGCTGCACCTGGCGATACCGTTCGAGGGCGGCAAGGAGGGACTCGTGGATCCGCTTGGAACGGGCGATTCGCACCTCCTCCACAACGTCCTGAGAGAGTTTTGCCGCCTCGGCCTTGGCAGTGTGGCGATAGGCGTCGCCGATCAGGTAGTTGGCCTGAATCGCCTGCCGCGAGGCGCCGTAGCGTGCGACCGCTTCCTCCAGCCGCTGGATCGCCTCCGGGTAACGGCCGTTTTGGTGCGACAACTGCCCCACGGCAAAGAGCGAGTCGCGCCACTCCTTGCTGGCCGGGGTGAGCAGCTCGCCGCTGAGGTTCTGTTCCAGCAGCGTTTGCGCCCGGCGAACGTCGCCTTTTTCCGTCAGGGCCCGGCTTGCCAGCAGGCGGGCCCGGAAGGAAGCCGGATCGCGGGGATAGTAGTCGATGCACTTGTCGAGCGCTGCGAGGGCCTCCTCGACCCGGCCCATGGCCAGCAGCGACTCCCCCAGGCCGGCCAGGGCCTGAGGATGGCGCCGGCGCGCCTCCTGGCTGAGGTACTCGCGAAAGAGGCGGGAAGCGTTGCGGTAGTCCTGTCCCTCCAAATACGCCGTGGCGCTCTCCCAAAGGTCGTCGACGAAATGCCGCGTGGTGATGCGAATCCGCGCCAACCGGGCGTAAGCCGAGCCGGCCTTGCGGAACTGGACCCTCGCTTGCCGCTCCAGCGGCGCCGCCTTGGTCGCGGGGAGGTGCTCGGCCTGGGCCAGCAATTCGCGGCCCCAGGCGCGGGAGGTGTCGGCGACGATCTGGACCGCGCGGTCCCGCGGGAGCAAGGGCCGGAGGAACTCGGCCAAACGGTCGCACCAGCGGTAGTCGCGGGCGTCGAGGTATTGCCGGAACGTTTCCATCGTGCGGCGGCGCAGCTCTTCCAGCGGGACGTAGGGGTTGTCGTAGACCTCGACGTCGATGACCGATTTCAGCACTCGCACGAGCGCGGCCAGCACCTCGTCGTCCCGCCCGCGCTGCCGGCACAAGTCGGCTTCGTAGAGGTTCGCGGGCAGGGCCTCGGGGGAGTCGGGATCGGCGGTGCGCGTGCGGCGGAATTGCTCCAAGGCGCCGCGGTTGTCGCCGGTCTCCAGCAGGCAGACGGCCGTCAGGTACGACGCTTTCCGGTGGACCTCGCGATTCAGGGGGTCCCGATCTTGGGCCCGGCGAAGGACTTGGACCGCCGCCTGGAGCTTGTCGCGGGCCTTGATCTGGCTCTCCGCGGCAGCGGGGCCGCGCTTCAGCGCCAGGCCTTCCTCCAACCATGCCCGCCCCTGGAGGACGTCGGCCTCGCCGCGCTCGGCCGCCTCGGAGGGGATCTTGCCGACCGTTTCCGAGCAGTCGGCAGGCTTGCCCATTCGGAGAAGGACCTCGGCCCGTTGAAGCAGGCCGCGATAGCGTTGGCTACCGGAGAGACTGCGGCTTGCCAGGTACTTGTCGTTGTGCTCCAGGGCTTCGGGCAGCTTGGGGGCCGGATCGCGCAAGCACACGCCGGCGAGCAAGAGGTGGGCCTCGGCGGCGTGCTTGGCATCGCGTTTGAGGACCTCGGCGAGCACCGGGCGGGCGGCACTGAGCCGCCCTGCCTGATAGAGGCTCTTGCCCAACAGAAACACGCCTTCGTCCAGCCGGTCCGGCGGCGGCCCGGCGTCTAGGGCCTCTTGGAGATACCGGGCGGCGAGCAAGTGGAGGTTCTTCTTTTTGGCTCCGGTCGCTTTCTCGGCCTCACGGGCGGCGAGCACACCGAGAACATACGCGGCGCCGCCCCCTTGCTCTGCCTGGGCCGCAGTCGGCTGGTAGAGCGTCTCGGCCAGTTGCCGGGCCTCGTCGCCGGCGCCTCGGTCCAACGCCTCCAGGGCCATTGCCAAGGTATCTATGACCTTTTCGGCGGGCCGGGACACAGTGAAGACGAGCCACGTGGTTGCGATCGCACCGAGCAACGCCACACCCGCCAGCGCTGTCAGAACCGTATTGAATCGGCTGGCGACAACCCAGGCCCCGACTGCCCGAAGACGGCCCAGCAGTCGTACCAGCCGACCAGGCGTTTCGGCGCCGGATTGTTGTTCGGCCGCCTCTTGGTCGGCCTCGCGCTCAGTAGCGACTTCGCGCTCAGTAGCGACCTCGCGCTCAGGGGCGACTTCGCGCTCAGGGGCGACTTCCGGCTCTGGGGCGACTTTCGGCGGCATATCGCTCTGGTTGGCTCGGCCGCTGCGGTGAGGGTTCTAGCCCCGGCGATCCCAACGGAATCGAGCAACGGAGCGGTGCCGCTCCGTCTTGCGGACCATTCCGGGGGTCCCGAGCGCAGCGGTAGACGTTCGGGGATTCCAAACAGCCCGCTCGGGTGTCGATTCCCACGGTTCGGCACCGGATTGGGCAAGACAAGACTGAGGAAAAGGTGGGCAGTATGTACTCGAAAGTGCGTCCCGGTGTCAATCCACCTTTAGCCGCAATGGGATTGCGAGCTTCCTACGGGACATTGCGGGTGGGGGCCGCAAGACCGCGAGGGGCGCAAGAAAGGCGGGCTGGCTAATCGGGGAAGACTTCCCCGGCCATGGTAAGGGGCGTAAAGCGCACTCTACCGCCGGTGGCCGACCGGGAGCGATGCGTCAACGGGGGCAATGATCTGCTCGATGATCCACCGGTCCATATCGCCCAGCATGTGGGGGCTCAACTGGTGGCCGCAGGGATACTGCCGGAGGGTGACCGAGATCCCCGCCGCGTGGAACAGGCGGAGGTCGTCGCACGCCTGGGCCGGCGGGTACTCTTGGCTGTCGCGGCCGACGGCCAGGAAGACCGACAATCGCCGGGCCAGGGTCCATTGGCCGAACGGCGTATCCCCTCGGGGAAACGCCCCGCCAACGGACAGCACTCCCGCAAACCAGCTCGGGTGGCTCATCGCCACGCGAAACGCCATCGTTCCCCCGCAGTCGAATCCTGCCAAGAAGACGCGATGGGACGCTATGTGGAACTTCCGCTGGGCCGCTTCGATGCTCTCGAAGACCCGGTGCTCGGCCTCTTGGATGTGCTCGGGGTGCTGGGACCAGCCCCAACCCTCCCGCTCGACGTCCCCCTGGAAAGCGCGGAACCCACGGGGAGCGACCGCCACGTAATTCCGCATGCTCACCAGCGGCATGATCCGCATCAGTTGCCACTCGTCGTTCCCCGGCCCGTGCAGCCATATCAACAGCGGATACGCGTAGTTCGGCTCGTAGTGTACCGGCGCGAACAGCGCCCGCGACGCATCGTGCCCGGGCGGGCTGAACAGAGCGGCATCGAGACTGAAAGAAGGGCCGGCAGACGCCCCTGAACTGGACCACTTGGGCGTGGTCAGGCGTTGAGATCGGTTCATGATTCCCTTAGGGCTTGTTAGTTGAGAAGTGAAGGTGACTTGCCCAATCCACTGCTTCCGTCATGGAAACCGCACGCGATGCCGCGCGAAGGCAACCTTCCGTCCCTCCGCCCCGCGGCACCTCTTCAGGAACCGAAACACAGAAGACTGTAATGCATTCCTACCCGAAGTGTCAACCACAGAAGGCCGATTGCCGGTGAAATGAAATGAATTCGACGTGTGCCGCCAGCGGTCCATGCGCGCATTAGCCGGAGCGCACGGCCCCTGTCAAGCGATTCATGGCTGCCACCAGGTCTTTGACCGCTTCGACGCTCTTTTGGAACGCCACTTGCTCACTGTCGCTCAGCTTCAACTCGATGATCCGTTCCACGCCTCCGGCCCCGAGGACGACCGGCACGCCCACGAAATAGCCGCCGACCGCATATTCCTTGTCGCAATAGGCCGCGCACGGGATGAGCCGCCTCTTGTCGCGGACGATGGCCTCCACCATTTGCGCGGTCGCTGCGGCAGGGGCACAGTAGGCGCTGCCGGTCTTAAGCAGCCCGACGATTTCCGCCCCGCCGTCCCGCGTGCGGCGCACAATTTGCTCAAGCCGACTCGGCTCCATCAAGGACGTGACCGGGATTCCGCCGACCGCGCTGCAACTGGCCAAAGGCACCATGCTGTCGCCGTGCCCGCCCAAGAGCATCGCCGACACGTCCTCGACGCTAACCCCCAACTCCATCGCCAGGAACGCGCGGAATCGGGCCGTATCCAGCACGCCGGCCTGCCCGATCAGCCGACGCGGAGGAAAGCCGGTCACCTGACAGGCCCGCTGGACCATCGCGTCCAGCGGGTTGCTCACGACGATCACGATCGCCTGGGGGCTGGTCCCGCGGATCTGCTCGGCCACGTCTCCCACGATCCGGGCGTTGGTGGCCAGGAGGTCATCCCGGCTCATGCCCGGCTTGCGAGGTATCCCAGCGGTGATCACCACCACGTCGCTACCCGCGGTTTCGTCGTAGGTGGTTGTGCCGATGACGTGGGCGTCAAAACCGATAATTGGCGCAGCCTGCACAAGATCGAGGGCCTTCCCTTGCGGCATCCCCTCGGTCTGCGGGATGTCGACCAGGACAATGTCCCCCAGCTCGGCGGCCGCGCACCACAGGGCCGTGGTTGCTCCCACGTTCCCGGCACCTATGATGCTGACCTTCGCGCGTTTCAAGGTCTCCCCTCCTGCGTTACCGAGATTGTGCAACATCCTACGCGGGAATGGGAAAACGAGGAAGCGGTGCGCCGATTTGGGCCAGCCCCAGTCCGCCGTTTTGCGTGCAGGACGCGACGAACGCGGTAGAATAGAAGAGATAGGGAATGCCGCTGGACAGGATCGTATCGCGGTGGCCCAGTGGGGCCCGCTAGGAAGTCAACGCTCCGTTTGTTGTCGTTTCGCGCCAGTTGCGGCATGGCCGCACACTGGTCGCTTCGGTCATTGCCGCTGTCGTGGGGCCGATGGTAGCATGAGACGCGAGGCATCAGACGCCTGTGGAAGTCCGGGGGGCGTGACATGCTCCCACGCTGAACGGGCTGCTCGAGTCGGCAGAGGAGGATTCGCGTGAACAGCAAAGCGATGAAATGGGCAGTCGCTGCGTGGCTGGCCGCCGGCACTGCGGTTTGGGCAGAGGATGTCATTAGGGTTGGGAAGACCAGACTGGCGGGGAAGATCGTCCAAATGACGCCGCTTGAGGTGACGATCGCCCTGCCGACTGCCAACGAGAAGGTCCCGGTCAACCGAATCCGGTGGATTGAATACAGCGACGAGCCGACCCCTTTGCGCAAGGCACGGGCGGCGGCAGCCGCCGGCGATTATGAGGGTGCTCAAGCCGATCTGGATAGGGTCAACCCGGACGACGTGGTGCGGGCCGAGATCAGACAGGACATCGAGTTCTACCAGGCGCTCGTTGCCGCCCGGTTGGCGACGGCGGGCAAAGGGGAGATTCCCGAGGCCGGGAAACTGATGGCCGACTTTGTGAAGGCCCACCCCCAAAGCTACCATTACCTCGAGGCCAACGAGGTGGTCGGCGACCTGCTGGTCGCCAATCAGCAGTTCGACCGGGCGCGGAAGTACTACGAGCAGGTCGGCAAGGCCCCGTGGCCGGACTGCCAGATGCGGGCGGCGGTCGCGGTGGGCCGGGTCCTTCTGGCGGAGAACAAGCCGCAAGAGGCGATGAAGTCCTTCGAGAGCGTCCTGGCGATGAAGGCCGACAGCGAGTTGGCCGAAGCCCAACGCGTGGCGGCCACCCTGGGCAGGGCCCGTTGCCTGGCCGAGGCCAACCAGGCCGACGAGGCCGTCAAGATCGCCAACAAGGTAATCGCCGCGGCCGCGGAAGACGACGTGGAGCTGCTCGCTCAGGCCTACAACGCCCTGGGGATCGCGCTGAAGAAGGCCGGCCGCACCCAGGAGGCCCTCTTCGCGCTCCTCCGGGTCGACACCCTGTATTCCTCCGCGGCCGAGGCCCACGCCGAGGCCCTCTTCCACCTCATCCCCGTATGGCAGGACCTGAAGAAACTGGACCGCGCCAAGGAAACGCAGCAGGCCCTCCAAGAACAGTATCCGAGCAGCCGCTGGGCCAAGGCGATCGAGAAGTAGGGGCGAGGGACGAGCGGCGAGAAAGGGGCCCGTCTTACGCCCGGGGATGGAACTGCTTGTGGACGGCCTTCAGCCGCGACGCGTCGACGTGGGTGTAGATCTGCGTGGTGCTGATGCTGGCGTGGCCGAGCATCTCTTGCACCTGCCGAAGGTCGGCCCCGCCTGCCAACAGGTGCGTGGCGAAACTGTGGCGCATCGTGTGGGGGCTGATGCTCGACGGGGCCCCGATGCGCCGGGCATATCTCTTCAGCAGCTCCCAGACCCGCTCCCGGCGGAGGCGGCGACCGCGGTAGGAGAGGAGAAGCCAGGGCGCCTCGGTCGGGGCCCGGGCGGCAAGCTCTCCCCGCTCGTGTTCCAGGTACGCGCGGACCGCCTCGGCGGCACGCTCGCCCAGCGGGATCATCCGCTCCTTGTTTCCCTTGCCCCAGCAGCGGCAGAAACCCTCCCCGAGGTACACGTCGCGGAGCTTCAGGTGCGAAAGCTCCGACGCCCGGCAGCCGGTGGCGTAGAGGAGCTCCAGCAGGGCACGGTCCCGCCGCCAGAACGGGTCGCGCGGCGCCGGACTTTGGATCAGCCGCTCCACCTGCTGCGGACTGAGCACTCTCGGCACCCGCTGCCAGAGCCGCTGGCTCCCCAGCAGCTCGGCAAGGTTGTCTTCGAGCACTCCCTCCAACTGCAAGTAGCGGAAGAAGAGCTTCAAGGAGACCAGGTGCCGGGCCAGCGTCGCCGGTCCCAGCTTCTGCCCGTGGAGCCACGTGGTGAAGTCGGCCAGGTCGCGGATCGAGAGTGCCGGAATGCTCCGCCCGCTTAGCCAGGCGGAAAACCGTTTCAGGTCCCGCCCGTAAGCGGCCACGGTGTTCTCGGCCAGGTGGCATTCCCCCGCGCAGTAGGCGAGGAAGCCGTCGAGCCATGCCTGCGCCATCCGGGTGGGGCTTGGCGGTTGGGGACGCAGCGGTCGCGGTCGTGAAGTGCCCATCTATCGTTCGATTCGGGTCACTGGACAGGGGATCTTCACTCGGCGGTGCCGGGCAGGCAATTCTCCACCGGCGCCTCCTGCCGCCGGACGGTTCGGTTGGTTACAATGGTGCCGAATAGCCGGTCTACGGCGATTCTCCTGCCCTCCGGATCCTAGGGACCAAGCGAGATGGCCCGCTCAACGTCACCCATCGTTCGGCTCTCGGAAATGGAGCCCGACCAGGAAGGCGATCTCTTCGTGCTCCTGACCGCCAAAGAGGAATTGCGGACCCGCGAGGGAAAGCCGTACTTCAAGGTCACTTTTCGCGACGCCCGGCGCGAGGTGAACTTTCCCATCTGGGTCGATTCACCGCTGGCCGCCGACTGCCGCCAGCGGTGGACTCCCGGGGTCTTCTACAAGGTCCGTGCGGTGTACCGCGAGACGAGCTACGGTCCGCAGTTGGACGTCCGCAAGATCCGCGAGGTGATCGAGTCCGACGCCGCCGACGGCTTCGACCCGATGATGTGCCTGCGGCAGTCGCGGTTCCCTCCCGAGGAGATGCTGGCGGAGCTATCGGACGTCGCCCGCAAGGAAATCCCCGCCGGGCCTTTGCGGCAGACGGTGGAGTCGATCCTGGCAGCCCGCCGCGGGCAGCTCTTGACCTATCCGGCGGCGCGGCGGCATCACCACGCCTTTGCCGCGGGCTTGTTGGAGCACACGCTGAGCGTGACGCGGACGTGCCTCTACCTGGCCGACAAGTACTCGGCCAAGTACCCCGACATGCGGCCGCCGCTGGACAAGGCCCTCGTGGCGGCCGGGGCGATCCTCCACGACATCGGCAAGCTCGAAGAGCTCCGGCAGCAGCCGGCCGACACGATCTTCACCCCGTCCGGCGCCTTGATCGGCCACTTGCTCCTGGGCCGCGACATGGTCCGCGAGGCCGCCGCTCAGACCGGACTCGACGCCGACTCGCTCCTGCGGCTGGAGCACCTGATCATCGCCCACCAGCGGCTGCCGGAGTGGGGCTCCCCCAAGCCGCCGATGACCCCCGAGGCCGTCTTGATCCATTACGCCGACGACCTGGACGCGAAATACGACATGATGTACTCCATCCTCCGCGACGACAAAACCTCCGGCCCGCTGACCTCGGACAAGAACTTGCTCCGCCACCGGGTCTACCGCGGACCGGAAGAAGCATAATCGACGCCGGGAGGGCGAGGCTCCTGCCGAGCCCCTGCGCGGTCGTCGCCCGCTGCTATCGACATTCGCAACCCCAAGGAGACCTCCTGCCATGAGATCGATTCTTATACTGCTCATCGCCACTTTGTCGGGTATCTGTCCCGCGGTCTCGGCCGGCGCGGAGGAAACGGGTAGCGCACAACCTTCGCGGGCCGTCCAGAACCTGTTGGCCGGGCGTTTTCTGTGGAAGACAGGCGAGCCGCTGGTGTTCCCGAGGACGGCGGCGGACGAGACCTACTTCTCGGTCAAAGACCCGAGTTTCGTGCGGCACGACGGCCGCTGGCACCTCTTCTGCACGGTCCGCGCCAAGGCCCGCTCGCATCAGATCGAGTACCTGGCCTTCAGCGATTGGAAGGAGGCGAAGGCGGACGCCCGCCGCGAGTTCCTTCAAGTGACCGCGGGCTACTACTGCGCCCCGCAGGTGTTCTACTTCCGGCCGCACAAGAAGTGGTACCTGATCTACCAGACCAGCGATAAGTCCCGCAAGCCGGAGTTGCAGCCGGCCTGGTCAACCACCGGCAACCTGGCCGAGCCGTCGAGCTGGAGCAAGCCGGCGCTGGTCTTCGCCGAGCAGCCGAGGAGCGTTTCGCGATGGATCGACTTCTGGGTGATCTGCGACCGAACGCACGCCTATCTGTTTTTCACGTCGCTGGACGGTCAGATGTGGCGGGCCCGGACGGCGATCGAGGATTTCCCCTCCGGTTGGAGCGAGCCGGAGGTCTGCCTCCGCGGCGACATCTTCGAGGCGAGTCACACGTACCTGCTCCAGGGGCTCGACAAGTACCTGACGATCGTCGAGGCCCAGGGCGGCGGCGGGCGGTACTACAAGGCCTATCTGGCCGACCGGCTCGACGGGGCATGGAAGCCGCTGGCCGACACGCTCCAGCGGCCGTTTGCCGCGCCCGGAAACGTGCGGTTTGCCGGCCCTCGGTGGAGCGATTCCTTCAGTCACGGCGAGCTGGTCCGCGCCTCGGTCGACGAGACCATGCCGGTGGACCCGGCCCGGCTGGAGTTCCTCTTCCAGGGCGTCAAGCAAGGGGATTACCAAGGGAAACCGTACGGCCAGATTCCCTGGCGGCTGGGAATGCTGGAGGCGGCCGAGTAGCCGATGCGAGTCCGCCATTCCTGCCCTGCCGCATGACGTCTCATTCCGCAGTTGCCCCGAACGCACTCCGATGCACGTCGCCCACCCACAACGAGAACCGCAATCGCCGATTCGCTCGGTGTTGAGCCAGGCGGGGCGGATGCTGGCCCTTTGCATCCTCGTGTCTTTGGCGCTCTTCACGTTTCCCAACGCCGTGCCCTGGATGATCGCGTGCTGGTTGGTCTGGCACACGGTGGCGGTCTTCCGCGGCCGCTGGGGCTGGCTTCCCTTGCTGCTGGGCGCCGGGGTGGTGGCGGTTAAGCGTGTCCCCAACACGCCCCGTTTGGCAGCCCTCGCATCCGTGGCCGTGGTCGTGGTGCTCGGGCGCTGGCTGCTGCGCGGGCGAGGGACTGCGGAATGGTCGCGGCCGTTCTCCTGGCTCGGGGTATTCTCGCTGTGGACGACCTGGGGAATGACGGCCGTCGATTGGCACCTCTCAGCGAGGTGCAATCATCCGGTCGTGCTCAAGCCGAGGCAGCCCGTCGTGTGCCTGGGCGATAGCATGACCTCCTCGGGACTGCCGCAGCGCGGCTATCCCGAGCATCTGGGCGGCATGATCGCCCTGCCGGTGGTGAATATCGGCGTGCCCGGAATCGATACCGAGCAGGCGATGGCCCTTTTGCCTCGCTTGCGTGCCACGCGGCCACAGGTGGTGATCCTCGAACTTGGGGCCCACGATTTCCTCAAAGGGCGCGGCCGCGACGCGACCAAGGCAAACCTGGAAGCGATCATCGCCGCCTGCCGCGAAATCGGGGCCGAGGTCGTGTTGATGGAAATACCGCGGGGCTATATGATCGATCCCTTTGCCGGGCTGGAGCGCGAGTTGGCCCGGCAGTACGACCTGGAGCTTATCCCCGACACGGCCTTTCGCAGGCTGCTCCTGGCCAGCCCGACGCTCCCGCCGGGCAAATGGGCGGGCGGCCCCTATCTCACCGAGGACGACGGCGTGCATCCCAACCCCCGCGGTAACCGGCTCTTGGCCCGTTACGCAGCCGACGCGCTGGAGCGGCTCTACGGGCCGTCGATTCGCCGAGAGGCCGACAGGGGTGAAGACCCCAAACCTGCCGGCAAGGGCCCACTCTGATGCACGTTGTGCCGGCCGCGCAACGCCCCGAAATCCTATCCCTCGCCCCCGCGGGTGGACTGCCGCTTCTTCTGGTACTGGCGGCTGGCGTTCTTCAGGGTGCGGCGTTCCTTGCGGGTCAGGCTGGACTCCTTTTCGCGGGAGATCTTCGCCAAGATGCGGTCAACCTCCGAGCTGAGTTCCTTGTCCTTCTCCTCGGGGACGTGGATCCGCAAACGGGGCCGCCGCTTCAGGACCCGCCAGAACGAGGGCAACCGCAGAAGGCGTCCGAGATTCCACCCCTGGCGAAAGTACAGGAGGGCGAACGCCGCCCCGGCCAAATGGGCAACGAATGCAACTCGGCTCCCTTCCGGCCGCGAGATCGCCCCGTAGGCATCGCCGGCCACGAGGAGGACCCCCATGAACCACGCGGGCATCGGCAACACGAAGAAGAAGGCCACCTGGGCCTGCGGGTAGTTCAGGGCGAACAGGATGATCGTCCCCGTGACCGCGCCCGAGGCCCCGATGATCGAATCGCCCGCCGGGGCCCCTTGAAGCTTGCTCACCGTCACCCAGAGCACCGAGCTGAAAACCAGCATCGTCAGGTAGAGCCGCAGAAACTCCTTCGACCCGTAACGCTCCTCGATCGCGCGCCCGAAGAACCACAGCCCCAGCATGTTCATCACGATGTGTTCCGGCCGGTAGGCGTGGATGAAGCCGTAGGTGAGGAACTGCCACCAGCGCCACCAGAAAGCCGGCAGGGTCAGGGTTTCGACTGAGACTTTGAGGTGCCACCGCAAAGTCCCCCGCGAGGCCTCCGGCAGCAGCACGTAGTCCACCAGGAAGATCGCCACGTTGATGACGATCAGGGTCGCGGTGACAGACCGGGGGGCCACAAGCCAAGGCGAGCGGCGCGGTTGGCGATAGTAATCTCGATCGTAAATGCCCATGGCGCTCAGCCGCTACCGCTGCCGGGGGGTCATGTTTCGAGCGACCGAGTCCGCTCAATTGCCGGCGGCAATCCCCGCGAAAACCCCACCGATGCTGTTCCCGCTGTATCCTATCGGACATCGCGGGCCTTGGCAATTGACCCCGCGGAAACATGAACGGACACTTACGTTTCGCCGTGCCGGAGGAGATCGATGCCAGTTTCCGTGCAGTGTCCGAAGTGCGGAAGAACCTACCGGGTGCAGGACCATCCGAGTGCGAAGCGGGTGAAATGCCGCTGCGGCGCCGTGCTCCCGGTGCCGGCGCCGGCAGAGGCGGTTGAGGACTCGGCTTGGGAAGACGAGGTGGTCCGCGCGTTCGGCGCCCCGCCTGCTCGGCAATCGCCCGCAGGGGAATCGCAAGGGCCCGAGCCGGCGTCGGTCCGCCCTCCGGGCCACACGGCAGCCGAGACACCGCCGCCGGAACCGCACGAGACCGGTGCTGCCCCTTCGCCTTCGCTATTCCGCTTTGCTGAGATCGACTTCCGAAGCCTGCTGGAGACCGACCGCTGGCGACTGGTCTTTGGGCTTCTGGCCCTCGGTTATGGCAGTGTGGCGGCCCTGGTGCTCCTGGGATCCGTCGGATCGATCGCGGCAGACAACCCGTTGTTTGGCGGCGTATGGTCCGGCTTAGCCCGGGTGGGACTGGCTGCGGCGGTCGCGGTGGGCGGCGTTCTGACCCTGCAGAAAGACAAGAATGGGCCGGTCTGCGCGGGGCTGGCCTGCGTTCTGTTCTGCTTTTTTCCCGCCTGGGGGTTCCTGCCGGAACTCCGCGAAGCGCTCCTGGCGGGCGGACTTCTCTCGTGTCTGTGGCTTGGCGTACGCTACGCGGTTCCCGTTGCCCTGATCGTCTGGTGCCTCAGACAGGAGGCCGAGCGGAGGATGAGGGAAGAACGGGATGCCCCGGACTGAAGCCGTCGCTTGGACTTTCCCGCAGGATCAGACCGCCGCCTCCGCGAGCATGGGATCGATGACTTCGCGCAGGGCTGCGAGGCCGTATACGAAGCGATGGCGCGTCTCTTCGACGAACTGCCCGGCAAGACGCCGGTAGTATTCGATGCCGTCCAGTAGGTTCTCCTTGAACTGGCAGAGATACTTGAACGTGTACGACGAGAGGTCCAACGCCGATTTCTCGATCTCCTTGCGGAGAAAGTCGACGTACAGGGCAAGCTCGCGGACGAACATGTGCGGGCGGTTCGGGTTGGTCAGCAGCGAGGTGCGCCCGTAGATGTGGCCGACCATCTCCTCCAGCGTGGCGATCTTGGAGAAGTTCACGATATTGGGGCCGCAGCAGATGGCGGGGGTGGCGCGGGGATCGAGCCCGTTCTTCAGGGCCACGCCGCCGCCCAGGTCGTGGCAGATGCACGACTTGGCGAGCACCGACTCGCGCACCGCGTCGAGCTGCTCCGGCGAAAGGTCTTCTTCGGCCAGGTGCGCGAGCTTGCGGCGCTGATAGTCGCGAGAGGCCGTACAGATCGGCATGTTCGTGAATTCCATGTTGAACAGCTTCACGTAGCCCTTGGGGCAGGCGCTCCCCGGCTTCCCTTCCCGGATGCGCTTCCGCCGCGCTTCTTCGCTGGCCGAGTTGCGGAGGTTCCAGAAGGGGAGACCGAACGGCGAGGCGTCGCTGAGGTAGACCTCGTCTTCGGTGGCCTCGGCCAGCTTTCGGAGATGTTCTTCGTCGACGTTGGTCACCTCGGGCACCAGCAGAAACGGCGTGGCCCAGCCGGTGCCGTCCACGCCGTAGTAGTCCATCAGGAACGCCGCTTCCTCCGCGGTGCCGATCCCGCCCTGGGCCGTGATCCGCACTTCGTAAGGCTCCTCGGGCACGGGCCGGCCTCGCGCGGCCAGGGCCTGCCCGTACACCGCGTGCAGTTGCGAGGCCAGCTCCTCCCGCTTCTCATTGAACTCCTCCAGAACGGGCCCCATCAGGATTCCCGGGGTGGCAAAAGCGTGGCCGCCGCAGTTGAGGCCCGATTCGACGCGGTATTCCGACACCCACAGCCCCCGCTTCGCCAGAAACTTCCCCTGAACCGCAGCCGAATGGTAGTCGGTGACCTTCAGCACGATCTTCTTGCGCAGCACGCCGCTTTCGTCGGGCAGGAAGTCGGGGAACTGGCCCGCGTACGAGTACAGGCGCGGGTTCATGCCCGCGGAGAAGACGATCGACGAGCGCAGGGTGCTGTTCGCGTAGCCGCGCAGGGCCGCCGAGGCGTCGCTGTATTCCGGCGGAAGCTTCCGGCCGTCGCGGTAGGCGTCGCGGTCGCCCTTGGACATGATGTTCACGTCGATGCCCCCCGGCACGGCGAGCCGGCGGAGCCGCTCCTGCATCCGCACCCGCCGCCCGGGATCGGAGCTCGCCAGCATCTCGCCGTAGGCGTCGGCCAGCGGCGAGGCCGGCAACATCTCGTAGTAGCGCGTGATCTCGCTGCCGGGCTCGAAGGCCGATCGCTGCAGCTCGTCCACCTGGCGATCGACCAGACGGTCCAAGAGATTCAGGTACGCCGTGATCCGCAGGGCGCGGGCATCCTCGTGCTTCTGGCTGATTTCCTCGTAGGGCTCTCCCTGCCTGGAGCAGTGGAGTTTTCGCATCTGCTCGATGAGAACGTCGTCCACCAGGGAAAGCGTCGAGGTGATTCCGTATTTCGCAACCCGCAATGCGGTGTCGATCGCGAATCCCGTCCCCATGACGGGGATGTGGAAGGTGTGCACACGCCCGAAGGCCGCACCAGCCATATTCCATCCGTTCTGTTCTAGGCGGCAACAGTGCTGGAGCGAACTCCGCGCGATCCGGGCGCCGCAGTGCAACAAGAGAATACGAGGCGGGCATTATATCCGCCGTCCACCGCAATGTCATGCCCAAACCGTGGGAATGTCTGTCTCGAGCGGGAGAGGGACGCGGCCTGGGAATCCTTCGTCTCGTTGGAGAGTATCGGCATGAGGGTCGGAGCGGTCGCCGGGCGCGGGGCACCTCCACGGGACGATCGGAGTGCCCCAGCGGCTTCGCAGCGACGATCCGCCGCGTCGAGGGCTCGCCGGCTTCGAACGGCACGGCCCTCGATTCTGTGGTACCGGCCGCCCAACAGTTCGCGGCGCAACTGCTTGCCGACGCACAGGTTAACGCAAAATGGACGTCGCGCCGCCTTCCCCTTCTAATTCCACACCGGGGCTGGTACAATACTTCTCATAACGGGTGGCGAGAAAGCAAGATGTGAGTCCCCGACTCTTTGCGAGTGCTCTGCTTCCGGTTAGACTGCTGTTGTCGCGGTGACCTTGCGACGGTACCGCCGATTGCGGTTGCTTTCTCCCCCCGACGTTTGGCCGACGCCTTCCGTTACAGGAAGGGGCTGTGCGTGAAGGCCGATGGCCTGTGTGCGTTTCACGTTTTCTGTTAGGAGTGGCGGACATGCCGCAAGGTACCATCAAGAAGCTGGTTGCCGACAAAGGGTTCGGGTTCATCCACGGAGAGCAGGGCGACCTGTTCTTCCATCACACCGCCCTGGAAGGGACTTCGATCGAAGCCCTCCGGGTCGGGCAGCGGGTAGAATACGCCGAAGGCCGCGGCCCCAAAGGGCCCCGCGCCGAGAACGTTAAGCCCGTCTGAGTGGTGACGAGTCGCAAAGTCGACTAGAGCTTGGCCCCCGGAACACTTGCTCCGGGGGCGTTTTGTTGCGCGCGTCGCGCATGATGGAAGGAGGATTGGTGTCGCCGCGGCGGGAAGGGAAGCCGCTCACGACTGGCCGGACTCTTCGGCCGCGGCAGATTCGACGCGCGGAAGGTCTTTGATTTCCTCGCGGACGACCTGGAAGTGCCGCGGGGCCTCGATTCCAATCCGCACCGTGTTCTGACAGACCCGAACCACGGTGATCTGGATGTCCTGTCCGATCAGGATCTTCTCCCCGACCTTTCGCGAAAGAACCAACATAGTCATCCTCCTGATCGGGGAGAGTCCCTCCAGGGTGGCAAGCGATGCCTCACGATCGCTGGCCGACACTATCCCAATGATAGCAGCAAAGATAGCAGTGCAAGCGCGGGTTTGCAAGGGGGGGAGCCCCTTGCGGCGTGTGGAAGTCGTTTCCGAGGCGGTGCTTGTGTGCAGGACCGAGCGAGCGTTCCCCGCAGCTTCGGTCGTTTTCCATGGTTGGGGACGCGCTGGGCCGGGAGCCGCACCGCTCGGAGCTGCGGCGGGTCGTCGACGCGAAGGCATGCTGGGCAAACTGCGACCGGGGCCTCGCCAAAAGGTCCTGCACGGGGCCCCCTAGACCTGCCCACAGCCTCCTGCCATCGGCCGCGCGCGTGCCGTCTGCACCCCGAACGACGCAGCCACGCGGCTCGGTCCGGGATCACGGGATCACTTTCGGTTGACGCCCCGCCCGTGGTCCGGTATCCTACATCACGTTGACCGACCGGTTTCGGTCAGTGGTCCCAAGTTCTCCGGTTCTGCACTGGGACGGAAAAGGGTCCAACCAGCATGAAAATAGGGCAAATAGAGAACGCGGGAAGACACGAAGCGACAGTGGTCAGATCGACAGAAATATCATAGCAGAGACGAGTTTAGATACTCGGGGCGTAGCTCAGCCTGGCTTAGAGCGCTTGGTTCGGGACCAAGAGGTCGCAGGTTCGAATCCTGTCGCCCCGACTCGACGTCAGAGGCAAAGGCAGGCGTTTGTCCAGGTCAAGGAACGCCGCCACTATCTGGGGAAGCACGACGCCCCCAGGAATTACGGCAATTGCCGGCGTTTTCCCGCGGAACTGGTGGCCAAACTGGCCGAGCGCGCTGGGGTAGCGCGCGGTGGCTTCAAGCCCGGGCCCCCCCCTGACCATCGTCCAGCTTATCGTCCGCTGGGCCTGCGATGCGTGGCCGCTACCAGTCGTTGCCGCACAGGTGGATCAGGCCGTCGGGGAACGCCGTGACCCGGATGGGATGGAACATGGCGATGTTCTTGTCCGGGATGGGGACCTCGCGGCCGTGCTCGACCCGGACCACTCGGCGCCGGCCCAGGTTCTGCCAGCCACAGGAGGCGTAGACCCTCTCCAGCGACGGCACGCAGAACAGCAGACCGCAATCGAGATCGCGGTGGGCGGCCTCCGTCATGGCCGCCCGCATCACCCCGGTCGAGAGGTGTTTCCCCCGGTATTCCGGGAGCACGTATACGTTTTGCACGCCCGCCACGCGCAGCGGCGTGCCGCCCACGGCGACCGTCCGGCCGACTACGCCGACGTGGGCGATCACCAGGTCTTCGTCCTCGATGACCACGCTGTACTCCGGCGTGCTGCCGTGCCACGCCCGACTCCTGCTAAACACCGGCGCGTCCGGTGGGAAGCAGGTACACAAGCCCGCGCGGATCTTATCGTCCAGGCACGGCGGCATCTCCGTTTCATCGACCAGGGAGAGCTTCATAGAGCTTGCAGGGCGCGCGGAACAAACGGACTGGCGATGGGAAGCGAAGGCGTGACCAGTGCCACCGCCACCATCGCACTGCACGGGTGAGGCCGATTCTACCACGTCACGGGTGGTTTCACGCAACATCATTTGGCCGCGCTGCGTGCGGAACAACCGGGCAATGTGCGTCAACGGGGACGCGGTGGCCTCAACTCGTGTACCGAGACCTTGCGGGCCTCGTGTCCGGCGGCAAGAATGGGCTCGTGAAGCCCGAACGCGATCCATCGGAAGAATCGCTCCGCTCCAACGGCTACGGACTGCGGAGTCGCCTAGCGTTGTTGAAGTGCGCGGAGGTGGTCCGGAAAGTCCTTGCGCCGAAGTGAGATCGGCGACTCGGGCGGCGGGCGGATGAAGCGACCGGGGAGATTGTCATGAAGACGACGAGAACCGATGGGGCAGTCCGGACGAGCACCGGCGGAACAGTCCGTTGGTCGCGCGGGGACCGGATCGCGGCGCCACTGTGGATCGTGCTCTTGGCGTGGACCTGCGTTGCCCGGGGAGGGGATCGCGTCATCGCGCCGCCCCGGCCCACGTGGATGATTCCCGCCTTGAGCCACTACGGCATTTGGGTCCCGTGCGCGATCGACCAGCCTTTGCCCCTGGCGCGGCCCGGCGATACGGCCCGCTTCACGCTCGACGGCATCGACGTCCAGGCGATCTCCGCCCCCGGCCACAGTTTCGACTCGGTGGTCTACGTGATGGATCTGGCCGGCAAGCGCGTGATCTTCACCGGGGACATCGGCTTCCACGGGTCGGGCCACATCCTCGACCGCTGCTGGAACGACGTGCCGAAAGCCCGCACCGTGATGCGGATCATGCGCGAGCAGGTCTTGCCGCTTCGGCCCGACATCATGATCGGCGGACATCACGCGGATCGCAACCCGGTCGAGTATTGGCAGAACATCCTCCGGGCCAGCGACGAGGCCATGCACAGGGCGGAGGCCAAGGGACGGTAGCCTGGCATGGGGTTGCGTCGGGGTGGTATGGCGTGGCGAGCGTCGCCATGCCGACAGCAGGACGCGCCCCTCGCTTCGCGAGGGCGTGTCACAACCCCGTCTAAGCGAGGGAACAAGAAGGCCTCGGACCGGCTGGGGGAATCTCCACGGGGATGGCCTCGCAACTTCTTGTGACACAAGCACTTGCGACACGGGCTTTCTCGCCGCTGAGGTTGTGGACCCGAGCCGAATCCGGTATACTCCACAGTCTAGGTTTGGCCCGTTTCCGCAGACCGCCGGCCGGCATCCCAGGAAGGTTGTCGGCGACCAACCGAGAGTTCCACCTGCGAAAGGATTTGTCCCGTTGTCCACGGATTCCAATCT
>CAYGZA010000048.1:0-28064 GCA_964354135.1 uncultured Planctomycetaceae bacterium
CCATGAAACACGATTCCGCGTCACCCGTCAATCGAAGATTGACGGGACACTAGCGCAGTGGTTCGATCTTCCCTGGTGGTCAGGCGTGCTGTCAAGCGTCGCCTGCACCTGCCAGTTCGGCTTTCCTGGATCCCGCGATCACGACGAAGACGAACATGACCCCGGTCGCCAGGTTGGCAACCATCAGCGACAAGAGGTGTTCCTCGATTTCGTTTCCCATTCGGAGGGGATTGGTCACGACAGAGTCATTCACAAACGAGATCTCTGCCTCACGGACTTCTCCGCTCGTCTTGTCTTTGAGTGTGACGGGCACAGGCGACCGCGACTGTTCGCGTCCCGGTCTGATGTGATCGCTGTACACAACGGATTGCTGCACGAAGAAAGCAGCAACGCATCCCGCCATCACGAGAAGATACATCCCGACCGCGATCTTGACTGAAGTCCTCATCTTGTCTCCTTTCGCTGAACGAGTCCATTACCACTGCCCCCCGCCGGTGCTGCCTAGCGTCAAGTATAACGTGCTCGCCGGGAACTCCCAATGCCCCTCAAGGCCGGCCGATTGTGCGCGCCGCCGCTCGCGCAAGAGCAAGGTGGTGATGAGGAACCCGCTGATGGCAAAGAAGAGCTGAACTCCGAGCCAGCCGCGGCTTAGGAGCGTTGCGTCCTCGAAGGCCAACGCCCCCGTGTGGGACCAGATGACGCCCAGGATGCTCAGAGCGCGGAGTCCGTCGAGCGATCCGAAGTGCTTCGTTCGCTGATAGACCCGGTAGTCGCCGTTCCTCGTGCGGTCTCTGGAGGCCGCTCGTTAGCGGCCGGATAAGCCGCAAATTCCCTCAACGCGGCAAATGAACTCTACCACGCGTGCAACGAGTTGGAGACGCGAACCTGTGTCGTGAAGCGTCGGGGCGATCCGGGGTGTGCTGCGGGTCCGGACAGTCGTGCCGCTTGAACGCCAGGTGCCGGGCGTACGGGAACACATCCTCCGCAGGTGGGGCTCCACTGCCGGCCGAGCGATAAGCGTAAGGAAGCATAGGGAGTAGAGTTGATTTGGGCCGAAGACAGAACGAGAGGGCACGCTAGCGAGGGTTTTCTGATGGCTGCTACGATCCGCAGAATCGGCTTCACCGTATTGGCGGCGTCCTTCGCCTGGAGCGCTGCTGGGGTTCTTCCAGCCAAGGAGCCGGCCAAAGGGCCGGCCGAGGCCCTGCAACAATTCGCCGAGAAGCAGGGGCACGGGGCCCGGACTGCCAATGCCCTCCGCGGTGCCGGCTATGAGGTCCCGCCGGAAATCGAAGAGGCGGTTGCCGCCAGTCGAGCCAAAGGTGCCAAGAGGCCGCTGCCCAAGATCGGATCGCTGGTCTCGCGGCTCGAAACGGTGCTCGGGCGACCGCTGACCGCGGAAGAGAAGGACCGCCTCCAGAAGGCCTCCGACGACTTTGCCCGGCGATTGGAAGAGCCCCGAAAGAAGTTCATCGCCGAGGTTGCCCGGTCAGCGAAAATCCCGGACGATCGGATCCAAGGGATCATGCCCTCTCTCGAAGACCAGGACGCGTCCGCCGACAAGAAGTTCATCTCCCGGCTGGAGGGCCTCACGCCGAGCAGGCTCAATGCCCGGCAACTCGGCGAGATCCGCACGGCGGACGAAGACCGCCGGGCCTCGGCCGCGACGCTTCAAGAGGCCCATGCCCGGCAGATCGCCAAGATCACGGGCCTGCGAGCGAGCATCATCTCGGAGCTGCTCTGGCCGCCGGCACCCTAGCCGCCGCTCACGGCCGGCCTGTGCCGATTGCTCCGACTTTGCCGGTGCGATAGGCGGCACGGGCATCTTGGAGGTCTCCGGAAGAGGTAGTGTTCTCGAAGGGGTGCCGATGGAAATCGTTCCGCACATCTCGGCCGCCTTACGGGCCGTGCGCCGCAGGTTCCTGGAGGCGAAATCCAGGCTTCGCGGCAAGGCATTCTATTGCCGTGCGTTGGCCGGCCACTCGGAAGTCAACATCTCGGTCAATTCCGACCTGACGGTCTCGTGTAGCTGCCACGACGTGGACGGCACCGGCCATATCGGCGATCTCCAGCGACGGTCGCTTGCCGAGATCCTCTCCGGCGAGATCGCGCGCCGCTTCCGCCGAGAGCTCGCCCGAGGGAAACTGCCCACTCCTTTGTGCAGCCGCTGCTGCGACCTGCAAGCGGTCGACAAGGCGAAGGCCGATCGCATGGCGGCGGCCTACCGGTTGCCGACGTTCATCATGGTGGAGAACACCAGTGCCTGCAATCTCCGCTGCGCGAGCTGCCCGCGGCGCGAGATCCGCCGGCTCCGCCGCAAGGTCTCTTTGTCGCTTGAGGACGTCGAGCGAGTTGCCGCGGAGCTGCGGGATTGTGGCATAACGACGCTGGCGTACCTCAACTTCGGCGAGCCGTTCTTGCCCAAGACGATCCGCCGCGAGCTGGAGATCATCCGCCGGGTCCATCCCGAGGTGTTCATCAACACGTCGACCAACGCCACGGCCATCGATTGCGACGACAAGCGCGAAGCGGCCCTGCTGGTGGACCACATCCAGGTTTCGTTGGACGGGATTTCCCAGGCGATGGCCGAGAAGTACCAGCGCGGCATCGACTTTGCCAAGGCCCTTCGGAACATGACGGACCTGGTGGCCTATCGCGACGCCAAAGGGCTCTCGCGACCGAGGATCGTGTGGAAGTACCTGCTTTTCCGCTGGACCGAGCGGCGGGAAAACCTCCTCCGGGCGATCGAGATGGCACGCCAGGCCAACGTCGACGAGATCCTCTTCGAGCGAACCGTCAGCCCGTTTTACGGCATTCCCTTTCGCTACTATCTCGGCCTCTTACGCCGGGTGGGCCGGAGGATCCCCGACGGATTCAGCGTCCTCCTGCGGCCGGAGGACACATCGCAGGTCGACTCGCACGATCGCGAGCCGGGCTATTGACAAAGGAAGCGAAATGCCCTAAAGCAATCGTGCGGCGAGCAATCCCGTAGACGCAGGAGGGCGATGCGATGAGAAGTCACAGCGGCAAGGTGACCCGACGGGGCATTCTCAAGGGCGCCGTGGCGGGCGCCACGCTGGCCATCGTGCCCCGGCACGTGCTGGGCGGGCCGGGTCAACCGGCGCCCAGCGAGACGCTCGCGGCCGGGCTCTTGGGTTGCGGCGGTCAGGCCGGGGAAGACCTCGACAGCTACATCAAGCACGCGGGGGGCGATTACAGGCTCCTGGCCGCCTGCGACGTGGACAAGCACCGCCTGGCCGCCGCCAAGAAGAAGTTCGGCGAGCACGTCGAACTCTACACCGACTGGCGCCGCTTGATCGAGCGCAGGGACATCGACGTTGTCAGCATTGTGACCCCGCCGCACTGGCACGCCCTGATGTGCATCGCCGCCGCCCAGGCCGGCAAGGACATCCTCTGCGAGAAGCCCATGACCCGATTCATCGCCGAGGGCCGGGCCGTGGTCACGGCGGTCAAGCGTTACGGCCGGGTCTTTCAGATCGGCACCAGCGGCCGCTTCGGCGCGCAGAAGAGCAACACGAGTCGCACCATCCACAAGATCATGCGGAGCGGTCTGTTGAAGAGCTGCCCCGCCGTGTTCATCCACAAGGGCGGCTTCCCCGTTCAGGAGTACTGCGGGCGAGTGGATCTGAAGCCCGAGCCGTTGCCCTCCCATCTCGACTGGGACATGTATTGCGGCCCCTCGCCGCTGCGGCCCTACCACTCGCACCGCTTCGGCTGGAGCCATCGTTTTTACTGGGACTACGAGGGCGGCGGACTGGCCGACTTCGCCCAGCACTACATGGACCCCTTCCAGTGGATCTACGCCAAGGACCACACCAGCCCCGTCGAAGTCGAAGCCTGCGCCCCGCCGCAGCATCCGGACGCATGCGGGCTCTGGGCCTGGGTGGAGTTGAAGTATGCCGACGGCCTGACCCTGGTGCTCGAAGGCGACAAGTGGGGCCCGCGATACGACCGCAAGAGGCCACGTCACGTGGCCCTCGGCGACCTGGACGATGCGAGCCGTAAGAAGGTCGAGGCCATGCCGGACCCCGAGCCGCTCTTATCGTTCGTCGAGGCGGTCAAGACCCGCAAGGAGTCGGGCGGGCACGTCGAGGCCGCCCACCGGGCCGTGACCATCGCGCACCTGTCGAACATCGCCGTGCGTCTCGGCCGCAAGATCAAGTACGACCCCGTCAAGGAGGAGATCGTCGGCGACGAGGTGGCCAACCGGCTGGTCTACCAGCCCATGCGCGACCCGTGGCATCTCTGATCGGAAAGCAGCAAAGCAGGTAGAGTCGAGAGGTGGCGCGGTCGCTTGGGTGTCCGCGCATGCCGCCGGCACTACCCCGGCGAACCGATCAGGCGCTGTCGCTCCTCCGGCCCGATCCGCGGCGGCCTTCCCCGGCACACGTCATATTACTGGCCCCGGGTTTCTTGTCGTCTCGACAAGATCGTGGATCCTGGCTGTCGGTCACGCCGCGCTAGGCTGAAGCCCTAGTGACTAAGGGCGATCTGACCACAACCGACACACGACGACAGGTTCGGCGCCTGTCGATGCCTGCACTGGACCGTGTTCCTGAGAAACGGGCTGCAATGAACCGTTCCTCGGGCGCCGACGTCGCAGGGCGTAGGTGAGGACCTCACCCGACCTGCTCACTTGTTGGGACGCGGTGCGGGAACTCCGTGAAGCATGCCTTCGACACTGAGATCTTCGTCAACGTCCGGCCAGTGGACTCCATAGCCGTCGCCGATAATCTCAAAGTTGTTTCTTTGGGCTGGCGTCGCTTCACTCAACCGCCAGGACCACGCCAGTGGAATGCTCACAACGCGTCCGTCCACTAGGCTGAAGGTGATCAACTCCTCGGTCACCGAAACTCCCTTCACCCGAGTATCTGTGCTAACCGCAATGCTCACGCCATGCCTCCTGAATCCTCTGCAGGTTTGCCTGAATGACAATTCGAATCTGGTTGAGCTCTTGTGCGGAGAAGCCATGATTTTGGGCAAGCGCGATCGTCCGCCCACTCGACGGCCGCGTCAAAGGCGCCGCTGGCCCAGGATCGCCTCAAGGCAGCGGGTGGCAGGCGGGAGCGGATCGGCCAGGAGCCAGTCGACGTCGATCCAAAAGCCGGGCAGGGCCCGACTGCGGAAAAGGCGATTGTCCTCCAGCGGGGCCAGTTGGTAGCGGCCCTCCTCCAGAACGAGGAACTCCACGCGCTTTTGGATCGGGTCAATGATCCAGTACTCGGGAACGCCGGCCTCCTCGTAGAGCCGCCGCTTGTCGTCGTAATCGCGGTGCCGGCTTTCGCGCGAGACCACTTCCACCGCGATGTCGGGGCCGCCCCGCATGCCGCCCTCCTCGACCAAGCCGACGCGCTCCGGACGCACGTAGGCCACGTCCGGCTCGGGAGCGCGGAACTCGCTCAGCCGGAAAGCATATCGGCTGAAAAGCACATCTCCGCCGATGCCGCGGGCCTCCAGGAAGCCCTGGAAGAGCCAGCACACGAACCCGGTCAACTTATTCGCGCGGCGCGAGTCGGGCGAGGCCATGTAGATGACTCCGTCGATGAGGTCGGCCTTTTCGTCGCCTGGCAGCAGACCGTAAAACTCCTCGACGGTCACCAAATCGTCGGCAACACGGCTTGGATCGGCCACGGCTCCTTACCTCTCGAACAGAAGGCACGGTGAGCACGCCGCCGGCATGGCGGCTACACTTATCTTAGCCCAGCGCCTCGGACCAACCAACCCCCATGCGGTAGAACCATCGGGCGGCTGAACCGGGCCACGCGGCATCCGGGTCACAGCGGCACGCGGCGTCGGGAAAACAGGGCCCGACCGCATTTCCACCAGCCCTTGCGGTGGATCCTCGCAGGACAAGTTCGACAAGCAGGGATGCCCGCCTTCCCACCCCTTGTGGGGAGGCTCGTGCAGTCGTTGGGCGTTTCCGCTCATGCGCCGAGTATCATACGGACCACTAGGCTTTCGGCTCGGCCTCGATGGCGCGGAGTTTGTAGATCAAAGCCCGGCGGCTGATGCCGAGCTTCTTGGCGGCGTGGGTGCGGTTGCCGTTGCACTCGGCCAGCGTGGCCAGGATGGTAGCCCGCTCCACCTGGGAAAGCCGGCCGGTGGCCGGCGACGGCGTCCCGGCGCCGGCAGCCAGCGCGGCCACCTTCGGCGGCAGATGCTCGGGCAGGATCACATCGCCCCGGCATAGCAGGCAGGCCCGTTGGATCGCGTTGCGAAGCTCGCGGACGTTCCCCGGCCAAGGATACGCCAGCAGGCAGTCGACTGCTTGGGGTGAAAGCCGTACCGGGGCGCCGGCGAATTCGACGGCGAATCGCCGCGCCAAAGGGAGGATGTCGTCGTACCGCTCCGAGAGCGGCGGCACGCTCACTTCCACGACGTTGATCCGGTAGTAGAGGTCCTCGCGGAACTTCCCCTCGCGAACGGCCTCCGTCAGGTCGCGGTTCGTGGCGGCCACCAGGCGCGTATCGACCGGGACCGGCACGTCGCTGCCCACAGGGGTGATCTGTCCGGACTCCAGGGCCCGCAAGAGCTTCGGCTGGAGGTGGACCGGCAACTCGCCGATCTCGTCCAGGAACAAGGTGCCGCCGTGGGCGGCCCGAAAGAAACCTTGCCGGGTCTCGCAAGCGCCGGTGAAGGCCCCCTTGGTGTGGCCAAAAAGCTCGCTCTCGATGAGCGATTCCGGCAGCCCGGCGCAGTTGGCCGCCACCAGCGGTCCGCCGGCGCGGGGGCTCCACTGGTGAATCAGCCGGGCAATGACCTCTTTGCCGGCTCCACTCGGCCCCAGGATCAATATCGGCGCCTGCGAGGGGGCAACGACGGCGATCGTCTCCACCACGTGCCGCATGGCCGGGCTTTCGCAGACGAGATCCCGGGGTAGTCTCTCCTTCAGGCCGGCGGACTGTCCCGCTCCGGCCCGAGCACCTGCCTGCGGCGTCCCGAGGGCATCGACAATCGCGGCTTCCAGCTCGTCCAGGTCGAGCGGCTTGGCGAGGTAGTCGTCAGCCCCGCCTTTCATCGCCGCCACGGCTTGGCGGAGATCGGCGTACGCGGTGATCAGAAGCACCGGAAGGTGCTCCGAGGTCTTGCGGATCTCCGCCAGGGCCTCGATGCCGCTCATGCCGGGCAGGCGGACGTCGAGCAGGACCATGTCGGGCGCCGAGCGGCGGATCAGCGCCAAGGCGTCTTCGGCGGACGCCGCCTCGGCCGCCTGGAATCCGACGGATTCGAGGAACCCGCCCAGCAGCTTCCGCTGCGAGGGCTCGTCGTCCACGACCAGGATCGTCCGCGGCTTCTCACCCATCGATGCCGTCCAGCCAGAAGATCGAGCCGCCGCCGGGGCGCGGCGTGTAACCGGCCGCCCAGCCGTGAGCCGCGGCAATGCGGCGCACGATCGCCAGCCCGAGCCCCGTGCCGTCGGGCCGGGTCGTGAAATAGGGGGTGAACAAGGCAGTCACTTTCTCGGGAGCGACCCCGGGCCCGCGATCGGCCACCTCGACCCGGAGCTGCCCATTCTCCCCGCGAGCGAGGCCGACATCAACCGTCCCTTGCGGCGGCGAGAACTGAACGGCATTGCGCACCAGATTGAACAGCGCCTGGCGGAGCATCTCGCGGTCCGCCCGGACCGTCCGGCGCGGTTCTACCCGAAGGCGATGGAGCTTCAGTCCCTTGGCGTCCAGGTCCGGCTCCACCAGCACGGCCAGCTCGTCGATCAACGCATCGGGATCGACGGCGGTCGGCTTCGGCTCGCACGGCCTAGCGAACGCCAGGAACTGGTTGATCCGCGAGGTGACCCGGTCGCACTCTTCGATGACGGCCCGGGCCTGTTGCTGTTGCTGAGGATCGGGCAGACCGGCATCGGTCAGCCGCTGGGTCCAGCCGCGGATCAGGCCGAGCGGATTGCGCGTCTCGTGGGCGAGCCCGGCCGCCGCCTGGCTCAGGTCGCGAAGATGGCGTGTCTCGGTTTCCAGGACCCGGGCGAGGCCGCGGGCCTCGGTCAGCCGCACCGTGCTCCGCCACGCCAGAGCCACGCAAGCCAGAACCACCCCGCCGGCCAACACCAACCAGAGACGAACCCAGAACGCGCGATCGCAGGAGGCATCGGTCTGGGTGCGGTCCAGCAGGAGGACGGCGATGAAACGCCCCCCTGCGGCAAAGGGACTCGGCTGACCGGGGTCGGGGCCCGGGCCTCGGCCGCCGCGCCCCTTGCCCCAACCGCCACCGCGTCCGGGGCCCCCACCGGGCCCGGGACCCCCGCCTTCGGGCTCCGGATCCAGGCGGAAACGGGCCGCGTAGCGGAACCAAGCGGCATCCCAGAATCCGCCGGCCTCCAAGGGCGGCGAGGTCTCGAGCAGCTCGGTCCGGCCCGCAGTCAACACCAGCGAGCCGTCCTCGGAGGCGACGGCCGCAGCCAAGACGTCTTCCGCACCGGCCAGCTCGTCCAATGCCTCCTGGAGCTGCGAGGGAAAGAAACGCCCCAGTCGGCGGTGGGAGCGGATTCCGCCGACCAGGGCGTTCATCACCGACTCGGCCTGCCGCGACAGCGTCTGCTCGGCCATACGGCACTCATGGCCGTACTCGTGGTATTGCCAGGCGGCCAAGCCGGCCCAGCAAAGCACCAGCAGGCCCACTTGAGCTGTCGCACGCGGCCATCGCATGGATAGGCATCCGGGGAGACTTGCCCCTTAGTATAACCTACTTCCCCAAGGGCCTTTCGTAGTTGTCGCAGATGCCGTTGCCGTCCAGATCGACGAAGGCCCTTCCCCACCCCGAGCCGGCGCCCCAACCGGCGCCACGACCATACCCGGGACCGCGGCCCCACCCGGGACCAGCACCATACCCGGGACCGCGGCCAGCCGCTGGGCCGGGCCCGAATCCCGGGCCGCGACCGTAGCCCGGGCCAAATCCCTTACCCGGCCCTCCTCGACCGGGGCCGGGCCCCATCCGGGGACCACCCCACGCACCGCCACGCCCCATGGCCGGAGGAGCCGGCGATTCGGCCCACCGTTGGGCCCGGAGCTTCTGAAGCTGGTCCGTAAGCTCCTTGACCTTCGCAGCGTCCGGTTTCTCGGCAGCCTGAGCCTCGATGAGCGCTGCCATCGTCCGATGGATCTCCGCCCGCAGCTTCGCCGATGTCGCGGGATCGGGCTTGGCGGCCGGTTGCGGTGCGGCGGGCTGCTTGTCGGTGTTGGCATCCTGCGCCAGACCGGTCGACAACATGGCGCCGTAAAGCGCGAAACTCATCACCCAAGTCAAAGCGGTTCTCATAGCAGTAGACCTCCTTAGCCTGGGATGGCCATGCCAGTGGAGTCTCTTTTCATCCCCTGACTGGCCATCGCCGACGCGAGGTGCCCTGCAAAAACTTCCCATCGTTTCGCGGTCTGCCTGGCATCAAATTGCAGCGCCGGGTTGCCGGTCCTTACATTCCTGCCGGCTTCCATGCGGCATTCCCAGGCGGACGGCGGCCGGAAACGGCCGGATCGGGCCGATTGAGGGGCACCTCTTGCACCATCGCGCGCGATCCGAGCCGCAGGGCCTTGGCCTTTGGCCCTGCCAAGCCACAGCGATGCAAGTTCGGTGCCAAACCACGGCAACAAGAAAACGAGAAGGGAAGGAAACCCGAGGACATGCCTTGGGTTCCCTTCCCTCGCTGAACTTCAACCGGTACAGGTCAAACCGACCTGCCTTCAGAAGGCTACAAGGAATGGAATCTCAGCGGACTACTTCTTGTCCTTTTCCTTCTCCTTTTCCTTCTCCTTCGCCTTGGCGTCAGCCTCGGCCTTGGCCTCGTCGTCGGCCTTCTTTTTGGCTTCGTCGTCGGCCTTCTTCTTGGCTTCGTCGTCGGCCTTGGCCTTGGCTTCGGCCTCAGTCTTCTTTTTTGCCTCGTCGTCAGCCTTCATCTTGGCGTCTTCGTCGGCCTTCTTCTTGTCTGCCTCGGCCTTAGCCTTGGCGTCTTCGTCGGCCTTCATCTTGGCGTCTTCGTCGGCCTTCTTCTTGTCTGCCTCGGCCTTGGCCTTGGCGTCTTCGTCGGCCTTCTTCTTGGCGTCTTCGTCGGCCTTGGCCTTGGCGTCTTCGTCGGCCTTGGCCTTCGCCGCCTCGTCCTCCTTCTTCTTGGCGTCCTCGTCTGACGGACCCGGCAGGACCTTCTTGTCTTTGTCTACCCTAGGCGTCGGGCCCTTCTTCCCGCCCGGCTTCGGGCCTTCCTTCGGGCAGCCCAAAGCGAAGACGGTGAAGCTAAGCAATACGACCAGCAATCCAAACCGTTTCATGCGTTACCTCCCTCTAAAATCGGAACGTGGTTGCTTCGAGAGTTCCAAGATACCCCCTTGGTAGCTACAAGTAAATAAGCCCGGCCTGTTGAAAGATGGCTTTTCTTGGAGCAAGGCAAGCTCGCGCCTTCCCGATCACTTACCCCAATCGGTGGGCTATAGGCGCAGATTACCCCGCTTGCTAGCTTGAATCAGTTTTCCACCCCTCCATTTTCCGCCACGAAGAGGAGATCCGATATGCACGGCTTCGTAATTGCCGGCCTTCTGGCCGGAACACTCGCTACGGCCCTTCCCGCCCCGCTGTTCGATGGAAGCGCGAACCGACAGAAGCTCTCCACCTTTCGTGTGGAGGGGCTCAATAGTCCCGTCTCCGGAACCATCTATCCCGGGGAATCGCTCGAACAAGGGGGAATGCCGCTCGGCGGGCTGGGTACCGGCTACCTCTGCCTCGACACAGACGGCCGATTCGGCAAGTGCTCGATCTTCAATCGTCTGCCGGCCCCGCTCGTTCTGGGCAAGCCCTGCCTGTTTCTCACACTTGGAGACCGGCGGTTGACCCTTGCCACCCGGAAAGAAGGCGTTGGAGACGTGAAGCAAATTCACTATTTTGGCCATTTTCCCGTAATTGACATGCGGTATGAATTGGACGTGCCGCTTCGCGTGGAACTCCGAGGCTACAGTCCTTTCCTCCCGGGTGATGCCGCGGAGTGCAACACGCCGGCGGCTATCTTCGAGGTCCGGCTGGCCAACCTCTCTGAGACGCCACAACGCGCCAGCCTGACTTTCGCACCCGGGGGGTTTCCGGCCGGGGAGGCTGAGCGGTTTGCGCTCTCCGGCTGGGCCGGGGTGCAAGTGATCCACAAGCCGATCGAAGGGCTGCCGGGTCCAATCCGCCATAGCTATGCCCTGGCCGTGCAGACTCAGGCCGTCGAGAAGGCAGTCGCCGAGGCGGATGCCCAAGGGGCCCGCGTGTCGGCCACGTGCGACCTGAAGCCGCAGAGCCAAGCCACCGTCCGCTTCCTGCTCGCCTGGCACCAGCCCTACTTGCGGGAAGGTTCGGGCCGTGTGGAGAAGCACCGGTATGCCGAACGTTTCCGCGACGCCAAAGCGGTGGCCGAGCACGCCGGCCGGAAGGCCGCGGACTGGCTCCGCCGCGTGCTTGCCTGGCAGGACGTGATCTATCGTTCCGACCTGCCCGATTGGCTCAAGGAGGAACTGGTCAACGTCCCCTCCACGCTGACCAAGAACTCGGTGTGGCTGGCGCGGACACGGCCGGACGATTGGTGGGGTCCGGAAGGGCTCTTCCTGGTCAACGAGAGCTTTGCCACCTGTGCGGTCCAGGAGACAATGCCTTGCCGGTTCTTCGGCCACTGGGTGACGCTCTTCTTCTTCCCGGAGCTGGAACGGACGACGCTGGAGGCGATCCGCTACTTTCAATTGCGGGGCGGCGAGCCGCCGTTCTGCCTCGGCCTCGGTTTCGCGATCCGCGATCCGCGTTACCACTGCCAGCACACGTGCGGGGCCGGCGAATACGCCCAGCTCATCTACCGCTACTTTCTCCGCACCGGCGATGAGAAGTTCCTGAAGGACTTTTGGCCGTCGGCCCGGGATGCGCTCCACTTCATGCTCTGGCTCGACCGGGACGGCGACGGCATGGTCGAGGACCACCCGCACTCCGTTGAGGGCGAGTTCTTTCCCGGCAACAATCCGCTGGACTGCTGGCCCTGGCACGGGGCCTCAAGCTACACGGCGGGCAAGGGCCTTGCGGCCCTCGTTTGCGGGATCAAGATGGCCGAGCTGGCCGGCGACACCGAGCAGGCCCAGAAGTGGCGGCAGGCCCTCGAAAAAGGCCGCAAGAGTTACGAGGAGAAGCTCTGGACGGGCTCCTTCTATCGCACGTATCACGACACGGCCACCGGCCGCCGCAACGACGCCTGTTTTTCCGCCCAGTTGAGCAGCGTCTGGTGTACCCGGGTCCTCGGCCTGGAAGACCCGCTGCCCAAGGAGCGGATCGACAAGGCCCTGGACAGCATCGCGCGGCTCAACATCCCCGCCTCGCCGTTCGGGATGGTCGACGCGGTCTTTCCCGACGGCAAACCCTGCGTGGAAGGCGGTCCCGGCGGCGACCGCATCTGGTCCCGCGACATCTTCATCCAGTGCAACGCCACGGCGGCGATGGTCTTCCTGTACCACGGCCGCCGGGCCGAGGGCGAGAAGGCCGCCCGGACCATGCTCGACACGATCTTCCGCGGCCCGCACGCCATGCCCTGGTCGCAGCCGTGCGGGCTGAGTTCCGTCACGGGCGGCACCTGCCACGGCCACGACTACTACGACCATATCGTCGTGTGGACGTACCCGCTGGCGCTGGCCAGCCAAGACATCCGCGCGGCGTGCGCCCAAGGCGGGCTGATCGCGCGGATTCTCGAAGCTTCGGGCGCGAGCGGGGCTTCCCAATAGCGGGGACTCTTGGGAGAATCACGATAATGGGGTATACGTGATGCTCAGTTGACGAGATGCTCGGCAAGGTCCCCTCTCTGCTGACGGCGTGACGCTATCCTCCAAGCCGGCTGGCGATTGGACACGGGAGAACGAGTATGAGGATACTGAGGCTTGAAGTCGCAGGGTATCGTTCGTTGAAAGAGCAGACATGGACGCCCGGGCCTCTGAATGTCGTCATCGGGCCGAACGGGAGTGGAAAATCGAACCTCCTTAGCGTCCTGGAAATGTTGAGTCATGCCGCCGAAGGCAGGCTTGGCGAATTCGTCCGCCGCGAAGGGGGCATGGGACCGGTGTTGTGGGACGGGCGCGCGGAGCGCGTGCGGATCCGTGCCAAGATGTCGCCGATCCCCCCATACCGCGACGAGGTAAAGGACGCCCTGACATATGGTCTGGTTCTCGAACGATTGGGCGCGTCGAGCACGTATCGCATCGCCAACGAGGCGCTAGGCAACTTCTGCAAGGTGGAAGACGGGTCGATGGGTCAGCCCTTCCTTCTCTTGGAGCGGGATACCCGGCATCGAGTCATTTTCTCGATGGAGCAACAGGAGTTCGGTCCACCTGCCGACTCGGTGCCGGAAGACGAGGCGCTCCTCTCAGTCGCGAGAGGTCCGTTCGCGCCAAACCCCTTTGCCGCAAAGTTCTGCGAAGAGATCCTGTCTTGGAGCATCTATCAGGGCTTCCATACGGGCCGGGAAGCGGGCGTTCGCCAAGCAACGGTTTCGCGGACGGAAACACGAGTCCAGCCGGACGGACAGAATCTCGTATCTTTCCTACACACGCTGTACGACCGGGATCGGGAGTTCGAGCAAGAGTTGAACACGGCGATGCGCAGCGCGTTTAGCGAGGACTTCGACAAACTGCAGTTTCCGCCGGCAGCAGATCAACGAGTCCAACTCCACGTCCGCTGGAAGAGCCTACGTCGCGCGCATTCAGCCGCTGATCTTTCCGACGGTATCTTGCGATTCTTGTACCTCCTGGCCATCTTGGCAAACCCCGCCCCACCGCCCCTGATCGCGATCGACGAGCCCGAGGTTGGTTTGCATCCCTCCATGCTGCCAATTGTCGCCGAATATGCACGCGACGCCGCCAGTCGCACCCAGGTGATCCTCACCACCCACTCGCCCGAGTTTCTCGATGCTTTCGGCGATGAGCCGCCCACCACAACGGTGGTTGAATGGCGAGACGGGGAGACGCACCTCCGGGTTCTCTCGGGCGAGCGGCTTGACTACTGGCTGAAGAAGTACACCCTCGGGGAGTTGTATCGCTCCAACGAGTTGGAGGCGATGGCATGAGGTTCGTGCTCCTCGTGGAGGGCGATACCGAGAAGGTGGCGATCAGCGGCTTTCTCAAGCGGTGGCTCGATCCTCAACTCAGCGACCGCGTTGGCGTGAAGGTGGTCAACTTCAAGGGAAACGCCCAACTCGTTCGGAAGATCGTCACAAAGGCCCAAGACTACCTCGACGGCCCCGACGCGAGTGAAATCGTTGCAGTAATCGGTTTGCTCGATTTGTACGGTCTGGACATCTATCCGGCCGAAGCGGCGACGGCGAGAGAGCGATACCAGTGGGCAGTGCGGCACTTTGAACAGCAAGTCGGTCGCGAGAAGTTCCGCATGTTCTTCGCCGTCCATGAGTTCGAAGCCTGGATTCTCAGCCAGCCGGACATCCTGCCACACCCTGTTCGGGATGCACTGCCGAAGTCCGCGGAGGAGGATCCGGAAGGAGTGGACTTCAACAGGCCGCCCGCAAGGCTCCTTAACGAACTCTACCACTCGCACACCGGCAAGACATACAAGAAGACGACCTATAGGAAGCAGTTGTTCGGCAAGCTGGACCCGGCTGTCGCGGTTCAGAAGTGCCCTTACCTGAAATCCATGCTTGAGGAGATGCTCCGGCTGGCGAAGGAAGCCGGGCTGTAGCAGCTACCGTCAGGATGTCCCATTCGATGCCGAGAATCGTCAGCCGCGTCGCTGTTTCGTCCACAGGGCCAGCCGCGGGGGGAGTTCCTCCGGCCGCGCCGTGCCGGTGGTCGCGAGATGCTGGACGGTGATCGAAGCGACGAGGTTGCCGACCAGTGCGGCTTCGGGGTGCGTGGCACCGGCAGCCAAGGCCAGAACCGCGCCGGCCGTGGCGCTGTCGCCCGCCCCGGTTGGGTCGATGGGACCTTCCACCCGCACGCCGGGAACGAGCGTCATCTCGGGGTCGCTCACGAGCATCCCCTCGGCCCCGCGCGTGGCAAAGATCGGGGCCCCGGTTTGAGCGCGGAGCCGCCGCACCGCCTCTTGCAGCTCGGCCAGCTCCAGCTTGGCATCCGGCGGCGCACTCCGGACGCCGACCGCCTCGAATTGATTCGGCTTGATGATCACGCTCTGAAACCGGCGGATCCGCCGCCGGCTGTCGGCCCAGAAGACGACCTTGGGATACCGGTTCGCCCGCTCGGCGACCGCTTGGGCCACCCGCGTGGTGATCACGCCGCAGTCTTGCTCCTTGACCTGGTCGGCGATGACGAGCGCGTCGAGGTGCGGCAGGAGCGCGTCGAGCGAGCGGATCAGGCGGTCCTGCACGGCTTCGCCGGTCGGGACGCGGTTGTTGGTGTCGTAACGGTTGTGCTCGCCCGACAAGCTGCGGTCGTTCCTGTCGCGAGGCTTCAGATAGGTGGGCGTCATCCGCTCGGGATCGCAGTACAGGTGTTCGCTGTTGCACCGCAGGGCCGTGAGGTCCTTGCGCAGCTCGTACGATTCCCCGTCGTCGCCGGTGAAGCCGACGGCATAGAGCGTCCCGGCGCCCAAGGCCGAGAGGTTGCAGACCACCGTGCCGGCCGCTCCGGGGCTATGGCGGATGCTCACGACCTGATGGGCCGTCTTGCCGGTTTCCAGGCTCACTTCGGCAATCACCGGGTCCACGTCCAGGTACTTGTCCAGGAAGAAGTCGCCGATCACGGCGATCCGCAACTGCCCGAACCGGGCGATCAGCTCCTCGAGCCGCCCCGGCGACATGTGCTTGAACGTCTCCATCCGAACCTCGCTCATCTCACCCGAATCCCCAATCCCCAATCCCTAATCCCTAATCCCCCGTCTGATCGCATCGTACAGCGCCGGCACTGTCTCCCGGTGGTCCCCCTGCACGTAGAAGCTCGTGCCGCCGTCGGCGACGGTGCGCACCAGCACCGTCTTGTACGGGCGGAAGTAATAGCGCGGGTCGGTCTTCGCGGCTTCTTCGTGGATATCCTCGCCGAGCGTGGGCAGGTCGAACACCGCCGTGGTGAAATGCCGGATCGCGCGGCCTTCCTGTGCGGCCACGTTGCGGGCCATCGTGAGGGCCTTGAGGTAGACCTCGGGGCCCATCACCGCGCTGCCGACGTTCAGGAAGACGCCGCCTTCCAGCCGCGTGATGCTCTGGGTATAGATGAGGAAATCCGTGTACGTGGCCATTCCCGTAGCGGCCGGGTCGAAGTTCGGGTGCTCGTGGACGATGTCCTGACCGATGGCCACGTGGACCGTCACGGGGACGCCCAGCCGCACGCCCGCGGCCAGCACGCTCGTCTCGCGGTACGGGAAGTCCTCCTCTTCGATCATCCGCCCGACGGCCTCGCCGAGCCCGATTCCTGCGCGGGCGGCGGCCACGGCGGCGTCGTTAATGCGGCCGGTCTCGCGCCACAGCCCAAACTCCCCGCTCTGGACGTAGCGGGCCACGCTCTCGCACGTCTGGCCGATCAGGGCCAGCTCGAAATCGTGGATGGCCCCGGCCCCGTTGAGCGCCAAATGGGTCAAGAGCCGCCGCTCCATGAGGTCGATCAGCAGCGGTCCGTTGCCGGTGCGGAGCACGTGGGCCCCGCAGCAGAACATCACTGTGCGGTCTGCGCGGGCTGCCGTGACGACCCGCTCGGCCACCTGCGGGATCGCCGGGTGCGAAAAGGGCTGCCGCGGGCTGTTGGGGTAGACCATCACGGAGCGATTCACGTCGTGCGTCCGCTCCGCGAGCGGTCGCAGTCGAAGCCGGCTGCGGTCGAACTTGTCGAAGGGCATGGTTCCAGGTCCAGCGTCCGGAAAACAAGTATCCAATGACCAAGGTTCAATGACCAAGGTTCAATGACCAAGGGCCAATGACCAAGGTTCAATGACCAAGGGCCAATGACCAAGGTTCAATGACCAAGGACCGAGGCCCAATGACTAATGATTCGTGGGTCGCCCGGGAATCATCGTTTGGTTATTGGCCATTAGTCCTTGAACCTTGAACCTTGGTCCTTGAACCTTGGTCATTGGTCATTCCCCCTTCCACAGGTACTCCAGCAGCGGCCGGTAATCGCGAAAGTCCGGGATCACCAGACCGGCCCCAGCGCCGATAAGGCGGTCTCGCTTCCACGGGTCGGGCTTGCCGCTGCGGCCCGCCTCGTCGCTGGCCACGGCGACGGCCATCCCGCCGACCGCCACGATATTCTGGATCTCCACATATCCGTCGCCGAATCCGACCAGGGCCGCCCCGTCCACCCGATTCTCCGTCAGGATCCGCTCGATCACCATCGCCTTGGAGAACGACTTGAAGTCCTCCAGGGCCCCGTAGACGTGGCGGCCGAAGAACCGGTCGAGCCCGAGGATCGCGACCTCCTCGACGACGTAGTGCTCGTCCGTGCCGCTGGCGACGTACAGTGCCGCATCGCGGCGCTCCAATTCTTCGAGCAGCTCGATCGAGTACGGCACGAGCATTTCCCGCGGCGAGACTTTGCCGGAGCGGAGGGCCTCGCGCCGCCCGGCGATCCGCTCCATGAGCCGCTCGTGGTATCGCTGCTTGTAGAGCAGCGGGTCTTCCGGCACACCGCCGCGGCGGGCGACCTCCTCGGCCAGCCGCATCATCTGGTAGATCGTCTGCTTGCCGGTCAGCTCGGTGACGAAATCCCTCGCGACGGCGCCCAGGGCCTCAGGCGATTCGTCGGTCCCGGTGGCCCGGAGCACCTCGACCATCATCGGGACCATCACGTTCACCCAGCCTTCGCGGATGAGGCTCAGCGTGCCGTCGAAGTCGAAGAGCACGTGCCGCGGCGGCTCCCGCCGGGCGACCGGCCGGACGATCTCGATGCTCGTCCCCGGCAAGAAGCCGGCGGAACGGACCTCGCCCGCGACTGGCCGGTAGTCGTCTTCGTGGCAATTCGTGCTTCTGAGATCCATAACCACGACTTCGGTCTCGCGACCCGGGAGGGCGAAGCCCGTGCTGTGCCGCAGCAGCTCAACCTTCATCTCTGGCTCGGAAGGAGCCTCGCCCACCCGTTCTCCGGGCACACCAGCGCCACTCTAACACGGAGCATAGCAAAACGCGGGCGGATCTCCAAGGGGCACAATCGGCAGGGCGCTTGACACTGCCTCCGGGCGTCGCTAAACCAATGCCAAGAGGGATCGCCCATGAAGATCGACCGCATCGAGCTTTTCCCGCTCTGCTACCCTTGCCGATTCTGGAAGTTCCTGGCGGGCTCGCCCGGCCACACCGTGATCCTGGTCAAGATCACCGCGGACGACGGCACGGTCGGCTGGGGAGAGAGCCTGCCCGTGCCGAAATGGAGCTACGAGACGCAGGAGACGGCTCTGGTGGTTCTGCGGCACTATTTTGCCCCCGCCCTCGTAGGCCGCGACCCATTGGACCTGGAAGCCGCCGAGCAGGCCCTCGATGCCGCGCTGGCCCCCGCGTTTTCTACGGGGATGCCGATCTCTCGGGCGGGGCTCGACATGGCGCTGCACGATCTCGCCGGAAAAGTGACCGGCCGATCGCTGGCAGGAATGTGGGGGCTCGCGGGCGGCGGCCCGGTGACGCTGAGCTGGACGGTCAGCGTCCGCACGCTCGCCGAAGCGGAGGCCGAAATCGAGGAGGGCCAGAAACGCGGCTACCACAGTTTCAACGTCAAGATCGCCCCGAATGCGGAGTTCGACATCGCCCTGGGAAAGCTCGTTCGGAAGCTCGTGCCCGCGGGCTTCTTATGGGCCGACGCCAACGGCGGCTACGATCTGGCCACGGCGCTGGAGGTTGCCCCGAAGCTGGCCGACGCGGGAGTGGATGTCCTGGAGGCCCCGCTGCGGCCCAACCGCATTAGCGGCTATCGGCAACTCAAGCGCCAGGGAGCCTTGCCGATCACGATGGACGAGGGGCTCGTTTCGCCGGTCGAGGTCGAGGAGTTCATTCGCCTGGGAATGCTCGACGGGGTAACGATCAAGGTCTCGCGGGCCGGAGGGCTTGCATCGGCGAAGCGGCAGATTGAGATTGCCCGGGACGCCGGGCTCTTCTGGCTGATGAGCGGGCTGACGGACCCCGACATTGCCCTGGCCGCGTCGCTGGCTTTGGCCGGCGCGATGGGCCTGAGCCGGCCCGCCGCACTGAATGGGCCGCAGTTCCTTGTGGCCGATATCCTGGCCAAGCCGCTTGACATCCGCGGCGACCTGGCCGAAGTGCCCAGCGGCCCGGGCCTGGGCGTTGAGGTGGACGAGGCCAAGATTGCCGGGTTGATGAACACCACGGTGGTATCCTGACACGGGGCGAAAGGAGGAAGAAAACCATGAGACGCCATTGGCATGTCTTCTTGACTGCCGCCATGACGGCCGGTTGCGCCATGCCGCTCGTGGCCGCCGAGCCGTCGGCCAAGCAGCCGAGTTGGCTCAAGGCCCAGCCCGAGCAGATCGAGTGGTGGCAGGATGCGAGGTTCGGGATGTTCGTCTGCTGGGGGCCGGTGAGCCTGACAGGCGAGGAGATCGGCTGGTCGCGGGGCAAGGCGTGGCCGGACCAGAAGCAGGGCGGCACCGGGCCCACCCCCGTCCAGGTCTACGATAATCTCTACAGGAAATGGAGGCCGGACAAGTTCGACGCCCGGCAGTGGGCCGAAACCGCCAAGGACGCCGGCTGCCGGTACATGATCTTCCTCGTGAAGCACCACGACGGCTACTGCCTCTTCGACACGAAGCTGACCGACTACAAGAATACCAGTCCTGAGGCGGCGTGGCGGCACGACGTGATGAAGGACATTGCCGGGGCCTGCCGCGAGACGGGTCTGAAGCTCTTCCTCTACTACTCGCAGCCCGACTGGCACCATCCCGACTACCGTAGGCCGACTCATGCCCGGTACATCCAATACCTGCACGGGCAGATCCGCGAGCTTGTGACCGGCTACGGCCGGATCGACGGCCTGTGGTTCGACGGCCTCGGCGGCACCGCCAAGGACTGGGATGCCGAGGGGCTGTTCAGGATGGCCCGGTCGATCCAGCCGTGGCTGGTGATCAACAACCGCTGCGGGCTGGCCGGCGATTTCGACACGCCGGAGCAATTCGTCGGGAGTTTTGAGGTCGGCCGGCCGTGGGAGAGCTGCATCACGCTGGGCACGCAGTGGTCGTGGAAGCCGGACGACCGGATCAAGTCGCTCAAGGAGTGCATCGATCTCTTGGTCAGTTGTGCGTGCCGCGGCGGCAACCTGGCCCTGAACACCAATCCCATGCCCGACGGCCGGATCGAGCCTCGCCAGGCCGGTCGCTACCGTGAGATCGGCCGGTGGCTTGCCCAGTACGGCGAGAGCATCTACGGCACACGCGGCGGGCCGTTCCGCTCGACCACTTGGGGCGGCACGACCCACAAGGGCAGTACGATCTACGTCCACATTCTCCGCGGGCGTGGAGAGAGGATCAAGCTGCCGCCGATCCATAGGAAGATCGTGGCCGCCTCGCTCTTGACGGGCGGCACGCCGGCGGTCGACAAGACGGACGATGCCATCGAGATATCCGTGCCGAAAGAGCACCGGCGGGAGCTGGACACGATCGTCGTGCTCACTCTCGATGGCCCGGCGGCCGACGTGAAGCCGGGCCGGCTCGCCTCCGGCTCGCTCACGCTCGGCAAGAAGGCCGCCGCGTCGAACGTGTTTCAGAAGTCGGCCGAGTTCAGCCCCGGGAAGGCCGTGGACGACGACTTGAGCACCCGCTGGGGCTGCGACTGGGGGACGCACTCGGCCTGGCTGGAGGTGGACCTCGGGCAACCGGCGAGATTCGACCGGACCTACATGAGCGAGCCCTACGGCCGGGTGCAGAAGTTCGCCATTGAAGTGAACGAGAACGGCCGGTGGCGGCCGGTTTACCAGGGGAAAACGATCGGCGAGGATTTCGAGGCCCGCTTCCCGGGGGTCACGGCCCGGCAAGTGCGATTGAACCTGCTGGAGACGACCGACGGGCCGTCGATCTGGGAATTCCAGCTCTTCGCGCCGGAGAACTGAGGGGGAGGTTTCACGCAAAGGCGCCTTTGCGTGAAACGTCCGTCCTGCGGCTTCAGGGAACCACGCCGGATTCCTGGCAGAAGAGCACCCAGTTGCGGCTGCGGCGGACCACCACGGGGTGGACGAAGGCCCCGGGCAGACTCCACGGCTCGTGGGGAACGCGGAAATGGGCCTGAATGATGCGGCGCTGCGAATGCTCGTCCGGACATTCCTCCCTGCGGACAAGGAGCCAGTCGATTTGGCCGGTTTCGAGCACGGGGTCGAGGACCTTGACTCCTTGCTTCCGCATAGGCGACGCCTCCTTGGCCGGCGGCACGTGGGTGCGCCGATTCTGCCTTAACCCAACCTCGTCTTGCCCCAGGAGCAGGAATCGTGCCGGTTTGCCGGGGGCCCTTCTCAACTTATTGGCAGGCAACAAGATGGGAGATTCCAAGAGGCGCCGGTTGAGCGTGTACGTTGCCGATCGGCTGCACTGTGGCGTCGGCACGCCGCCTTTCGGCAACACGTTGGGGCCGAAGCGATGAGTTCACCACGGAGAGACTTCCGAAGTCTTCGAGACTTCGGAAGTCGGTGGGTGAAGTCCCCGGGCGACCCCGGACGACCGCGCCGGCTACGGGTTTTGTCCCCGTTGCGGCCCGGCTTCCTCGGGCCGGCCCGCGGGCCAGAACTTGCTGAGCCAGTAAATGGGCAGGCCCGCCAGGGCGATACCGAGCGCGCCGGCCGCGACCCAGGGTTTGTAGATCACGGCGCTATAGATGAGAAAGGCACAGACACCGCAGAAAACGAAGGTCGTCAGCGGGTACAGCGGATACCAGGTGACGCGGAACGGCCGCTTTGTCTGCGGCTCTCTGTCGCGAAGAATAATCACCGCCAGGCTGGTGGCCATGTAGAAGGTGTAGACCGCGGGGGCAGTGTAGACGATGCTGTCGACCAGGGACCCGAGGACGAGAATCAGACCGATGGCGATCGCGCCCTGGAGAAGCAAAGCGGGAATGGGAGTTCCGGTCTTGTCGTGCCACTTGCCCAAGTGGCGGAAGACCCGATGGTCGGCCCCCATGGCGTAGGAGATTCTCGCTCCGGTGAAGATCTGGCCGTTGAGCGTCCCGAGAGCCGAAATGCAGACCAGCACGCTGATCATGCTCCCGCCGAGCACCGGGAAAACGGTCGAAATGGTATCCGTGGCGATCGCCTTGGAGCTTGCCACCCCGCTGAACCCGAGGGCGTAGAAGAACGCCGCGTTCACGAGCAGGTAGATCACCGTGACGGCCACGGTCCCGAGGATCAGGGCACGGACGATGTTCCGCTCGGGATTCTTCACCTCTGCGGCCACGTAGGCCATTTCGTTCCAGCCGCCGAACGTGAAGAGGACGAAGATCATCGCCAGGCTCAGCGGAAACGGCTCATAGGCCGTCGCACTGGAAGCACCCCGCGGGGCGAACACGGCCACGGCGATAATCGCCAACAGTCCGATCACCTTGGCTGAGGTGAGGAGGTTCTGCGTCCATTTCCCTTGGCGGACGCCCAAGACGTTGACCGCCGTCAGTGCGAGGGTCGCCCCGCAAGCGTAGACTATCAGGCTGTAGGGATACCCGGTGCCGGGGAAGGGATCGTACAGCTTGACCGCATACGTGGCAAACGCGAACGCCATGACGGCAATGTCGCCCGGGCGGACGACCGTGAGCTGAAGCCAGCCGAATAAGAAGCCCGCCCAGCGACCGTAGGCCCGGCCGAGGTAAACGTAGTCTCCGCCCTCGCGCGGATACGCCGTCGCCAGCTCGGCGTATCCCAGGGCCCCGAAGAGCGAAATCAAGCCGCCGGCCGCCCAGAACCCCAGGGCGCCCCACCAGGATCCGGTGCCCCTTGCAACGTTGGGACCGAAGACGAAGATCCCCGTGCCGATGATGATCCCCATGATCAGGCACGTGGAATCGAAGAGCGATAGTTCCTTCTTGGGGGCGTTTTGCACGGCGGTCTCCAACGGATCGAGCAAGGCTCACGCGGCGTTCGGAACGGGGGCTCCCGATTTCGGGAGGGCAAGGCTCCTGCCGAGCCGAGAGCGCAACGCAGCCGGCCAACGATGAGTCCGCGCTTCCCAGCGGCGCGCCCTCACCCCCGGCCCCTCTCCCCGCAAACGGGGCGAGGGGAGAGGGTTTTGGGATATGCTGTTGGCAGCCTTCATGCCGCCGCGGGACCTCGCTATTGGTCTTCGTCCTTATCCTTGCCGGCCTTCGCTTCCTTCTTCAGCGGCGTGGTCCAGAAGTAGATCGTGTGATGGCTGCCGTCTTCCTTCGACGTAAACTCGACGACCTTGTCCGGCTTGACGCCTTCCATGTCGAAATCGTGCGAGACGATCCGCGAGCCGGGCTTCAGCTTTTCCAACTGCGGGATCAGTTTCACGTTCAGCCGCGGCAGGAGGTACAGCGTGATGACGTTCGCCTCGCTGAGGTCGAGCGTGAAGATGTCCTCCTGCTTGATGGTCGTCAGCGCTAGGAACGTAGAGGCCTGCGAGGCCTTCTGTCGCGCTACGGTCCAGTCGCCTGCGTCCACCGCCGCCTCTGCCTCGCGGAACAACTTCTGCACGTTCTTATTGATGTTCGCCCGGGAGTCCTTGATCCGCTGCGGGTCGATGTCGAACCCAAAGGCCTTGCAGCCTTTCTTCGCTGCCGCGACCACGATCCGGCCGTCGCCGCAGCCGAGGTCGTAGACCACGTCGGTCTTCTTCACGTCGGTCAGCTCCAGCATCTTGGCGACCACGTCGTGCGGGGTGGGAACAAACACCACGTCCGGCTCGCGAATCTTCTTCGGCTCGGTCTCGGTTTGCTGGGCGACCGCACTGGCGCACGACATCGCCGCGACCAACAGACCAAACACAGCCATACCAGGCAAGAACCTGCGGTACATCGATGCATCTCCTTGTGACTGCAACGCCCCTTGGAAAAACCACCTTCTTCAGCATGGACCTGGACCGCGGCGCCGTCTCCGGTCGCGACGCCGACCGGCGAACCGCTCTCTCGAGGGCTGTTCCGGCGACATCGGGCGCGGCGGGCATCTGGCGGGCAGGTCTCGTACACCATCTTGTCTCCTTTGGGAAGGTCGTTGTCAACAGCCCCGGCCGGTATTTTGGCTTCCTGAGCGCGGCAACCTTGCGGTGACCCGTTCCGGCGACCCCTCCGCGCGGGGGCCCGGAGATCAGCCTTTCCCCGCGATTCCCATCTCTTGGGCGTGGGGCCGAAGGGCGTCGATCACGAACTGGACGTGGCTGTCCATGTCCACGCCCAGCAGTTCCACGCTGTCGCGGATGATCTGGCGGTCCACCTTGGCGGCAAAGGCCTTGTCCTTGAGCTTCTTCTTGACGCTCTTCGGCTCGAGGCTGGCGACTCCGTCGGGTCGGACCAGGCAGCAGGCGATGACGAAGCCGGCCAGCTCGTCGCAGGCCAAGAGGGCCTTGTCGAGCGGCCCCTTGGCGGGCAGTCCCCATTTCGTCTGGTGGAACGAGACGGCGTAGGCCATCTCTTCCTCGCCCCGCTCCCGCAGCCACTCGACGATGCGCCGGGGATGCTCGTCGGGCCACTGCTCGTAATCGGCGTCGTGCAGAAGGCCGGTCAGGCCCCAGAGTTCCTCATCGGCGGGGCTGCCGTACTTCGCGGCGGCGGCCCGCATGACGATCTCCAAGGCCCGGGCGTGTCCCAAAAGCGAAGGGGTTTTCGTCCAGGCCTCAAGCTGCTGGACGGCTTGGTCGCGGGTCAAGTTCACTGCGGTTCTCCTAAACGGGGCCTCTCGCCCTCCCGTGATCGTGAAACCCCATTTGGCGGCGGGCGCGGCGCGTCACTCCGTGCGGTCGATGGCCTCGCGGATCAGGTCCGAAAGGTGCGTCAGGTTCCGCAAGGCTTGGGCAATCCGCGGGTGGGCGAAGACCCGGACCCGCTTCACGTAGTCGTCGAACTGCTCGCGGGCCAACGTGCGGACCACGGGCGAGACCTCTTCCAGCGGGCGGTAACGGCTTTCCTTGGGGTAATAGATGTCGACGTTGATCTCGACTTCGCGCTCGACCGGCGGGGCATCGAAGAGGATCTCGTGGGGGGCAACGACGCGCCCCAAGGCAGTGCTGGCCACCGCCGCGAGCTGCTCGGCGCAGGCCGCCAGCCAGGGATACGGCCGCCGGGCCAGCCGCCGGTGCAGCTCGGGCTGTTCCAGAAAGCTGTACTGAGCGAGGCGTTTGTAGAGCCGCCGCGTGGGCCCGAACAGCCCGGCCAACAGCTCGCCGGCCGGCCCCTCGCCGGCTGCCCGCTGGAGATCCTCGATCATCGGTCCCTCGGCCGCGCGAAACAGCGCGTCCAGATCGAGCATGCCGTGCAGCAGGTAGAAGGCCCGCTGGAGCATCGCCGTGGCCGACCGCACGCCGTGGTGCCAGTAGACCTCGCTGAACATCACGTAGCGGGCGAAGACCAGGAGTTCCGCCGCGGTTTTCCCCTTGTCGGTGATCGCCAGCCCGTCGCCGGCCTCGTTCAAGCACAGGCTGCCGATCAACCGCGGCTGGTCGAAGTGCCGCCCGTACGGAACGCCCGCGTGCAGGCTGTCGCGGAACAGGTAGTCGATCTTGTCGACGTCGATCGGCCCGGCCAGCATGCTTCCCAGGAGCCGCGAGCCCGGGTCCCGGGGCTTCTCGCTCAACAGGGCAATCGCATCCCTGGGGTTAATGCCCCAGTCGTGCCGAAGCACGTCGGAGACCTCCCCTTCGAGCAGGAAGCTGTTGGCGAAAAGCTCGTGCGTGGGTACGCTCGCCAGGCGCAGGTCCTCGATCGGGTGGCAGAAGGGCCAGTGGCCGAGGTCGTGCAACAGCGCGGTAACGATGAACAGCTCGGCGTCCTCGGGCCGCACGGCACGGACGAACCGCTCGTCGTGGGCCAGTTGCTTCAGGAGCAACAGCGCCAGCCGGTAGACCCCCAGGGAGTGCTCGAACCGGGTGTGGATCGCGGCGGGATAGACGAGCGAGACGAGCCCCAATTGGCTGATCTTGGCCAGGCGGCGGAACTCCGGGGTGTCGAGGACCTGGCGGACACGGTCGGTCAGCGGGACGTCCAGATCCGGCGGGATCCGCACGAGCCCTCGCCGGGCGTCGAGCCCCGCCACTTCCGGGATGTCGAGAATCGTCGCCATGGGCACGCTCGGGGGCAATCTCAGGCCGGCTCTTCGCCTCCGAAGTATAAGGCCAAGGCGTCCAAAGTGGCAGGGAAGGGCAAGCCTGGGGGATTCATCCCGCTACTTCAGGCTATATGTGCCGCCTCAGGCGTCTCTGTCAGGGCACCCTTCCCGCGTTCCCTGCCCGAACTCCCGCACGCTGGAAAAGGTATGGTTCTCTATCGGCGGAGAGTGCTACCGGTGACAGACACTCAAGAGATCAATGGACTGGAGCGGCTGGCCCAATTCCGCGCGGACTGGGCCGCTTTGCTGGCCGAGACCCCGGGGGCCTCGTTCTTCCAGTCGCTCGATTGGCTGGAGACGTACTGGCGACACTTTGGCGCGGGGCAGAAGCTCCGGGTGCTGATCGTCTCGTCGGCCGGCCGGCCGCTCGGAATCCTCCCGTTGGTCGTTCAGCGGGAACAGACCCGGATCGGCCGGCTCCGCGTGCTGACCTATCCACTGCACGATTGGGGCTCGTTCTACGGGCCCATCGGTCCGGAACCGGATGCCGTCCTCGTTCCCGGGCTGAAGCACCTTCGCCGCGGCCCGCGCGACTGGGACGTGCTGGAGCTCCGCTGGGTCGACGCCGGCGGGCCGGATCGCGGCCGGACGCGGCAGGCCATGCTGGACGCCGGATTCCGCGGCTACCAGACCATCTGGGACCGCACCGCAATGGTCGATCTCTCCGGAACGTGGGACCAGTACCTTGCCGCCCGGCCGGCTAAATGGCGCAGCAGCTTCCGCCGCACGGAGCGGAGAATCCGCGAGCGAGGCGACGTGACCTACATGCGCTACCGCCCGCGCGGAGCAGCCCACGAAGATGCGGACCCGCGATGGGACCTGTACGGCGCCTGCGAAGAGATCGCCCGGAGAAGCTGGCAGGGAGCGTCGACCACGGGGACCACGCTGAGCCACGATTCCATCCGGCCCTTCCTGCGCGAGGTCCACGAGGCGGCCGCCCGGGCCGGTGCGGTAGACCTCAACCTCCTCCGGCTCGACGGCCGCCCGCTGGCGTTCGCGTACAACTATCACTGTCGCGGCCAGGTGTATGGGCTGCGGGCAGGCTATGACGCCACCGTCTCGCGTGAGGGAGCGGGTAACCTTCTGTTGGCCTGGATGATCCGTGACAGTTTCGGGCGGGGCGATCGGCTCCTGGACTTCGGCGTCGGCTCGCTGGACTCGAAGCGGCACTTCGCCACGCGGATCGCCCCGATCTTCCGCTACAGCCACTTTCACCCGACGGCGCTTCGGGCCCAACTGCTTCGCATGAAGCGGTGGGTCCAGGCGAAGGTCCAACAAGGCCAGGTCGAGAGCCTCGCGGCCGCGGGCAACTCCTTGGTCTCCTGATCACGGCCCGGCAACCGGGAGGCCGAGGCCCCCGCCGAGCCCCGCCGAGCCCCGGCCTCGCGTGAAACAGCCGGGCTACGGGCCACGCATCCCCCCTTTGGTGTTTATTTTGCGAATCTTTCCATTTTCCTTGTCAGGAATCGGGGGTCAGCGGGCATTAACGTTATGGCGAGGATCTGCATCTGAACAGGTCAGTTGCGGGTGTCTCTCGGCTACAGTCGTAGACGGTCAGTAGGAGAAATGGTATGAAGACCCGTGTACTGGCAGGTCTGGTTGTTTTTGTCCTTGCGGCCGCTTGTCTTGCTGCAAGCGCCGATGCGTCCGTCAACGTTGCCCAGAATGCCTCCGTCACCCTGAACGGGACTTTCTTCACGGGCGGGTGGGGCGGCGGGCAGATCGTAAGCCCCCAAACGATCGTAGATGGTCTGTTCTTCCCACGGTCCACGCAATGGGATCAAGGGCCGGTTTGGTGGGACAGTACGCATGGAGAGAACCAGTTCATAACCATTGACCTAGGTA
>CAYGZA010000049.1:0-27405 GCA_964354135.1 uncultured Planctomycetaceae bacterium
ACCCGGTCGAATACCAGCTCGAGCTGATCAACCAGGTCCAGGTCGACGAAGCGGCGTCGCTCACGTTCGCCAACGTGCTGCGCTCGGTCCTGCGGCAGGACCCCGACGTGATCATGGTCGGCGAGATCCGCGATGCCGAGGCTGCCCAGGTCGCGGTCCAGGCGGCGCTCACCGGCCACCTGGTGCTCACCACGATGCACACCAACGACAGCGCCGGCGCGGTGACCCGGCTGATCGACATGGGGGTCGCCCCGTACAAGGTGGCCGCCGCGCTGGTCGGGGTGGCAGCCCAGCGGCTGGTCCGCACCCTCTGCCCGCACTGCCGCGCCAACTACTATCCGCCCAGCGAGCTGCTGGAGGGGATCCGCTACCAGGGGGACATGCGGCGATCCTTCGCCCGCGGCGAAGGCTGCCCCAAGTGCCACGACACCGGCTTCCAGGGCCGCACCGGCCTTTACGAAGTGCTCATGGCCGTGCCGGAGTTCCGCGAGATGATCGTCCACGACTGTAGTCTGGACCAGATCCGGCAGTGGTACCGGGGCCAAGGCGGCCGCACGCTGTTTGAAGAAGGCGTCCGCCTGGCCGAGAAAGAGATGACCAGTCTGGATGAAGTGATGAGAGTCGCGTTCTTTGAGTAGCTAGGCGGTAGGAGACCGTTCCACAGAGGGCTATCAGCGATCAGCAGTCAGCCGTCAGCCTTGACGGGCCCGGACCCGATTGCTTGATGGGTGTCTGCCGGAAGCTGATAGCTGATAGCTGATAGCTGATAGCTGAGGGCCAAGATTCAGGCGTCTCAGCCTGATTGCACGGTCGCCCCGCTGGTGCGAAGAGACTGACAGATGCAATTCGCCTACACCGCCAAAGCGAAAACCGGAGACAAGGCCGTGGGAGTCCTCGCGGCCGAATCCCTCCCGCAGGCCCAGAGGCAACTGCGCCAGCAAGGGCTGTTCGTCGTCTCGATCGCCCCCGTCGCGAACCGGGCGGCGAAGTCCCTGGCCGGCTGGCTGCCGAAGAAGCGGTCGCGCATCTCGCACAAGGACATCCTCGCGTTCACGTCGCAGTTGGCCATCATGACCAAGGCGGGGATCGACATTGCCGGGGCGATCCTCTGCCTGGCACGCCAGTGCCCCAGCCCGCACTTCAAGACGACCCTCGAAGGCGTCTACCAGGAGGTCGTCGGCGGCAAGGCGTTTTCCGCCGCCCTGAACAACTACGTCGAGGCCTTCGGCAACGCCTACGTGGCGAGCGTTGCCGCGGGCGAGGCCTCCGGCCGGCTCCCCGAGGTCCTCAACCGCCTGGCGTCGATCCAGCGCGGGCAGTTGCGGCTGCGGAGCACGCGGCGGGCCCTGCTGGCGTACCCGATCGTGCTCACCGTGGTCTCCAGCCTGGTGGTCCTCGGGCTGATGTTTTTCGTGTTGCCGCAGTTCGCTGGCGTTTTTGAGCAGTTCGACGTGCCGCTCCCGTGGCTTACGCAGCTCCTCCTGGTCGTCTCGACCGAGCTGCGCGGGCGATGGTGGCTGTGGGTGGGCTTGGTGGCGGCGGGCATTGCCGGATGGAGCGCTTTCCGCTCCCATCCAACGGGCCGGCGCGCGCTGGACCGCCTGGTCCTCAACCTCATTTGGATCCGCGACGTGGCCCGGGCGCTCATTACCGGCCAGACCTTCCGCCTCTTGGGCATCATGATCGAGAGCGGCGTGCCGCTGGTCGAGGGGCTCCGGCTGACCCGGTCGTCGATCCGCAACACCCTGTTCCGCGAGCTGTTCGAGAACCTGGAGCGCGACGTGCTCAACGGCCGGGGGCTTTCCGACGCCTTGGCCGCCGCGGCGTTTCTGCCCAGCGGCGCCGCGGAAATGGTCGCCACCGCCGAGCGGACCGGCACCCTGGGCACGGTCGCCCAGGTGATTGGCGAATACTACGAGGACGAAGGGGAGACCCGGCTCCGCGAGCTGACGACCCTGATCGAGCCGATGATCATCGTCTTCATGGGGCTGGTCGTGGCGTGCATCGTGCTGGCCGTAATGCTCCCGATGTTCGACTTCGCCACGCTGGCACAGCGTTCCGGTTAGGAAAGGGGCGAGGCATGAGGGACGAGAGGCGAGAGGCCAAAGATGAGAAGCGAGGGAATTAGAACCAACCGTCAGAGGGAAAGTGCTATGACGATTCGAAATCACCGTGTTCCCGGTAGTAAGTCGGCGTGGGCCGCAGGCTGCGGCCTCGTAGCCTTGCTGATGCTGCTGGTTTCGGCCTGGCCGCGCGGGACGCCGACGGCCTCGGGCGACGTCCGCGAAGAGCCCCGCCGCGAAACCTTCCTGAGCGGCGGCGCCCGCTCGGAAATCATCTTGCGCGAGATGAACGAGGTTCTCAAGCGGATCGATGCCCGGCTCGAGCGATTCGAGCGTGCCCTGCAAGAGACCCAGCAACAGCAGCCTGCCGATCGTCAGCCGGCAGACGGAAACGGCGACCGCCCGTCTGCGGACGGAAATGGCGAGCGTCAGCCGGCGCTGGAGCAGGACGCGCCCCGGCCGCCCGCGCCCCGCGTCGAGGCTGCCGACGATCGAAACCAGTAGGGTGCGTGCTTGCACGCACGGAGAACCAATAGGCTGCGTGCTCGCACGCACGGACACAAACTCCAGCAACAGCGAAGCCACCGGAGTCCCGAAACGTGCTTTCCAGTCGTCAGAAAGGTTGGATCGGAGTCGACCTCGGCACTAGCGCCGTGAAACTGGCGCAGGTCGAGCGGGTCGGTCCCCGTTGGCGGCTTGCCCATGCGCGGGTAATTCGCCGCGACACTGCGGATTCGGCAGAACAGTCGGTCGACAATGCCCTGGAGTGGTGGGATGAGGTTTGCCGCCGCGAGAGCTTGCGCGAGGGGTTCGTCGGCCGCCGCGCCGCCTGCACCCTGCCCACGTGGAAGGTCGACCTGCGGGCGATGAACGTGCCCGAAGGCTCCCAGGCGGAGCAGCGGGCCATGATCGCCAACGAGCTGGATTCCCTGTCGGCCGAGGGCGTCGGCCGGCGGGTGTTCGACTTCTGGGATACTCGGCCGCCCGGCGAGTCGAACCTGGAGACCGTCAACGTGATCTCGGTCGCCGAGGACGAAGTCACGGCGGTGGCTGCCGGCCTCGCCCGGGGCGGACTCCGCCTGCGGGTGATCGACGGCTTGCCGCTGGCCTTGGCCCGCGCGGTCGAGATGGTGGGCGGGGCGGACGGCGCGAAACCGGTGGCGGTGGTGGACTGGGGCTCGTCCAGCGCGACGTTCAGCGTGATCTGTAGCGGCCGGCCGGTCTTCACGCGGCACCTGCGCGACTGCGGTTTTGCGGCCATGCCCGCCGCGGTGAGCGAATCCTTGGGATTGTCGATCGAGGATGCCCAACAGTTGCTCGCAACGCACGGCGTCCCCGACCCCGCCAACCGGAGCGACCCGCTCCGCGACGTGCAGGAAGTCCTTGCCGACGTTACCAGCGGGTCGGTGAACGCGCTGGTCACGCAACTGGACAAGACGCTGGCTTATCCGGAGCTGCACCGCTCGGGCCTGGTGCCTCAGCGGCTTTGGCTCATGGGAGGCGGGGCGACGGTCAGGAACGTGGCCGCTATGGTTTCTGCGAGAATCAGGTTGCCCGTGGAAACGTGGCGCCTCAGCGATCACGGGCCGGAAGCCCGGTCCCCCGCGGCGCCGCCGGAGGAGCTGCTGGGGCCGGCGATGGCACTTTCCGCACTGGCATTTGCAGCATGAGAAGCTCTCTGAACCTATTGCCGTGGAACTGTCGCCGGGCGCAGCTCATCCGGCTGCGGCTGGTCCAGTGGTCGCTGCCGTGGCTCTTCGCGGCCGCGGTGCTGGCGGGCGTGGGGGCGGTCAAATGGCACCATTGGGAAACGAGTCTTCACGAACGGGAGCGGTTGGAAGAAGAGTACGCGCCCACGGAGAGACTCCGCGCGGAGATCAAGACCCTCGCCAAGCAACTCGAGGAATTCGAGCTGCGTGAGGCGGCCCTGGCGCAGTTGGGCAACCCGCGGCCGGCACTGACGCTCCTGGGGTTGGTGAGCCGCAGCGCCCGGGATTGCGAGGGCCGGCTGCGCGTCGAGCAGCTCTCCGTGAACCCGCGGTCGGGGGGGAGTGCGTCGAAGGCCGGCGGCGACGGTTCTCCGGCCGGGTTGGCCTCGGCCACGATCAAGGGGATCGCCCTGGACAATCTGGCGGTGGCCCGCTTCGTCGCGGCCCTCCGCCAAACCAAGGCCTTCGACCACGTCGACCTGAAGGCCGCGTTGGAGCAGACCGCCGATGGCCGGCGGGCCTGTTCCTACCAGGTGGAATGTGCCTACTGAGCGATTGCCGCCATGTTCGAGCATGACGTGAACCGAAAACTGAAGCTCCTCGGCTGGGGCCTGCACGGGCTGGGGCTGGCGATCGTCTTGGCCACGGCGGGGATCGGCTACGCCCTGGTCCTTCGGCCTTTGGGCGCGGGCATCGAAGAGTGCGACACCCGAAACGACCAGCTCCAGCGGGTCCTGGCAAGCGCGGAGAAGATCCGCGCCGAGCACCGGCGTCTGGGCCAGGCATTGGCGGCCGTGAAGGAACGGACCGCCGCCCTGGAGCAAAAGGTCCCCGAGGAGCCGCTGGAGGCCGAGTTCCTTTCCCAGGTGGCCCAAGCGGCCGCCAAGGCGGGCCTGCAGATCCGCGACTACCGGCCGGGCGTTGTCGCCACTCGCCCGACCCACTCGCAGATGGAAATCCAGTTGTCGTGCCAGGGGACGTATCGCAGTCTGTGCGAGTTCCTCGACCGGCTGGCGGCGCTGCCGCGGCTGACCCGGGTGGAGAAGCTGGAGATCACGGCCGCGGGGCCTGAAAGCCACCCGACGACGCTCTCGCTGATCGTCTACTTCCGCCTCAGAAAGGCCCCGCCGCCACAACAAACCGGCACGTCAACGCCGGACGCCCGACAGGGAGGAGAGAAGCATGCCTGAGCCGTCCGCCCGGCGAAAACCGGTGGCCACGCTGCGGCAGCTCGTGCTGATCGCCGTGTTGGGCGTGATCCTGGCCGTCGTGTTGATCGTGCAGTTTGGCGGGGCTTCCCACGACTCGGAGGCCCCCAAGTCCGGCGGGCGGACCCCGGCTGCCGCCGCGAAGGCCGCGTCCGGAGTCCCGGGCGGCTCGTCCGCGCAGGCGTCTTCCGCAGCGGCGGTGAAGGAGCCGGCGGCCGCAAGCGAGCCCGCGAAAGTCACCCCTTGGCCCGAATTGAGCGGACAGTCGGCGGCGCAGCACGATCCTTTCGCCATGCCGGAGCCTTTCAGCCGCCAACTGGCACTACAGGAGGGGGAGGGATCGCGGAGCGGCAAGCGGGCTGCCCCGCGGCAGAACACCGCGGGCGAGCAGGCCCTGGCCGCGCTGCGGACCAAGGGAATCACCACCGTGCTCCGCGACGATCGCGGGGCAGTAGCGATTATCGACAACAAGGCCGTGCGGGTCGGCGACATGCTCCACGGCTACCGCGTCCTAGCGATCGAAAGCGACGGCGTCCTGGTGGCGCCGGCGGATTCCTCAGAAGGAAAAGAGGACCAAAAGCGATGAATGCCAGGAAGGCGCCCCATCGGTTCTCCCCGAGGGTTTTCGGGATGACTCTGGTGTTCTTAGCGGCGGCCGCCCAGGCGGGCCTGGGGCAACAGGTGTCCTCGGGCGCCGGCCAGGGCCAGACCGCGCAACGCCCTCCGGCCATCGGCCAGACCGGTCAGCCGGCACAGGCCGTTGCGCCAGGCCCCGGCGGTGCCCAGTCCCCGAGCCGCAGCCCGGTGGGGACGCTGATGAACCGCCTGAAGTCCGAAAGCCCGTTTCCCAAGAACGCCCCCGTAAAGATCCCAATGGCCGGCACGGGGAGTCCGGATCGCGTGTCGATCACGCGGTCGAACGGCCGGATTTCCATGGTGGTCCGCAACGCCCCCTTGAACCAGGTGCTCATGCACCTCGCCCAGCACCAGGGCGTGAGCATCGTCTGCGCGGACAGCGTGACCACGCCGGTCTCGGTGACCCTCGACAAGGTCTCCTTCGAGGATGCCTTGACCGCGATCGTCTCCATCGCCGGCTCTGCCTGGGTCCGCTCCAACGGGATCATCCACGTGACCAGCGTCACCACGGCGGGGAAACTGTCCGCGGAAGTCCAGGGGCGGCAGATCCGGGTCTTCCGGCTCGACTTCGCCTCGGCGACCGACGTGGAAACGGCCGTCAAGGGGATGCTCTCGCCGGTGGGCAAATCGTTCACCAGCGTGAGCAAACCGACCGATAACCGCAAGACCGAGGAGGTCGTCGTCGTCGAGGACCTGCCGGGATACCTGCGAATCATCGAGCAGTACGTCGAGAAGGTGGACCAGCCGCCGCGCCAGGTGCTCATCGAGGCCCACGTGCTGGCCGTCACCTTGCAGCGCGACAAGAACTGCGGGGTCAACTTCAAGGTCCTCATCGAGCAGTTGGGCAAGGCGGGCGGGTTCCAGTTGCACGGCTTCGCCAACCCGCTGGCGGCCCAGGCCTTCTTCTTCAGCGTCGATCGAGGCGACCTGGACTTGCTCGTCGAGGCCCTCGCCACCCAGAGCGACGCCAAGACGCTCGCCTCGCCCAAAGTGCTCGTCCTCAACGGCCAGGAGGCGAAGATCCAGGTCGGCCAGCAGCTCGGCTTCCGCGTCACCACGACCACCGAAACGAGCACCCTGGAGAACGTCAATTTCCTCGAAGTGGGCGTGGTGCTCAAGGTGACCCCCCGGGTGTGCCGCAACGGCGAGGTGCTCATGCAGGTGAAGCCCGAGGTCTCCAAAGGGCGCGTCAGTCCGCTCACCGGGCTTCCCGAATCGGACACGACCCAAGTGGAAACCAACGTGATGCTCCCGGACGGCCGCGGCATGGTCATCGGCGGTTTGATCCAGGACAAGGACACGGACAGCCAGCAGAAGATCCCGATTCTCGGCGACATCTGGCTGATCGGCAAGCTCTTCCAACGGCACGAGATCAAGAAGGAGCGCCAGGAGATCATCATCACGCTCGTGCCGCGGATCGTGCCGGCGCCTTTGGCCTGCGACGACCGGCACTCGATCGAGGTTCTGCACACGCAGACGCCCCTGTTCGAGGGTCCGTTGGATCGCGCGGAGCGGCCTTGGGAGCCGAAGCTGCCGGATGCGATCGAGAATCCCGGCCACCTCCGCGACCTGCCGGCCGTGCAGAAGCGTATCCGCGACCGCTGCGGCTTTGAGCCCGCGGGGCCGGCTTATGCCGAGCCCTACTATGCCGGGGAGCGGCAACTGTGTCCGCCGCACCTGCGGGCTACCGACGACGAGCTTCCAGTCCGGCGAAACGGCCCGGCGCGATACCCCGACAGGGAGGTCGAGGCGGAGCCGGGCGAGATGGCGCCCCTTCCGCCGCCCCGCGGCGAGGAACGCTAAGCGAGCAAGACGAGAGGCATCCAGCATGAGCGACGAACTGCCCGTTCCCCCGGAATTGCAGCACCTGATTGAGAAGCGTCGGAAACGCGACCGCCGCCGGCAGCAGCGTCGCAGTAGCGGCCAGCGGCGGCAGGCCGATCTCGGCCCTCTGGGGTCGCTGGAATCGGCGGAGACGATCGAGCAAGCGGCGCTTGAGGAGCGCCGCGCGTCGGGGGAGCGCCGCAAGCGCCGCACCCGCCGCACGCGCGCCCGGCGGCGGGCGGACGCCTCGTCGATCGGCCCGCAGGGCGGTTCGTGAGGGCCCGAAGACGTGGAACTCCAGTCGCGACAACAGGAAGCCCTGCTGGCCTTCGGACGCCGCGCCAATGCGCACCCGTCCCTGGCCGTCCTGATGCAGGATGCCGTGGCCCTGGTCGCGGGGGTCCTCGACGCGGATCTCAACGGCGTGAGCGAGGTTACGGACGGTCGAGACCTCGCACTGTCCGTCAGGCGCGGCCGTGACGGGAGCGATCTCGAGGAGCCGAAGGTCCATCGGTGTCCGCTGAACGCCTCGGATTCGATGTCCGCCTATACCCTGCGAACCGCCACCCCGACGGTCTCGGTCGACCTGCCCGCAGAGAACCGCTTCTCGGACCTCTTCCTCCGCCGCCTCGGGGTGCGGAGCGCCGTGTGCGTGCCGCTCCACCTCAACGGGAAGCCGTTCGGCACTCTGGGGGCATACACGACGCAGGCCCGCCAGTTCAGCCTGGAAGACGTCTGCTTTGCCGAGACGGTGGCCCATCTGCTCAGCTCCTCGATCGCGAGGGTCCGGCTGGAAGAGGAATTGCACGTGGAGCGGACCGTCAAGAGCACGGTGCTGGAAATGGTCGACGCGATGGTCCTGACCTTGGACATGGACGGCCGCGTGGTCGACATGAACCGGGCGTGCGAGGCAAACACGAAGTACTCGCTCAGCGAGGTCCGCGCCAGGCCGTTCTGGAACGTCTTCGTCGACGGCGAGGAGAGCGATCTGGTCCAGGGGGTCTTCCGTAAGTCCAAGTCCAGCAAGATTCCCAACCAGTTTGAAGGGTACTTGCGGGCGAAGGACGGCTCCTACCGGCGGGTTTCCTGGTCGCTGAAGGTCATGTGTACGGGCCAGGTCCAGTCGATCGTCTTGACCGGCGTCGACCAAACCGAACATCTGGAAACGAAGCAGCAGTTGGCAAAGGCCAAGTCCCTGGCGGACCGCGCCACCCGGGCCCTGAAGCAACTGACCGAGCAGTTGGGGCCGGAGGTGGTGATCAAGTACAAGGCGCTGATACCGCCGGAAATCCCGCTGCCCGCCGCCGGGGTCCGGGACGTGGAGGGCAAGCACCACCCGGCCGAGCGTCGCCCCGGGAAACCCGGGAAGGAAAAGCGGGGCAGCCCGCGCAGGGAATACCCCTATCGCCAAATCGTGGCCCCCGTGGTCGACGGCCGGCTTCCCTCGCGGAATCACTTCTTCGCCGTACAGTGCAAGGACATCTCCGCCAGCGGGTTCGCCTTCCTTCTCGACTTCCTCCCCGATTTCGAGACCCTGGTCGCGGCCCTCGGGCGCCCGCCGGCCTTATCCTACTTCACGGCCCGGGTGATGCGCGTCGCCCAACTCGAGTACGACGGAAGCACCCGCTACCTCGTCGGATGCCGTTTCCTGACCAGGCTGAGTCAGCTACCGGGCGCGCAACTGACCGAGTCGAACGCCTGAATGGGGCCTCGCCCTCCCGGCATCACGCAACGTCGCTCAGACAGGATTGCCCGATGACGGCGCCCTCGCGGCCGCCCGCCTACTCCACCCGGCACTCCAGCGATTCGGCGTATTGCAGATCGGCCTGCGCCTTCTCCTCGTCGCCCGTACACTCGTAGACGTATCCCCGCGTCCTGTAGAACTCCGGGTCGTGGGGATTGAGGCGGATCGCCTCGCAGCAGTCGGCGAGGGCCTTCTCGGGCTCGTTCTTGAGGGCATAGACGACGCTCCGGCCGTTGTAGGCCTCGGCCATTTGGGGCTCCAGCCGGATCGCCTCGCTGAAGGCCACCAGCGCCATGTCCAGCTCGCTTGAGTCCAGGTAGCCGACTCCTAGGTTGAAGGCTCTGAGCGCTTGCATGACCGACCCGCAGACTATCTCCCGACCGGCTTTCCCGACAGGCCCGCTACAGCCCAGTTTACTCGAAAACCCGCCGCCGGTCGAGCAACGCGAGGCAGGAGGAGACGCAGTATGTCCACGAAGGGTTGCTGCGCCTAGGCGCGCCTTCCGGCGTAGCACCTTGCACGCCCGGCGTCCGTAAAGTACAACACGCTGTGGCGTGTACCCGGGCGTGGGGTTCCAGGTGAATCCGGCCCCAGAAGCCCGGCGCAACATTTTAACCGGCCATCAGTTACGGCTGCTCCAATCTCCGACCCGCGCCGGCGAATTCCCCCTATGGACGTCCTCATCGAACTCAACGAGATCACCAAGGACTACGGGAAGCTCCGCGCCTTGGACCGGGTTTCGCTCTCGCTGGGGGACGGTGTCGTCGGGCTCCTGGGACCCAACGGGGCGGGAAAGTCCACGCTCATCAAGGTCCTCTTGGGCCTGGTGCGGCTGACCAGCGGGTCGGGCGAGATCCTCGGATATCGCTTGGGGCGCGACGTCCGGGCCATCCGCGCCCGCGTGGGATACATGCCCGAGGACGACTGCTACATTGCCGGCTTAAGCGGCGTGGAGATGGTCCGCTTCGCCGCCCGCTTGTCCGGTTTTCCGTCGATCGAGGCGCTGCGCCGGGCCCATGAGATCCTCGACTTCTGCGGCATCGAGCAGGAGCGCTACCGGCAGGTTCAGACGTACTCCACCGGCATGAGACAGAAGCTGAAGTTCGCCCAGTCGATCGTCCACGACCCGCCGCTGTTGATCCTCGACGAGCCCACCGCCGGGCTGGACCCCGAGGAGCGCGAAGCCATGCTCAGCCGCGTGCGGGTGCTGAACCGGCGGATGGGCAAGACGGTCGTCCTTTGCACCCACATCCTCCCCGACGTCCAGTCGATCTGCGACACCGTGGTGATCCTCGCCAAGGGCCGCGTCCGGGTGGTGGACCGGCTGGAGACGCTTTGCCGGCCGGCATCGCCGGTGTACCAGGTGCGGGTGTTCGGCCAGGCCGACCCCTTGGCCGAGCGGATCCGCCGCGCCGGGGTCCAGGTGGATGTGGAACCCGGCGGCACGCTTTCGCTGACGGCCGAGGACCCGGCGGTGGCCGGGCAAATCTGGGATTGGGCCCGCGAGGTCGGGGTCGGCATCCGCGCCCTGGTGCCGGCCCGCAATTCCCTGGAGCAGATCTTTATGGACGCCGTGCGGGAGGACGCCCATGCCGATCTATGACCTCGGCTATCGCTCCTGGCAGGGACAAACGGTCCCCGAGGCGTTCCGCTTCTGGGCGATCGCCGAGACCGGCATCCGGCTGGCGTGGCAGAGCCGGCTCCTGCGACGGCTCTTGTTCTTCGCGTGGCTCCCTGCCCTCTATTTGGGTGCCATGTTCTTCGTCTTCGAGCAGGTGAAGACGGGGACGGGCCCGATAGGGCGCGCCGCCTCGCGAATCCCTTCGGGGGCAATCCACGAGTCTGCACGCGATAGGGGTAGACTTCTGAGACCTGGATCCGACGCGCGAGACATTCGGGGGCCGCTCGGCGAGTTTGCCTCGCTGGTCCCAGGGGGACTGACCCCGGAATTGCTGGAGCTGGACCGCCATGCCTGGTGGTCCGTCTTCCTGTGGTTCTTCTTTCACTATTCCCAATTAGTGATCACGGTGTTGCTGGTGGGGCTCGTGGCCCCGCCGCTGATCTCGCAGGACGTGCGGACCAAGGCCTTCTTGCTCTACTTCTCCCGCCCGCTGACGCGGGTCGAGTACATCCTAGGCAAGATGGCGACGCTCTGGGGATACCTCCTGTTGATCACCGTCGTGCCGATGGTGGCGCTTTACGTGGTTGGGGTGTTCCTCTCACCGGGATTCAGCGTGGTCAAGGACACCGCCGACCTGCCGCTGCGGATCCTGGCGGCGTCGGCCGTCTTGATGATCCCCACGAGCGCGCTTGCCTTGGCCCTCTCCGCCATGACGTCCGACAGCCGCTACGTCTACTTCGTCTGGTTTGCGATTTGGGCCGTGGGATGGGTCACTTACGTCGTTCTCTTGGGGTTTGTCCCCGATCCGGCCGTGGCGGACCGCTGGAGCCTGGTATCCTTGTTTCACACGTTGGGCAAAGTGCAGGGCTGGATCTTCGGCGTGCGGCAGAGCCATGAGACCATCTCTTGGGCGACGATCGAGCTTGCGGCGATCACGGTCGTCTCCCTGGTCGTGCTGTTCCGCCGCGTTTCTTCACCAATGCGGATCTGACGGAGGATGAAGCGTGAGGGATGAAAGATGAACGATGAAGGACCAAGTCCCAAGTCCCAATGACCAAGGAAGGAGATGACTAGAGCCTCTTGGTCATTGGTCATTGGTGCTTGGTCATTCTTCTCTGCCTACTGCCGACTGCCCATGATCCACCTCGACCGCGTCACGAAACTCTACGGTCCAGTGATCGGCGTCAACGACGTCACCATGTCGCTCCCCACCGGCGCCTATGGGCTGTTGGGGCCCAACGGCTCCGGCAAGACCACGCTGTTGAACCTGATTACCGGCCAACTGCGGCCCACCATGGGCTCCGTCCAAGTGCTGGGGCACCGGCCGGTCAACAACGCCGAGGTCTTGGGCCGGATCGGCGTATGCCCGGAGCGCGACGCGCTTTACGCCAACGTCAGCGCGCTGGACTGGGTTGCGTACCTGATGCGCCTGCACGGCTTCGGCCGTCGCGAGGCGGCCTCCCGCGCCGAGAAGGCCCTCGCGCTGGCCGGCTTGACCGACGCCATGCACCGCCGCATGGGCGGCTACTCCCGCGGCATGCGCCAAAGGACCAAGCTCGCCCAAGCCCTGGCCCATGGGCCGGAGCTATTGATTCTCGACGAGCCCTTCAACGGTCTGGACCCGATCGGCCGGCACGAGATGACCGAGGTGCTCAGGCAGTGGATCCGTTCCGGGCGGGGTCTCTTGCTGGCCAGCCACGTCCTGCACGAGGTCGAGGCGATCACGCACTCGTTCATGCTGATCTGCGGCGGGCGCCTGTTGGCCGCCGGATCGGCTGAGGAGGTCCACGCTCTGTTGGCCGACGTGCCGCACGAGATCGTGATCCGCTGCGATCGGGCCCCGCAGTTGGCCGAGCGGCTCATCGAGCAGGGCGTCGTGGACTTCGTTCGCTTTGCGGGCGATGGGGGCGGGCTGATCTTGGGCACCCACCGCCCGGCCGAAGTTTACGCCCGCCTGCCGCAATGGATTGAGGCCACCGGGATCCGCATCCACGAGCTTCGCTCGGGCGACGAATCGCTTCAGGCCCTGTTTGCGTCCCTCCTGAAGATCCACCGAGGAAGGTCATGAGCCGATTGCGCGCGGTGCTTGCGGTCCTGGAGTTCGAGTCGCGGCGGGCGATCACGGTGCCGCGGTTGATCGTCCTGGCCGGGCTCATGGTTTTTCCGGCCGCGCTGATGGCACTCATCTCCCGCACGGGGGGGCCGATCCACTACAAGGAGTTCTGGGCCGCGGCCGCCTTCTTCCTGATCCCGGAGGTGGCCTGCCTCTTGGCGCTCCTCTTGTGGGCTACCCCCGTCATCCAGGCGGAGATCGAGGGCAAGACCTGGCAATTCCTTGCCGTTCGGCCTGCCGGAAAGGTCTCGATCTTGCTCGGAAAGTACCTGGCGGCCGTGGTCTGGGCGGTGGCGGCGGGCTGGGGCGCGTTGGGGCTTTCGCTGTGCGTGGTCCTCCCCAGAACGGACATCGCGCGCGCCGGGCTCCCCATGAACCCCCAAGCCGCGGCCGCGGCGCCAACCACGCTCTCCGCCAACGAGGTCGCGCAGGGGGTGCTCGTGCTCTCGGCGCTGGTCTTCCTTGGCTGCCTGGCGTATGGGGCCTTGTTCGTGTTGCTCGGCACCGTGTTCCCCCGCCGCGGGATGATCGTCGCGGTGATGTACACCTTCTTCATCGAGTTCCTCGTCGGCTCGATTCCGGCTATCGTCAGCCATTTCACCGTGCAGTACCGGCTCCGAAGCATCCTGGTGAAATGGATGAACATGGAGGCCGGCCCCGAGCGGATTCGACAATGGGTGGGCACCGGCAACCCCTGGCAGCACATCCTTTTTCTCTTGGCCGCCACCGTGGGGCTGCTCGTGATTGCTGGGTGGATCCTACGGACCCGCGAACTGGTCATCGCCCCGGAAGTATGATCGCGCCCCGAGGGGCGCCGACTTCCGAAGTCCTGAATCCGCGATCGTTTTTCGGTGCTCAAGGAACGGTGGTCTCGGCCGGCGCGGCGGCCGTCAGGACCCGCCGATCCGTAGGAACTCGCCCAGCCGCGGTGCTGCCACCATCCGGCGCGATCGCTACGTCCGTCAAGATCGCTTCCTCGCCACGTCGTCAAACACTCGGGCGATGCCGGCCGATCCGTGACCTACACTTGAATCGACCTGGAACGGGCCTCAGGGCGGGCAAGATCCGGGCGCAAGTTATCCAAGGGCACCGTGTCCCGCGCAGCTCGGCGGCGGCCCCGGCGGCTTCCAGCCGTGGCGGTCGTCTCGGCGGCGACGGGTCTTTTCGGGAGGCGGCTTATGAACCGTTACTATCATGAGGTCATGCGGATCTTCGATCGCATGGGGACACAGGAGTGGGTGCTGGTGCTTGCGGGGCTCGTGGTGATCGGTTGGTTCTTCCTGCGGGGATTCGGCTCCAGATCCTCTTACTGAACGGGAAGCACGGCCATGTTGCTCGGCGCGATGGATCTGTGGCTAGTTCCCATCCCGGCGACCCTGGCCCTGGCGGTCGTGGCGACGCTGGGCTACCTCGTCGGGCGCCGCCGCCGAACCCCGGCCGATGAGCTGGCGATTCGCTCGCGGGGCGAGCTTCGCCGCGCTCACACCGTCGCCCAGGAGCTGGAGAAGATCGCCTGGGTGATTCGCCGCAACCTCTCCCGGCACCACCACAGCCTGACGAAGTTCAAGGAGCGCGTCGACCGGCTCAGCGCGGAGCAGCAAGAGGCCGCCTGGAAAGACCTGTGCCGCGAAGCCGCGGAGGTCCTTACTCCCACCTTGCGGCTGGCCGGCCAGCTCGCCACCGCCTACGATGAGATCCGCCAGCAGACCCACCAGTTGACGACCTCCGCCGAGTCCCGGACCGACCCGCTCACCGGCGTCAGCAACCGCCGCGGCCTGGAAGAGTCGCTGGCCGCCCAACTGGCGCTCATGGCCCGCTACGAAGTCGGCTTCTCCGTCGTGGTCCTGGACCTGGACTACTTCAAGCACGTCAACGACCAGCGCGGCCAGTTCCAGGGAGACCGGATTCTCCGGCAAGTGGCCAGGCTCCTCGACGAGTCGATCCGCGAGACCGACGTTGTAGCCCGCTACGGCGGGGAAGAGTTCGCCGTGCTGCTGCCCCGCACCGACCTGCACGGGGCCTGTGTCTTCGGGGAGCGCCTCCGCACGAGGCTGCAGCAGGAGTTGGAGCTGACGGTCAGCGGGGGCGTCACCACGGCGATCGACGGCGATACGCCCGAGTCGATCATGGCCCGCGCCCAGGACGCCCTCCACCGCGCCAAGGCCGCCGGCCGCAACTGCATCTTCCGCCACGACGGCGAGCGGATCGAGCCCGTCCCCGAGAGCTTCGCTTGCCCGGCCGGCGTACCGTAAGGAAAGCCGGACAAGCTCCGCCTACGCCGCCCGCTCCATCGGCCCGCCGGGACACCGCAAGTCGAACAGTCCGAACAGCTCCGCTTGGGTCAGGCCGAGTCTCCGCGGCGGCTCGGCTGCCGAGAAGATCGTGTCGAACAGGTCGCGTTTCTGCTGGAGGATGCGGTCGATCCGTTCCTCGATCGTGTCGAGCATGAGGAAGCGGACCACCGTGACCGGCGCGGAGATCCCGATGCGGTGAGCGCGGTGGATCGCCTGGTCCTCGACGGCCGGGTTCCACCAGCGGTCGAAGAGGAAGACGTAGTTGGCGCACTGGAGATTGAGCCCCACGCCCCCCGCCCCGTAGCTGATCAAGAGGAGGCGGCTCGCGGGGTCTTCGCGGAAGCGGTGGAGCACTCTTTCCCGGCCGGCCGCGGAGATGCGCCCGTGATACTCCAGCGGCCCGAAGCGCCGCAACAGCCTGGCCAGCCGCCGGAGCGTCTCGACCCACTGGCTGAAGACGATCGCCTTGCGGCCGCTTGCGGCCACCTCGTCGAGGTCGGCCTCCAGGCGCTCCAGCTTCGCGCTGGCCCCGCTGGCGGGATCGAAATTGCAGATCTGCTTCAGCCGCAGCACCAGCTCGAAGACGTGCCGGATCGTCACGGCCTGGCCCATGTCCGTCAGCCGCAGCACCCCTTCATCCTTGGCCAATTGATAGGTTTCCCGCTGCTCGGGAGTCAGGTCCAGCTCGGCGTCGCAGACCAGTTTCGGCGGCAGGTCGGCGAGCACCTGGTCCTTGGTCCGCCGCAGGACGTGGTCGCGGATCGTCCGGCCCATGCGGCGCGGTTTCATGTCCGGCGAAAGAAACCCGGGGGCAAGGAACTCAAAGATCCCCACCAGGTCTTCGGGACCGTTCTCCACCGGCGTCCCGGTCAGGGCCCAGCTCCGGCCCCGCGGGATGGCCCGCACCGCCTGGCTGGTGCCGGCGGACCGGTTCTTGATCCGCTGCGATTCGTCGAGAATCACGAGGTCGAACCGCAGGTTGGGCGTGCCGTCCGGGCCGCCGCCCTCCCAGATCTCCCGGTCGCGAAGCACCAGCTCGTAGTTGGCGATCTTCACCGGCATCCCGGGCAGGCACCACTGCCAGCGGCGCCGGGCCTGGTCCCCTTCGATCACCATCACGGGAACCTCTGGCGCCCACCGGGCCAGCTCGCGGTGCCAATTCAAGACCAGCGGTTTCGGGCAGACCAGGAGCACGCTTTGCAGCTCCCCGGAGTGCAGCAGGAGCCGCACGGCCGTGATCGCCTGCATGGTCTTGCCGAGGCCCATCTCGTCGGCCAGGATCGCCGCTGCCCGAGGATACAGGAAGGCGACTCCCTCCAACTGAAATGGAAACGGGCGGCACGGAAACGCCAACGATCTGGCCGAGAGCAGGGATTCCAACGGCGGCTGGAGCAGCCACCGCAGCCGGTCCTCCAGCTTGATCACGTCGTCCGGCGGCTTGATCCGCGTGGTGCTGTGGGGTGAACCACCCGTCGAGGCCGGGAACGAAGGCGGAGCGGCGCCCCAGGGTCTCTCAGCGGACCGACTCGGTTCCGCGAAAGTGTAGCTCCGCGTCCGTACCGGCACGTCCTTGACCGGCACCGAAATGACCCGCGGCAGTCGGCCCCCGAAGGCAAACTCCCGCACCGGGACCTCGACGTGCCGGGTGATCGCCCGGTGCCAGCCGGTGGCGACCAGGGCGGCGCGGAGCCCCAGGTCCACGTCGAAAACGTTCGGTGAAGGGAGCGGATGCCAGCCCAACGTGCTGTCCCACGTGCCGGCGTTACTCTCTCCATAGAGCATTCTCATGCCCCTCCACGCCGGGCTTCCTCGATCGCCTCCCGGATCCGGCCAAAGGGCTCGGCCAAGTCGAGTCCCTCGGTCAACTCCTTCAGTCGGTTTGCGATCAGCTCGCGGTCACCGGCGGCAAGTGCGGAGACTGCCAGGAGGTTACGTCCGAGGTGAAACGTCGGGTGATGGAGTGGCCCCGTGTGAGCCGCGTCGAGCCGCCGCCAAGGGCCGTTTCCTGGGGTAGACGCATTCCCGCTCAATGTGCCATCCGTCCCGTCCGGCGGTCGCTCCTCGACGGGAAGCACCAGGGCCACGGGAACCTCGATGAAGCGGCGTACCGCGAGGGCCGGCTCGCAATCGGTGCAGATCACGACCGGCTCGATCGCCGCCTTGGCAAGCAGGGCCCGGCCGATCTGTTCCCCAAAAAGGTACGGCTCCAGCGTCGGGCCATAGAGAATTTGCTGGGCCCGGTTCGGCTTGATGGGTGCGGTGCAATGGAACTCCAGGGGCCGGCCGCTCTGATTCAGGACGAGATATCCCCCGATCAAACCATGCGCGGGGTACTCCAGCACGGTCAAGAACCCTAAGGCGAGATTGGACTTAGGCTCAACGGTCCGCATGCAGTCTCTCTACTCTGTCCAAACGCCTCAATTTGCTTGAACATCCCAGGATCTTGCGGCCCGGCTCGCGGCGGCCTCCAGTGGATCGGGTCTATAGCGGAACGGACTTTAGCGCCCGCGGAGGCGAATCCTCGATCAGGTGCTCGACTTCCCCGCCGTCCCGTGCTTATACTAGAACCTGAAGAGGAACCTGCTTATGAGTGAAGACCGGCGTGGTCGCCCCGCGTTTTACAGCCAGATTGACGTAACGCACGTCCCGTGTCCCACCAGCCCACCCGGTGGTGGGGCGGTCGGTAATGAGATGATTCTCCTCCTCCGCGAGATCCTCGCTGCCCAGGACCGGCAGAACGAGCTCTTAGAGGAGATGGTCAACCAGATGAACACCAACCAGCGGCAGCGGGCCAACGAGCTGGGGCAATGGAAACAGGCCAATCCGCTGTTGGCCCGCGACTGCCGCATCGCCGCCGAGGCCCTGGGAAAGGTTCAGACCGAGTACCTGGTGAGCCTTACCCAGGAGATCAACGACAACTACGAGACGCTGCGGGACGGCGAGTTCATGCTCAACGAGTTCATCGACCGCTTCGGGCCGCGGCTGGCCCATTTGAACGGTCTGTTGCAGGTGCTATCCCAGTTGAGCAGCGCCGCGAGCCCGGCCAGCACCCCCAACACGCCCTGACCCGGCGCTATGGCTGCTCCACGATCGCAAGGAGGTGGCGGGCGGTGGTTGGCAGCGGCCGTGTTGATCCTGTGGGCCGGGTGCCGGCCTGCGGAGGAACTCCCGATCCCGGCGGGCCTCTATCCGCCGGCGCCAAAGGACCCCATCGGTTGGCCGCAGTGGCGGGGCCCCGGCGCATCGGGCATCGCCGCCCACGGCAGCCCTGCCGTTGTGTTCGGGCCGACGGCGGGGGTGCGCTGGAGGGCCGCCGTGCCGGGCGAGGGCAATTCCTCGCCGATCGTCTGGGACGATTTCATCCTCCTGACGACCGCGCTTCCGGACGCCGATCCGCCGGCGCTTGCGGTCCTCTGTTTCGATCGCCGCGACGGCCGGTTGCTCTGGCAGGCGGACGCCGGCCCGGCCCAGGGCCGCACGCACGCCAAGAACGGCTATGCCTCCGCGACGCCGGCCACCGACGGCCAACGGATCGTCGCTTTCTTCGGGAGTGCCGGGCTATTGTGTTACGATTTCTCCGGCAAGCCGCTGTGGCGCGCCGACCTGGGCAACCTCGATCATCAATGGGGAACCGCGGCCAGCCCGGTGCTCTTTGGCGACCTGGTCATCCAGTTGTGCGACGCGAGGAAGGTTGCGTATATCGCGGCGTTCGAGAAGCGGACCGGCAAGCGGGCGTGGCGCACGGAGCGGCCCAGCTACGGCTGCTGGACGACCCCGGTGCCGGTCGAAGTGAGCCGGTCCGGCCGAAAACGGACGGAGCTGGTGGTCAACGGCACCAGCAGCGGTGACCCCGAGGGCAGACTCGTCTTGGCCTACGACCCGGCCGACGGCCGCGAGCTATGGCGGGTGCGGGGCACCACGGAGCTGGTCACCCCGACGGCGATCGTGGGCAACGGTCTCATCTACAGCACCAGCGGCCGAAACGGCCCGATCGTCGCCATCCGGCCCGGCGGGAGCGGCGACGTGACCGACACCCACGTTGCCTGGAAGCTGGACCGCGGCGGGCCTTATATCCCCACGGGACTGGTGTATCGCGACCGGCTGTACGTGGTCACCGATTTCGGGCAACTCACGTGCTATCGCGCCGGCGACGGCGAAGTCGTCTGGACGAAGCGGCTGCGGGGGGATTTTACCGCCAGTCTGGTGGCTGCCGACGGCCGGATCTATGCCGCCTCGGAGCAGGGGACCGTGTACGTGTTTGCCGCGGCGGACCAGTTCGAGCTCCTGGCCCAAGACGCGCTGAAACCGGGGATCCTGGCCACCCCGGCCATCGCGTCCGGGGAGCTTTTCATCCGCACGCAGGGCCACTTATACTGTATTGCAGCCGGCCAACAAGCCGCGGCGGCCCTCTAGGCCCGGAGTTGAAGCCGTGACCGGCGGCTGCGGCCCGCCATCGAGGTCCGATGAATACTGCACGCTTGCACAACCATCCGCGGCCGTTGCGGCGCTGCCGTTTCTGGGCGGCATTGCTTTCCATCGGGGCGGCGGTGCTTCCCGGCTGCCATCGGGCCGATTCCACGGCCGCGGAGGTCCCGCCGTCCGGCTCGGCTCCTGCGGCAGCGGCCGGGAGAGGCCAGGCATGGCCTCTGTTCCGTGGCGACGGTCTGGCCACCGGCGTGGCCCGCGACCGTCTGCCGGAGAAGCCGGAGCTCCTGTGGACCTTCTCGGTGAAGAAGGGAGGCTTCCAGTCCTCGGCGGCGATTGCCGACGGGGTGGTGTACGTCGGCAGTCTCAACGGCAAGTTCTATGCGATTGACCTGGCCCGCGGCCGCCAACTCTGGGAGTTTCCCACGGACTTGGGTTTCACGGCGACGGCCGCGCTGGGCGGCGGATCGGTGTACGTCGGCGACTCCGACGGCCGCTTCTACTGCCTCGACGCCAAGACCGGCAAACCCAAGTGGCGATTCGACACCGAGGCGGAAATCAACTCCAGCGCGAATTTTCACGGCGATCGCGTGCTCGTCGGCTCGCAGGACGGCGTACTCTACTGCCTCAAGACGGACGGCGGCGAGGTGGTCTGGAAGTACCGCAGCGGCGATCAGATCCGCTGCTTCCCCACGGTGGTGGCGGACCGGGCCTTCGTGGCCGGCTGCGACGGGCGGTTCCACATCGTCGGTCTCAAGGACGGCAAGGAAATCGCCTCCGTCGAGATGGAATCGCCCACCGGCTCCACGCCCGCGGTGCTCGGCAAGACGGCGTTCGTGGGAACGGAAGGCAAGGTCTTCTTCGCCATCGACTGGGAGCAGGCGAAGGTCCTCTGGAGATACGAGAACGCGGAGCGCGGGGCCCCGTTCCGCTCCTCGGCCGCGGTGACGCCCGAAGTGGTGATTGTCGGCGCCCAGGACAAGCTGGTTCACGCCCTGGACCCCAAGACCGGCAACCCGCTCTGGACGTTCGCCACCCGGGGCCGTGTGGACGGCTCGCCCGTCATCGTCGGCGGCCGGGCCTTCGTCGGCTCGGCCGACGGCCGCCTCTACGCCCTCGACGTCAAGACGGGCAAGGAGACCTGGCGCTTCGAGGCCGGCGGCGACGTGATCGCCTCCCCCGCCGTCGCCGCGGGGCGGCTGGTGATCGGCACCACCAGCGGCGACCTGTACTGTTTCGGGGCGAAGTAGGCGGCATCGAAGGGCATGTTTGACAAGGGGCTATGAGCCATCAGCTATCAGCCATCAGCTATCAGCTTTCAAGACGCTTTCCCGGACCAACTGATGGACATTCTCCGCGAACGACCGTGACATGCACCTCTTTCTGAACACTGGTAGCTGAAAGCTGATGGCTGAAAGCTGAGAGCTGGGAATCTCAGGACCGCCACGTTACCTGCTTGGACACGCCCCGAGAGCGACACGCACTGACATGGGCAAACCCCTGGTCTTCATGATGGGCCGGTCGCCGGCGATCCTGCCGGTCGACCGCCGCTACGCCCGCAATCACATGTGGGCCAAGGCGACCGAAGGGGGCTGCCGGTGCGGCTTCTCCGCGTATGCGGTGAGGCTGCTGGGGGACGTGCATCACGTGGAGTGGTCGATTGGGCCGGGCGAAGTGGTCGAGCAGGACCGGTCGATCGGCTTTATCGAGGCATCGAAGGCAACGAGCGACCTGTATGCCCCTATGACCGGCGAGCTCAGGCAATTGAACGCCGCCGTGGTCGCGAGGCCGTCGCTGGTGAACGCGGATTTGTACGACGCCGGTTGGCTCTTGGAGATTGCCGGCGGCAGCGAGTCGCTGCTCTCGGCCGAGGAGTACCTGGCCCACGTGGAGGCAAGTTGGCCGCTGGCCCAACGCCTATTGAAAGCTCAGGCCAACCGATAATGGTTTTCCGTGAGGTGACAGCGATGACCGCAAGACTCGCCGTCGTGGCTTCCAAGGACCGCCGTTCCCGCCCGGAACAGGAGGTCCTGGAGCGGGAGCTCGTGTCGGCCTTGGAACATCGGCCGGACCTGGACGTGACCGTCGTCCCGCACCTCTACGATCTCGCCCCGGACGGTCCCGGCATGGAATTCCTGCGGTCCGTCGCCGGAGACATGATCGTGCTGGCGTGGCTCTATCCCCGCGCGGCGTATTGGGTTCTGGACGCGAACCGCGTCCGCGGCCGGCTGGGGCGGACTTCCTCGCTGCCGGAAGAGGACGCCGAGGAGCCGCCGCGGAAACCCGGCTCCCAGCGGGCACAGCCGGACCGCACCATCTGGTGCTTCGACCTTCGCACCCACCCGAAGCCCGAGCCGTACCTGGAGGAAATCGAGCGGATCGTGCAAGGCGCCGCGGTGCCGGCCGTGCAAGTTGGCGCGGCTTGGCCCTCCGCCGGCAACGGCAAGGCCCGGATTTTGGAGGAAGCGACGCGGCCGCGCTGGTATCCCGTGCTCGACTTCGCGCGGTGCGACGGCTGCCTGGAGTGCCTCAATTTCTGCCTGTTCGGCGTGTACGGGCCGGGCGAACGGGACGCTCCGCTCGTGGAGCAGCCCGACGCCTGCCGCAACGGCTGCCCGGCGTGCAGCCGGGTTTGCCCTCAGGGGGCGATCATGTTCCCCCAGCACAAGGACCCGGCAATCGCCGGCGATCCGCGGGCGTCGCGCGAAGGGCTGAAGCTCGATCTGTCGCAACTGTTCGGCGGCGCCGGCCCTTCGGACCTTGCCGCCGCGGAGCGCAAGCGGGCACTGGCCGACAACGATCGCCCGCAGCAAGAACCCGGCCCGGCCCAGACTCCCGATCGTCCGCCGGGCGACGAGCTGGACCGTTTGGTCGACGGCCTGGACGACCTGAAACTGTAGCACGGACCATGGCGCTTTGTTGCCCGTATTGCGGTCAATCCATCTCGGTCCGGGGCGCCGGGCCGGGTCAGTACGCGCCCAAGTGCCCCAAGTGCGCGCGGGCGTTCTTGTTGACGGTGTCGCAAGAGGATGCGGCCCCGGGGGCAAAAATGACCGCCGCGCCGCTGGGACCGGAGGGGCCGCAGCCGGCCGGCCCGCCCGCCGAGCCCGATCCAAGAACGGATGCCAAGGCCGACGACGTCACCTTGGATTGGATACCCCGTCGGGACGCTCTGCCCCGCGACGCCGACGGCACGGAGCCCACGATTGCCGTGGAGGTGCGGGGCGGGCCGCGGGAAGCGGCGGAGGAGGAGTCCCGCGGTGTACCGTCCCCGATGACCGCGGCCGAGGAGGCGGGGCTGCTTGCGGGCGGCGTCCCGGAGCGGCTTGGCGGCTACCACATCCTCAAGCCGCTGGGACAAGGGGCCATGGGCGCCGTGTACTTGGCCCGGCAGGCGTCGCTCGATCGCGACGTCGCCCTGAAGACCATCCACCGGAGAATGTCGCAGGACCCGGTCTTCGTTGCCCGGTTCACGCGCGAGGCGTATGCCGCCGCCCAGCTCGTCCACCACAACGTGGTGCAGATCTACGACCTGGGCGTCGACCGGAGCGTCCACTACTTCAGCATGGAGTACGTCGATGGCCAGACGCTCGCCCAACTGGTGAAGCGGCACGGCCGCCTGGAGCCGGAAGTGGCGGTCGGGTACGTGCTCCAGGCCGCGCGGGCCCTGAAGTTCGCCCACGATCACGGCATGGTGCACCGCGACGTGAAACCGGGGAACCTGCTTCTCAATGCGCATGGCGTCGTCAAGCTGGCCGACTTGGGGATCGTCAAGGTCCCGCCCCGAGCCGGGCCGGCCGCCGGACCGTTGCCGGCCGAAGGAGAGTCCCCTGCCGGCCCGCCGCCCTCGACTCCCGAGGCGACGCTTTCCAGCAGGATCATGGGCACGCCCGCCTACATGGCCCCCGAGCAGTCGGAAGACGCCACGCGCGTCGACGCCCGGGCAGACATCTATTCGCTCGGCTGCACGCTCTACGACCTCCTGACCGGGCGTCCTCCCTTTCGCGGCACCACGGCCAGGGAGATCATCACGAAGCACCGCACCGAGCCGGTGGTCCGGCCCGACCTCTTGGTGGATCGCGTGCCCAAGGAGTTGTCGGCCGTCGTCATGAGGATGGTGGCCAAGAGCCCGAGCGACCGCTACCAGGACCTGGGCGAAGTGATCGGCGACCTGGAGCGGTTCTTGGGAATCTCCGAGGCCGGCTCGGTGGTCCGCTGGGAGGAGCACGCCAAGACGTTAGAGCAGTGCGCGGACCGCTTCCACGCCTGCCCGATGGCCCGGCTGAGGTCGCAGGTCCTCCTCGGCCTCTTTTCCCTGTGTACGACACTGCTTCTATTGGGAATCGTGCTTTCCCGGCCGCTCTTTGTCGGCGGCGTGGCGGGGGCGATGCTCCTGGGGGCGGCCGCCTATTTCGTCGTCTCCGGCTCCATGGAGAAGACGTACTTGTTCACCAAGGTCCGGGCCCTGGCTCTCGGATTCGGCGGGCGGGACTGGCTCGTGGGAATCGGGACCGTGCTCCTTCTGTGGCTGGTGCTCTGGCTGTTTGGCTACCTGGCGGTCTGGCTGGTGCTGTTCCTCCTGACGGCGGGGGGCGCCGTGGCGTTCTACGTCTTCGTCGACCGGCGCATCGGCCTGTGGCGCGCGGAGCCGATCCGCAAAGTGCAGGAGATGCTCAAGGGCCTGCGGCTCCGCGGCGAGGAGGAGGCCGCGATCCAGCGGTTCGTGGCCCGTTATGCCGGCGAGGGCTGGGAGGAGTTCTTCGAGGCCCTCTTCGGCTACGAGGCGAAGCTCGCCGCCCGACGCGCGTGGGGCCTCGGCGAAGGCGGACGCCCGCGCAAGCGGTTCGGGGGTTGGCGCGACCCGGTCATCCGCTGGATCGACGACAATCTCCGCGCACGCCAGGAAGAGAAGGATCGAAAACACCTGCAAGGAGTGGAAGAGAACGGCCTTCTGGCGGAAGGCGTGAGCGCCGCCGAGGCCCGAGTGCGGGCGGAGAACGCAGCCCAGGCGATGGTCTGTCGGGCCGCCGAGCTCCGGGGCTCGGTCTCGCGGCGCAGCCCGCGCGATGCCGCGGCGGAGAAGAGCCCGTCGGTGCAAACGGCTTTGGAATCCGCCCGAGAGGCAGGTTTTCGGAGAGGCGTGGACTGGCTGGGGGCGATCGGCGGTGCGATCTCGTTCCTGCTGAACGCGGTTTTCGGGCAGCGGACCCGATTCCTCCTGGGGTGTCTCCTCGTCGCCGGATGCGTCCTTTGGATGCACCAGAACGGCATGATCGAGCGGTTTCCCGCAACCTACGAGAAGGTGCGAGACGAGGTCCGCGCAGCGGTCGAAGAGGGCCGGGCCGAGAGCCTCCTGGAGAAGACCGGGCCATTGGCCGTGGAACTCTCGGGCGAGCACCGGCCCCTCGATTGGCCGCCGGTCCCCCGCGAATGGACCGAGCCGTTCAGCAGCTTCAACCCGGGCGTGGCCGGACTGGTCCTTATTCTCTCATCGCTTGTCGGTGGCTGGAAGATCGCGGCCTTTCTGTTCCCTGCGGCGGCCATCATGGTGCTGGGCCATACGACCGGCGTCCCCGGCCTGCTGGAACCCATGGCGAACTCGGTGGTCAGCCTGGGTGCCGGTCTCGGGCTGGCGCTGGCCGGATTCATCTTCGGGAGGGAGTAGGCTCCCTCGCGCGGCTCGTATGCCGAAACAAGAACCATGTCGGAAAGCACGGAGCCCCTTGTCGTTCAGCTTACACCTCCCGGCCGGGGCGCCGTGGCGACGCTCCTGGTCGAAGGACGGGGGGCAACGGCGGTGGTCGCGGCGGTGTTTCACCCGGCGGGCGGGCAGCCGCTCAGCTCCTACCCCACGGATCGGCTGGTCTTCGGACGCGTCGGCGGCGACCGCGGCGAGGAAACCGTCGTCCGGCGGCGATCCGACCGGTCGCTCGAACTCCATTGTCATGGCGGCCATGCCGCGGTCGCGATGGTCGAGCGGCTCCTTGTCGAGCGGGGATGCCGGCCCAAGGTATGGCCGGCCTGGGCCGGCGAAAACTCCGACGACCCGGCTGCCGCCGCGGCGCTCGTCGCCCTCGCGGAGGCCCGGACGGTGCGAGCCGCCTCCATCCTGCTGGATCAGTACCACGGGGCGCTTCGCCGGTCCTTCCAGGCAATCCGGCAGTGGATCGTCCAGGGCGATCTGGAATCGGCCCGGCGGGAGGTCGAGAGGCTCCTGGCGCGGGCACCCCTGGGCCGCCATCTCACGCGACCGTGGCATGTGGTTTTGACGGGCCCCCCTAACGTCGGCAAGAGCAGCTTGCTCAACGCCCTGGTCGGATACCAGCGGGCCATCATCCACCCGGCCCCCGGAACGACGCGGGACGTTGTCACCGCGACCACTGCTTTGGAGGGGTGGCCTGTCGAGATTTCGGATACGGCCGGACTCCGGGTGACCGGCGATGCCATCGAAAAGGGGGGAATGGATCTGGCCTGCCAGAGGCTCTCGGCGGCAGACTTGGTGGTGCTGGTTCTCGACGCGGCTCAACCCGATGCGGCTGAAGGTGCCGCGCTGATGTCGAGGTGGCCCGACGCCCTCGTGGTCCGCAACAAGTGCGACTTGCTCTCACCCGGCGGTCCTTTGCCACAGCCGGGTCTGCCCACCAGCGCCTTGCGTGGTGACGGGATCGAGGAACTGCTGGCGACAATCGCCCGGCGACTGGTCGCCGAGCCTCCTAATCCTGGGGATGCCGTTCCATTCATAGATGGGGATATCGCGCGGCTTGGGGACATACTTGCCTCCCTATCAGAGGGGGATGCTGCGGGCGCCCAAGCCGTGCCGGCTCAGCAGGCCCCCGAGAAAACGAAAAATCCTGCCTAGACGCGACTTTGCGGTTCCCGGTAGACTACGCCGCCGTCCAGATTCTTTTCCTGGGGACGGGTGTTTTTGCCCAAACGGATGGTCCCACGGATTGGGACTCGCGACGTGATTGCGGTGCCGCGGTCTGCTGACTTTTCCCGACTTCTCCGGCGAACAAAGACCGCAGCCCTTGCCGTTGGGGACTAAGCGCTCCGCGTCGCGACATTCAGGAGGAACACGCGATGGATTGCACGCTGTTTCGGTGCTGGCGGGGAGTCGTGCTCGCGGCCATGGCCTGGGCTCTCGCCGGACATCCTCCCGTTTCGGCCGATGATCGTGCCGCGGAGGCGAAGCCCGCCGCGCAACCCGGTGCGGGAACGAGCATCGACTTGGTCGGCGAGAAGGGCAAGACGGAGCCGGTGATCGTGGTGGAAAAAGGGGACTGGCCGACCCTTGCCCCGCCCAAGAAGGGCAATCCAAGAGACCCTGGCAAGGCCGATTCGGGCACCTCGGGCGCCGGCCCGGCCGGCAGGAGTCCTCCGGGTACCGAGATGATGCCGTTCGTTGTGCCGGATCGGCCGTCCGCCGACTCCGGCGACGCGACACCGCGGCCCGCCGCGAAGGACCAACGAGGTGCATCGCAAGCGGCTGCCGAGGGCCGCTCTACCGCCTCCCCGGGCGGGAATCCCTCGGACCCGTCCGGCGACGCCACGCTCCGCCCGATCCCCGATGCCCCGGCGACCGGCCCCGTGGAGATCGAAACCGCCAGCTTCAACGGCGTGACCCCCGGAATGAGCACGCTGGACGACGTGCGGAAGTCCTGGGGACCGCCCAAACAAACGAAAAGCCAGGGCGGCACCTTGGCGAATCTCTACAAGGTCGACCCGTTCGACCACGTCGAAGTATTCTCCACCCAAGGGAAAGTGACGT
>CAYGZA010000050.1:0-27256 GCA_964354135.1 uncultured Planctomycetaceae bacterium
CCTGATCGACATGCACGTCCACCTCCGCGAGCCCGGCCGCGAGGAGGACGAGACCGTCGAGACCGGCACGGCCGCCGCGCTGGCCGGCGGGTTTACGTCGATCGCCTGTATGCCCAACACCGACCCGCCCATCGACAGCCAGGGGTCGGTCGAATTCATCCGCCACCAGGCCGCCCGGGCCGGGAACTGCAACGTCTTCGTCGCCGGCTGCGTGAGCAAGAATCGCGAGGGGAAGGAGCTGGCCGAGATCGGCCAGTTGGTCGTCGCCGGGGCGGTCGCCTTCACCGACGACGGCAGCCCGGTCTACGACCCCGAGCTGATGCGCCGGGCCTTCGAGTACTGCCTGATGTTCGACAAGCCGATCCTCAGCCACGCCGAGATCCGCGAGCTTACCCAGCACGGCGTGATGCACGAGGGGCTGGTGTCGCTCATCCTGGGGCTCTCCGGCATCCCGGCGGCGGCCGAAGACGTGATGACCAGCCGCGACATCGCCCTGGCCGAGGCCACCGGCGGCCGGCTGCACGTGATGCACGTCTCCACCTCCGGCGCCGTGGAGATCATCCGCCGGGCCAAGCGCCGCAACGTCCGCGTGACCGCCGAAGTGACCCCCCATCACTTCACGCTCACCGACGAGTGCCTCCGCACGTTCGATTCGAACTACAAGATGAACCCGCCGCTGAGGAGCCGGGACCACGTGGACGCCTGCATTGCCGGCCTGGCCGACGGGACGCTCGACGTGATCGCCTCGGATCACGCCCCACACGCCAAGGAAAAAAAGATGCAGGAATTGGACCAGGCCCCCTTCGGCATCGTCGGCCTGGAGACCACGCTGGGGCTGGTGATCACGAGACTGATCCAGCCGGGCCACCTCGATTGGATGACCGCCTTGGAGAAAATGACCACCAATCCGGCCCGCATTCTCGGCATCCCCAAAGGGACCCTTGCCATCGGGGCCGACGCCGACGTGACGATCATCGACCCCGACGTCCGCTGGCGGGTCGATCCGGTCAAGTTCCGTTCCAAAAGCACCAACACTCCGTACGCCGGCTGGGAGCTGAAGGGCCGCTCAAGCGCGGCAATCGTCGCCGGCGAAGTGCGGTTCAGTAGGCAGTAGGGCAGGCGTCTCGCCTGCCTGTCGGCAGTGGGACAGGCGACGGGTGGCTGGGGCAAAGCAAAGCGTGCCCCAGTGTCGCAAAGCAGTACGAGGCGTGCTCGCACGCACGCTGGACCGCAGTTGACCCGCTCAGGCCGAGCGCGCTATACTCAAGGTGTGGTTGGGCTGGCCGGCTACCCCACCAGACAAGTGAGGGAACCCGTGAAAATCAAAGTCATCGTTCACGAGGCCGAAGAAGGCGGCTACTGGGCCGAGGTGCCTTCCATTCCCGGCTGCGCCACTCAGGGCGAAACCTTCGAAGAGCTGCTGGCCAACCTCTACGAAGCCGTCGAGGGCTGCCTCTCGGTGGACTTGAAGGAGATCAAGATCACCGACAAGGACAAGGTCCTGGAGATTGCCGTGTGAAAACCGTCTCCGGCCGCGAGTTCGCCCGGGTCCTTGAGAAGAAAGGTTGGGCCCTCAGCAGGGTCAAAGGCAGTCATCACATCTACACCAGAGCGGGACAACCCTCGCGGATCTCGGTTCCCATCCACGGAAACAGGCCGCTCAAGATCGGCTTGCTTCGGCACCTCATGAAGGTAGCCGAAATCGAGGAGCACGACCTGTAAGCGGGTTCTTGGAAGCGGGCCAACGCGCTATGTGCTTGCACGCACGCTTATTATTCGACCATTGCCGGCGGGAGCGGCGCGAGGTGTTCGATCGTCGCGGCCAGGAATCGGGCGAGGCGGTCGGAAGCGACCAGGGCATTTTCTCTGAGCCTGTACATGTCTTTGAGGCTCCCCGGGCGGTTGAGGATCGCCCCGAAGGCCGCGCCCCATCGGGCCGCCCGGGTCTTCTGCCGGGTGAGGCGTTCCACCTCGCGCGGCAGCTCGTCGTCCACCGCGTCGCTCACCACGCGGATCGCCAAGAACGGCACGCCCTGGCGCCGGCACACCTCGGCCACGCCAAGACTCTCCAAATCGGCGGCGATGGCTTGGTGCTTTTCCCCCAATGAACGCTTTTGATCGGGGCGCCGCACGATTTGGTCCACCGTGAGCAGCCGGCCCACGTGGACGCCCGATTTCCAGGCCGCGAGCACCGGGGCCAATTTGCCGGCATCGAGTTCCACGACGTTTCCCGCCGCGTCGGCCGAACTGCTGGCAACCACGATGTCGTGCCGCTTCACCTCCGGGCTCAGACCCCCGCAAAAACCGGCGGAAATGACCCAGCCGGGCCGGTGCCCGAGGATCAGGGCGTCGGTGGCCCGGGCGGCGGCCGCTCGGCCCGCCCCGGAGAGGACCAGCACGACGTGCCGCTGGCGCCAAAGACCGTGGCGCGCGACAAAACCCTCGCCCCGGGTCGTGACGACACCGGCGAGCAGGTCCTCCAGCCCGCCGGATTCGTTACTCAGGGCGAAAACCAGCCCCACGTCGCAGGGACGATGCTCTTCGGTCGCTTTCCGGGCCTCCGCAAGCTTTTCCTGGGCGGCCTCGATCACGGTCTCTCGCAGCTTCTCTTGAGCCGCGCTCCGAAGCCAGTGTTGGAGGAACCAGCGGTAGACCATGGGGCGACAACCACCTCTTGAGCTTCGCACTCGTTCGCCCGGTGCCAATGACCAAGTATCAATGACCAAGTATCAATGACCAAGTATCAATGACCAAGTATCAATGACCAAGTCCCAATGACCAATCGATGACCTCTTTCTTGTCTCGCTCTCGGCGGCTACGGACTATTCGGGCATGGGTGCTTGGTCATTGACACTTGGTCATTGGCACTTGATGATTGGCATCACGTCATCTGCCACACGGCCATGGCCAGCATGTCGCGCAGACGGCCTTTGGCGGCGAAGACCGCCGCGGGCTCGAACCCGCAGTGGACCAGGCAGTCCCGGCAGCGGGGGTCGGCCTCGGGGCCAAGCCGCTCCCAATCCGTCGATTCTACGAGTTCCCGGTAGCTGGCGTAATGGGTGTCGGTCACGAGGTAGCAGGGGCCTTTCCAGCCGCGGACGTTCCGCGTCGGGTTGGCCCAGGCGGCACACGAGAGCGACCGCTCGCCGCAAAGGAAGTCCAGATAGAGCGGCGATGCCACCAGCTTGAACCGCCGCAGGAGGGGCCTCGCCGCGCGGAACTTGGCGTGGATCTCCTCGCGGCTCATAAAGAGGGGTCGGGAGTCGTTTTCCTGCGTCAAGAGCGATGTTCTGCCGCTGTCCTTCATGGGGAAAACGACTCCCGACCCCATTGTCTTCTGCACGGCTTCGTAGCCGTAGGCGGGCGAGATCATGAAGCCGTCCACGCCGAGCTGCGTGAGGTACTCGAACAGGACGGCGATCTCGCACACGTCGGTCTCTCGGTAGACGGTCGTATTGGTGAAGACGAGGAACCCGGCCCGCTTCGCCGCCGCGATCCCCGCGATGGCCCGCTGGAACGCCCCGTGTCGCCCGACGATGCCGTCGTGCGTCGCCTCCATCCCGTCCAGATGGACGTTCAGGAGCAGCCGGCTGGAGGGCCGGAACCCGGCGAGCTTCTCCTCCAGCAAGAGGCCGTTGGTACAGAGGTAAACGTGCTTGCGGCGGGCGACGAGCTTTTCGACCAGCTCCTCGATGCCGCGATAGATCAGCGGCTCCCCGCCGCAGACGCTCACCACGGGGGCCCCGCACTGGTGGGCCGCCGCTAGGCACTCCTCGACGGTGAGCCGCTGGTGGACCGTGTCGGCGTATTCCCGGATCCGCCCGCAGCCGGCGCAGCCCAGGTTGCAGGCGTGCAAGGGCTCCAGCATCAAGACGAGCGGGAACCGCGTGCGGCGGGCCAGCCGGCACTTGAGCAGGTAGCCGGTCATGGCGCGGGTCAGGGAGAGGGGGAAACGCATGGAGAGGGGCGAGGGGTTAGGGTGTCGGCAGAGGCGACATGGCACGGTACGGCCGCTGCCCAGCGGGACAGGGCCATCAAGGGGAAGTAGAGCCGGTAATAGTGGTAGCGGAGGTAGAACACCCGGGGGAAGCCGGTGCCGGTGAATTGGGGTTCGTCCCACGTGCCGTCGTCGCGCTGCTGCCGGAGGAGAAAGCGGATTCCGCGGAGCACCGCGGGGTGGTTTTCCAGCCCCGCCGCCCCGAGACCCATCAGGGCCCAGGCGGTTTGCGAGACGGTGACCGGCCCCTGGCCCCGCAGCCGCGGATCGGCATAGCTGGCCGGGGTTTCGCCCCAACCGCCGCACGGCTGCTGGCACGCGAGGAGCCACTTGGCGCCGGCGGTCACCACCGGGTCGTTCTTGGCTACGCCGACACCGGCCAGCCCCACCAATGCCTGCCACGTGCCGTAGACGTGGTTCACGCCCCACCGGCCGAACCAGCTCCCGTCGGGCTCCTGGCTCCGGCGGAGGAACGCGACGGCCCGGTCTACGGCCCGGTGGCCCCGGCGGAACCCCAGCCGGCCAAGGGCCTCCAGCACGCGGCCGGTCAGGTCCGGGGTGCTCGGGTCGATCATCGCGTTGTGGTCCGCGAAGGGGATGTAGCAGAGGAACCGGCGGTTGTTGTTGCGGTCGAAGGCGGCCCAGCCGCCGTCGTCGTTCTGCATGGCCAGGATCCACTTCAGCCCGCGCTCGATCGCCGCCGCCGTGCGGTCCACAAATGCCACGTGTCCCGCCGCGGCCTCGCGAGGCTGAGACGCCCAATGGGTCACCAATCGCAGCTCGGGGATTTGCCGGCCCGCCGTGCCGGCGGCCGCCTCGGCCGGCGCGAATTGCTCGCGGAGGGCCATGAGGGCCATCACGGTGTCGTCGCAATCCGGGTAGAAGTCGTTGTGGTATTCGAAGCACCAGCCCCCCGGCTCGGCACGGACGGCCTTGGACCAGTCGCCGGGCCGCGTGACCTGCCGGTCCAGCAGCCAGTCGACGGCCCGCCGCACCGCCGGGGTCTCGGCCCGAACGCCGCCCGTCGCCAGCGCCCGCAGCACGATCGCCGTGTCCCACACCGGCGACTTGCACGGCTGCAACCGCAGCGAGCCGGTCTGCTCGTTCCGCAATACCAGGGAGTCGAGCTGCCGGTGGCAGTACGCGACTTCCGGGCTGGTGTCGGGGTAGCCGAGGGAGCGGAGGGCGACGAGGCTCCAGACGATCGGCGGGAAGATCGCCCCCAGGCCGTCGCTCTTGTCGAATCGCTCGCGCATCCACGCCTCGGCCCTCCGCACGGCGCAGCGCCGGAAGGGCACCAGACGGTACCGCCGGCACCCCTTGAGCAGCCCATCGACGGTGCGGAAGAAGCAGTCCCAGCTCAGGAGCCCCGTCCCGCCGGGCAGCCCGGGACATCGCAGCCGCGGCCAGTGCTGCGGTTCCTTGAGGAACAGCTCGCGGATTCCCCGCTGCGGCTCCAGCCGCCGCACGGGCTGGTTGGCCCACACGATCGAGAGCGGGACGATGATCGTCCGCGACCAGGTGCTCACCGCGTAGAGGTTCACCGGGAACCACGCCGGCAAAAGGACCATTTCGGGCGGGACCGCCGGGCACTGGGCGTAGGGGATCTGGCCGAGCATCGCCAGGAAGAAGCGGGTGTAGCTATTGACCGCGTCGGCCCCGCCGTGGTCCAGGATCGCCCGGCGGGCCCGCTCCATGTACTCCGCGTCCGGGTCGTGGCCCGTGAGCTTCAGGGCAAAGTACGCCTTGACGCTGCCGGAGATTTCGACCGGGCCGCCGTCGTAGAGCGACCAGCCGCCCTCGGGAAGCTGCTGCTCGACGAGGCGTTGGGCCAGCCGCCGGGCCAACTCCGAGTCCTCGCGGCCGAGGAAGGTCAAGAGCAGGATCGTTTCGCTTTCCAGGATCGTGTCGCCTTCGAGTTCGGCGACCCAGTGTCCGTCGGGGAGCTGCCGGCTCAAGAGCCAAGCCTGGGTCCGTCGGATGGCGCGGCCGAGCGCCTCCGGCAATGCCTCGTCCGGCGAACGAGCGGCCGTGGCGTAAGAGACTGGAGAATCCTTGTCCCCATCCTTGGGCGAGACGAACCCATTCCACGAGGAGTTCATGAGGATGCTCGTCTGGGATCTGGTAGCGGTCCTCCCTGACAGCGGGGCGGCTGAACGCCCCGAACCTATAGCTTAAGCCATCGCCCCGCCTCCGACAAGCCCATTGGGGTCTCCACGTGGGCCCCGCAAAGAGGGAGGTGCTTCTATCCGTGCCGGGCCGCGGTGGGCGCCGCACCGATCACCCGGTAGCCGCGCCCAGGGTGCTTGTCGATTGCCGGCAGGGGCTCGATAACGCCGGCCCGGACCAGCCGGTCGAAAACCTCCGGCCGGACGAAATCCCAGCGCCCGTAACCGGTTGCCCGGTAGCGGGCGATCTCGCCCCAATGCACGTAGATGAAGCCGACTTGCTCCCCGCGGAGCCGGGCGCGGACCTCTTCCGGCGGGCGGTCGCCCACGAGACGCTCAAAGATCGAGTCGTCCAGCCACGTGTTGTAGAGAATCGGCACCTCGAAGTCGAACACCTGGGCCTCGCCCACCAAGAGGACCCGACCGCCGGCGGCGTGCGCGTTGAAATACCGGTGCCACGGATCGAGCCGTTCGCGGGCAGTGCGAAGCCGCTGGAGGCGGGCGAAATAGCGGTTATATCCGCCGGGGCCGCCCGCTGCCACGACGAAGTTGTAGACCGACGCGGCGACCAGCAGGGCGATCAGCCCGCGGCGCCAAGCCCTGTCCCCGCTCCAGCAGCTCCCGGCGCCGGCCAAGAGGGCCACCAGCGGCAGGGCAGGCACCCAGTAACGATCAGCCCGAAGCGCGACGAGCCACCACGCGGCAATCACAAAGCCGAAGTAGATCGCCAGCCCCGCCGCCAACCGGCGATTCCCCGGCCGAACCAGCGCCAGCGCCGCCAGCGGCATCAAGAGCGGGCTCAGCCACTCGCTGCCTCCGAGGACCCCGACCGCGCTCCCCGCCAGGGCCCGCGGAGAGTAGCCGTCCGGCGTATGCGCCTGCGGCATGTGGACCTGGTTCCAGAATCGGTCCTTTTCGTCGGTCCACGTTGTGCCGCCGAACAGCTTGTACATGAGCGGATACGTTGGGTTCCCGGTGAGGGCCCAATTCCTGCCGAACCACAGCCCGCATCCCAAAGCCGCCGCCAGGAGAAACAGACCCGCCGGCTTCCACGCCTTCGGCCACTCGCGCGGAAGATGGAGCCAGACGAGCCACGCGGCCAGCGGAATCACGACGAAGAGCACGCCCGGGTACTTTGACGCCGCGGCCGAGCCGGCCATGTAGCCGGCCAGGAGCAAGCGGGGCATGGCCGGGCGGGGCGGGCCCTCCTTGCTCTCGCGCCGCCAGATCAAAAGGGCATAAACGGCCAAGAGCAGATAGTACCCGAAGGCCCCTTCCACCAGCCCGAAGTTCGACACTTGCACGACCCAAGGCGTCGAGACGTACAGGATCGCGGCGACGACGCCCGCCCCGGGCGAGAAGAACCGCCGCCCTGCGGCCACGAGCGCCAGGGCCCCAAGCGGTGCGAACAGGGCAATCACCGTCTTGCCGGCCAGGGCGCCCAGCCACCAGTCGCCGGCAAGCACCATGGCCGGCAGGCTGAGCATCTCGCTTCCCAACGCCATGTTGGCGTACACGTTGTGCGGGAGAAACGCGATGCGGCCCTGCTGGAAGAACTCCTTGGGGGCCTGCAAGTGGTACTCGCGGACGTCGAACTCGATCGGCGGCAACATCCCGCCCAAGACGACGACCAGCACGAACGGCGCGGCCAGCCATAGCCAGCGCGGTCCGAGGCCCTCCTCGCGCTGGCGGGCACCGGGCACGGACTTCTCCCGGCCGGTCGCGCCGCGGCCTCTGCGCTGCCACCCGAGCCAAGCCGCGGCTCCCACCGTGAGCGCCGCCGGCAGAATGAACACGAGTCGATGGTTCAGCCAACCCGCCAGACCGATGGCCAGCGTGTAGGTGGAGACGGCGTTGAGTCCAACGCCCATCGAGAAGACGAATCGCTCGGTTTCCGTCAGCCCGCGATCCGCGCGGCAAAGGACCATCATCAGCCACCCGAAGCACCCGGCCCAAGCCAGAATCGCCCCGGCCAGCCCCAGCACGGGGAGGCGATCCAGGATGGCCAGCTCGGGCGGCGTGCCGAACCAGCTCTCCAGCAGGTCCTCGGGCAGCAGGAGAAGCGTCAGCAGCTCGACGCGGCGCCACGGCCTTGTGGCCCGTCCCTCTCCGGCCGGCTTGTCTTGGGAGAGGGCGGGCTTTCCCGATTGCGATTGCGGCGCCGATGACTCCTCGGAGGCCGCCGCCACCGGCTTCCGCGGCAGGCTCGGCAGGGGCGCCGCAAAGAAGAGCACGAAGTAGGCGACCAGGGCGGCGAAAACGCCCCAAACCGGGATGCGGGGCGGCGGTTTCATCGACTTGCGGCGTTGCGGAAGGGGAGCTGCGCTTTCCACAAGCTTAACACCCGCATCAGGATCCCGCCAATCGCCGATTGGCCCGCAAGGAGCAGGAGGAACACCGCGGTGACGAATCGCGACCAGTGCATGCTGACCGTTAGCGTGGTCGCGTATTCCCATACGCCCGGCCAGAGCAGGACCAGTGAGACTGCGGCGAGAATCGCCGTGACGGCAACGACGATCCACCCTTCGAACAACCGAACCGCCGCCGAGAACCAGAACGAGTGCTCCACGCAGCGGCGCGGCCCGAACGTGGCCATCCGGTAGGTCAGGGCCGCGCCCGCGAGCAACTGGTACCCCACCGCCCCGAGCAGCCCGCAAACCGGAAACCGGTAGAACATCCAGTCCTCCACCTCGCGGTGCCTGGCGTAGAACCAGATGGGATAGGCGGCAAAGAACATGCCCACGACCAGGCAGAATAGAAAACCCATCATGAAGAGCCGCTCCGGCCGATAACAGAGCACGTCGGCGAGGATCACGCGCAGGAACCGCCAGCCGTCGGAGAAGATCCGCAGCTTGCTCTCTCCGGTCCGCTCGTGGTAGTCCATGGGGACCTCGAGGAGCCGCAGCCCGTTGAGCAGGGCCCTGGCGCTCATGGACGGGGTGAAGTGCAGCCCGTCGGGGAGCGGGTAGAGGTCGTCCAGGGCGCCGCGGCGGAGGACCCGCATTCCGCTGGCCGTATCGGTGGTCCGCCGGCCGGTCAGGAGCGTCATGAGGCACGCGAAGAAGCGGTTGCCGAGCCGGCGGATCTTCGGCATCCGCGTTTCCGGCCCGAGCCGCGAGCCGAGCACCACGTCGGCGTCTTCCGCGATCAGCCGCCGGCACATCTCGCCGAAGTAGCGGGGATCGCAGGTGCCGTCGGCGTCCAGGAAACCCAGGAGCGACCCGCCGGCCTGCCGGAAGCCCTCCTTGATCGCCGCCCCGTACCCGCGGTTCTGCTCGAAGACGATGAGCTTCACGCCGGGGAACGACCCGGCGATCTCGGCCGTGCGATCGGTGGAGCCGTCGCTGACCACGATGATCTCCACCCCCTCCAGGCCGGCTGTTTCCCGGATCTGGGCGACGGACTCCAGGCAGCGGGCGATCGTGCCGCCGATGGCCTCTTCTTCGTTCAGCGCGGGAATGACCACACTGAGGGTGTCTCGCTGAAGATTCTGGATCATGGTGGCTTTCTTGCGCGACGGGAGTCCGATCCGGGGGATCGGGCCGGATAACCAATCCTAGGTTGCGTGGCCAGCCGCGCGTCAAGGGGCCGGGGACCTCGTGTCCGCCCGCAGCCCGGAAGCCGGCTGCGTCACGAGACCGGCGGGCCGGTTCGATCCGGTGGCGCGCATTGTATCAGTCGGGACGCCGCCCTGGAACGCGGGACGTCGGCTCGGCACGTGGGCATGGCCGAGCTTTCGCCGCTGGGCAGCCGGGATCGGCCGTGTTATTATCGACCCCGGTGCGATCCACGTAAGCGGCCGGGCTGGGTGACCGGAGCACAGGGATGGGAAGACGTGCAGCAAACGAGCCGACTGCCCCCGCCGGCGTTCCCTCGGGACTGCCGGCCGGCTCCCCGGCCACGATCGGCCCGGACGAGGCCCTGCGCCTGGTCGTCCAGGAGGCCCAGCAATTGGCGCCTCGCACCGTGCCGCTGGTGCAAGCCTGCGGGTTGGTATTGGCGGAACTCGTCGCGGCTGATCGCGACCACCCGCCGTTTCCCCGCGCAACGATGGACGGCTATGCGGTCCGCACTGCCGACGCCGGCAAGACGGTAGCCGTGGCGGGCGAAGTTGCCGCGGGCCAAGAGCCCTCGATCCCCGTTGCGGAGGGGTCCTGCGTGGAGATCATGACGGGGGCCCCGTGCCCGCCCGGTACCGAGGCGGTCGTCGAGAAGGAGCAAGTGCGGCGCGAGGGGAACCGCGCTATCCTTCCCGCGGGAATCGCACTGGGCCGGCACATCGCCCCGCAAGGGAGCGAGTGCCCGGCCGGTCGCACGGTGCTGCGGCCCGGGACAACGGTCACGCCGCTGGCGATCGCGGTGATGGCGTCGTTCGGCTTGGAGGAGGTCCGGGTTGTGCCGCGCCCGACGCTGGGCATTATTACCACCGGCGGGGAGTTGGCCCGCCCCGGCGGCGAACTCCGACTGGGGCAGATCCGCGATTCCAACGGGCCGATGCTGGCCGCTATGGCCTGCGACCTGGGCCTCGATCTTCCCCCCCACCTCCACGCCGAAGATCGCCTGGAGTCGATCCTCGCCGCCCTGGAACAAGTGCGGCAGAGGGACATTGTCTTGCTGACCGGCGGCGTTTCCGTCGGCACCTACGACCTGGTCCCGAAAGCTCTCACGCAGTACGGGGCCGAGGTGGTCTTCCACCGCGTGAGACAGAAACCGGGCAAGCCGCTCCTGTTCGCCCGCAAACGGGGGCAACTCGTCTTCGGGCTTCCGGGCAACCCCCTGGCCTGCCATTTCTGCTTCCATCGCTACGTGGCGGGTGCCGTCCGGCAGATGGAGGGCAAGGTCCCCGTCTCGGACCGGTTCCCCGGCCAATTGACGGCCCCGGTCGAGCCTAAGGGCAGCCGCACCTACTTCATCACTGCTCGCGCAGAGCATTCGGGCGGCGCCGGTGGTGCCTGGCTGGTTCATCCTCTCCCCGGCGTCACCTCCGCAGACGTGTTTGCCTCGTCGCAGGCCAACTGCTATGTGGAAGTGCCGCCGGGCGCCCGCGAAATCCCGGCGGGCCAGACGGTCGCTCTCACCTGGATCGGCCGTGTCCCCTGGTCGAGCTGATCTTGGCGTGGGAGGACCGCCCTTTTCTTCCGGGCACGCTCCCACGAGATTGGCAGGAGTCGCTCTTGACGGGTATTGCACATTTGGCTAAACTGCCAAGTGTTGGCGGTCGATAGGAGACTACCGTGGACGCAAGAACGCAAGCGAAATGCGAAGCCCGGGCCAGGATCATGAAAGCCATGGCCCACCCCACTCGGCTGTTCATCGTGGAGAAACTTGCCAAACGGGGGGAGGAGTGCGTCTGCAAGCTGACCGAGATGATCGGGGCGGACATGTCTACGGTTTCCCGCCATTTAGCCCTCCTGAGGGGGGCTGGGATCATCGAGGACGAGAAGCGGGGCTCGATGGTCTTCTACCGCCTCCGGGTCAAGTGCGTGCTCAGCTTCTTCGACTGCGTCGAGTCGGTGATGGCCTGTGATGCCAAGGAGCGGCAGGCTCTGTTTTCCTGATTGCCTCTGGAAGAGGTCACCACTGCGAGCGAGTTACCGAGCGGTCTGTTTGTTTTCGGGGGTTGGCCTTGCTAACTTGGCAAAATAACCATATCATCCGCACAGAGAAGTAGCTGAGCAATGAAACGAGAGTGGACCATTTTCGCCGGCCTCCTGGCGATCTTCCTGATCGCCTACTTCCTCAACCTCTCCAGTCCCGCGATCCAAGAGGCGATCCTGGAGGCGTTTCGGATGCTCCAGTGGTACGCCAGGAATCACACGCTGGCCTGCGTGGTGCCGGCGATGTTCATTGCCGGCGGCATCGCCACGTTTCTCTCGAAGGAAGCCGTGCTCCGGCACCTGGGGCCCAAGGCGAACAAGTTCGAGGCCTACACGGTCGCGTCGGTGTCGGGGACCGTGCTGGCGGTTTGCTCGTGCAGCGTGTTGCCGATGTTCGCCGGCATCTACCGCGTCGGGGCAGGGCTGGGGCCGGCCTCCGCGTTCCTCTATTCCGGCCCGGCAATCAACGTGATGGCCATCTTCCTGACGGCCCGGGTGCTGGGCTTCGAGATCGGCCTGGCCCGAGTGATCGGCGCGGTCGGGTTCGCGTACCTCATTGGGTTCTTGATGGCGGTGATCTTCCGCAAGGAGGAGCAGGTCCGCAACGAGGCCTTCATGAAGTTGCCCGATCCGCCTCCGTCGCGGCGAACGATGTGGCAGACCACCCTCTATTTCGCCGGCATGATCCTCTTCCTGGTCTTCAGCGACTGGGCCGACCCGAGCGAAACGGTGTTCCACTTCAAGGACGGGACGCAGCGGGTCGTGGCCGTGCTCGAAGAAACCACCGACAAGTACCGCGTTCAGCACTCGGAGCAGGTGGGCGAGCATAAGGTCACCAAGAAGGTGTGGGTTGAAAAGAGCAGCCTCGGCGAGAACGGCAGAGAACAGCGCGTTCGCGAGGGCTACGCGTGGGCCGCCGCGATCTACAACCTCCGCTGGCACTTCGCCGGCGCGTGCCTCGTGGCCCTGGCATTCATGCTCGTGCGATGGTTCGACCGCCAGGAATTGGCCGAATGGATGGGCCAAACCTGGGCATTTGCCAAGTCGATCGTCCCGCTCTTGTTCGGCGGCGTCTTCATTACCGGCTTCGTGAGCGAGCTGTTGCCGGAGAAGGCGGTGGCCGACTGGGTCGGCGGCAACGGGGTCTTGGCCAATTTCGCCGCCTCCGTGATCGGGGCCATGTGGTACTTCGCCACGCTGACCGAGATCCCGATCCTCGAGGCCCTCTTCGGTCTGGGGATGGGCAAGGGGCCGGGGCTGGCACTCCTTTTGGCCGGGCCCGCCCTGTCGGTGCCCAGCATCGCCGTGATCTACCAGGTCATCGGCTTCAAGAAAACCGCCGTATTCGTCGGGCTGGTTGTGGTGTTGAGCACGATCGCCGGCATGATATTCGGAGCCTTTGTGGTCTAGCGAGACCGATGTTGCCATGGACGGGGATAGTCCAGGAGACGTGCAATGCAGAAACTCATTCAGGTGATTGGGCCGGGCTGCCCGAAATGCGCCAAACTCAAAGAAAATGCAGAGAGCGCCGCCAAGGATTTAGGCATCGAGGCGACCGTCGAGAAAACCACCGACCTCAACGTCATGATGGGCTTCGGCATCATCATGACGCCCGCCTTGGTGATCGACGGTGAAGTGAAGTCCGTGGGCAAGGTCTTGTCGCCGGCGGACATCAAGAAGCTCCTTGCCTAGCAGCCCTCTAATACATTCTAAGGAGTACGATCATGGCATCCACGGTAACGCGTCGGAGGTTCTTGCAGGCAGCGGGGCCCGCGGTAAGCGCCGGAGTCGTTGCCGGTGCGGCCTTCTCGGCCGACGCGGCGGAACCCGCTCAACCGGCCAAGGGCATCAAGATCATCGGCATCGCTTGCAGCGCGCGCAAAGGGAAGACAACGGCCGCCGCGCTTCAGATCTGTCTCGATGCCGCCAGGGCGGTCGATCCCGATCACATCGAGACGGAGCTGATCGAACTGGCCGGAATGAAGATCGACGGTTCCCTCGCGGTCGGCGGAGCATCGGCCGCCGGCGCGGAGGACGACTTCCCGCAACTCGTCCCCAAACTTGCCGACCCGAAGGTCGCCGGGATGATCGTCGGCAGCCCCGTCTACTTCTGCAACATGAGCGCGTTGTGCAAGGCCTTCCTCGACCGCTGCTTTGCGTTCCGGGCGAAGAAATTTGCCCTGGCCAACAAGGTTGTCGGCGTGGTGGCGGTGGGCGGCGTCCGCAACGGCGGCCAAGAGCTGACCATCCAGTCGATCCAAGCGGCGCTGCTATGTCAAGAGATGATTGTCGTCGGTGATGGCCGACCTACCGCGCACACGGGGGCCACGTTGCTCAACGACGGGAAAGATGATATAAGTAGGGACGAATTCGGAATCACAACTGCCAAGAATCTGGGTCGCCGGGTGGCGGAGGTAGCTCTCGACCGCACCGCGGTGTCCCGCTGATCGCTACTAGCCAAGCCGCGTCTGGTCTACGATAAGAGAGACTCTGATGGCTGAGACATCCAAACAGGCTGCCTGTTGTGGCGCGGCACCGACATTGATCTTCGCCTGCTCCGGGGCCGCCGACGTCGGGCACATCTCCGACCTGGCCGCCCGGAAGCTGACGGCCGCGGGGGCCGGCAAGATGTTCTGCCTGGCCGGAATTGGCGGCCGCGTCAGCGGGATCATGGCGAGCACTCAGGCCGCCGCAGCAATCCTGGCCATCGACGGCTGCCCGCTGGACTGCGCCCGGAAGACCCTCGAAGAAGCCGGCTTTCGGCAGTTCGAGCACTTGCGCCTTTCCGATCTAGGCATGGAAAAGGGCAAATCGCCCGCCACGGAGGAGCGGGTCGAAACGGTCGTCGGCCGTGCTGGAGTGCGGCTGGCAGGTTGACCCATAGGCAAAGGAGTCCCACGGCGATGAATCCGAAGAATCTCGTGACCGCCGCCTTGCTGCTGTTTGTGGCCGCGGGCGTCGTTGTGCTCGTGGTCAAGGGCTTGCGGGAGAACCCCGATGCCGCCGCTGTTTGGCCTCAGCGGTAGCATCGTGGAAGTGAGCATGCGGCAGATCGCCGAAAGCGTCTTCATCTACCTCGGCGTTCCGTTTCTGGCGGGGATGTTCACCCGGCTGGTGCTGATCAAGGCCAAGGGCAAGCCGTGGTACGAGAAGACGTTCATTCCCAAGATCAGCCCCATCACGCTCATTGCCCTGCTGTTCATGATCCTGGTGATGTTCAGCCTCAAGGGGGAATTGATCGTCCGAATTCCCCTGGACGTGTTGCGGATCGCCGTACCGCTATTGATCTACTTCGTCTTGATGTTCCTGGTCAGCTTCTGGCTCAGCAAGAAAGCCGGTGCGAACTACGCGAAGTCAACAACGCTCTCGTTCACCGCCGCCAGCAACAACTTCGAGTTGGCGATTGCCGTGGCGGTGGCCGTGTTTGGGATCAACTCGGGCGCAGCCTTCGCGGCGGTCATCGGCCCACTGGTCGAGGTGCCGGTGCTGATCGGGCTGGTGAATGTGGCGCTGTACTTCCAGCGGCGGTATTTCGCCGACGCGGTGAAGGCGGACGCCGGAGAATATGCAGCAATCGCTGGAGATGTGTGCCCGCGGAGCCAGGCAGTCGCCGATTCGGTGACCAGGGAATAAGAGACGGGAGAGTAGGCGTGTTCAGCAAAGTGCTCGTGGCGACCGACCTGTCGGCTGCGTCCGAAGGTGTGCTCCATTGCGTGAAGGGCCTGATCCCACTGGGCACGAAGAAAGCCGTCCTGGTCCATGCGATTGGCGTACCGCACCTGGAGACGATGGCACACGGCATGGCGCATTTCCTGGAGCCGCATCTGGTGAAGCAGAAGGCGTTCCTGGAGGCCCAAGGCTTTGAGACGGAAATGGTGTTGGCCCCGGGGCCCGCCGTGGTCGAGGTCAACCACATCGCTAAGGAGCGTCAAGCCTCGCTGATTGTCGTTGGCACGCACGGGGCCACTCTCGCCCAAGAAATGCTGATCGGCGGAACCGCAATGGGGATCGTTCATCAGGCAACCGTGCCGGTGCTGGTGATCCGGCTGAAGATTACAGAAGAGGAAGGCGGGGTCCGGTGCGTTTCCGCGTGCCGCGATTTGCGGCGGCACATCCTGTTCTGCACCGACTTCTCGGAGACGGCAGAACGGGCTTTCCAGTACGTCGAGCGCATCGTGGAGAGCGGGGCCGGATTCGTCACGTTGCTCCACGTTCAAGACAAGACACGGATCGGGAAGCACTTGGAACATCGCCTTGAGGAGTTCAACCAAACGGATCAGGAGCGGCTTGAACGCCTCAAGGCTCGGTTGGAGAAGGCCGCGGAAGTGAATGTGCGCATTCAGATTCCCTACGGCCATCCCGTAGAAGAGATCCTCCGGGTCACCCATGAAGAGCAAGACGACACGTTGATTGTCATGGGAAGCCAGGGGCGGGGTTTTCTCGCGCAGGTGTTCCTTGGCAGCGTCAGCCACCAGGTCGTGCGCAGGGCCCCAGTGCCCGTCCTCCTCGTGCCTGCTTTGCGATAGGAGACCAAATTCATGCCGCTGTACGAGTATTATTGTCCTGTGTGCTCGGAGCACTTTCAGGTCCAGATGTCGATTGCGCAATACGGCAAGAGTGCAACGGCAAAATGCCCCAAATGCGGATCAGCGGAACCCCGCCGAATCCTTTCTCCGCCGAACATCGGCTCGTCCTCCCGCAACCGTGGCGGGGATGGGGGCGGCTGTTGCTCCGGTGGGTGCTGTGGGTGATGCGCAGCGACGAACGCGAAAGAGGTTTGCCATGAGAAGTTCGGCATGTGTGTCGAAGGCCGGCCTGGCGGAATTGGTGTGACGCTCATGAGGTGGAGCGCGAAGTCCCAGAATAGTCTCGAACGAGAAAATGAATGGGACGGTGCAACATGAAAACCAGCGATGCAGCAAGATCGAGGGCACAGCGGCTTTTGGAGTTGGTCGATGTGCGGCTGGATGGCGATCGGCCGTGGGACATCCAGATCCACAACGACGACTTTTTTGCGCGCGTCCTGGCCCAAGGGTCGCTCGGGTTGGGTGAATCCTACATGGACGGCTGGTGGGACTGTGAGAGCCTCGATCAGTTTTTCTTTAGAATTCTGCGGGCAGAATTGGATACGAAGGTCCGGACCTGGCCGGGGTTGTTCGAGGGTCTCAAGGCCAGGTTCGTCAACCTCCAGACGCCATCGCGGGCATTCCTGATCGGCAAGCACCATTATGACATTGGCAACGATCTTTACAGATCCATGCTTGGGGAGCGACTCATCTACAGTTGCGGCTTCTGGGACCATGCTTCCTCTCTCGACGAAGCCCAGGAGGCGAAGCTGGAGTTGGTCTGCCGGAAACTCGACCTTCAGCCGGGAATGCGGGTGTTAGACATCGGTTGTGGATGGGGAGGAACGGCAAGGTACGCAGCCGAACGATACCATGTGGAAGTCCTGGGGATCACGGTTTCTGAGGAACAGGCCACCTTGGCGCGGGGGATGTGCCGCGGCCTGCCGATCGAGATTCGCTATCAGGACTACCGCAGTCTGGAGGGGACGTTTGATCGGATTCTGTGCGTGGGGATGTTCGAGCACGTGGGCCCGAAGAATTACGCGACGTTCATGCGTGTTGTACGCCGTTGCCTGAGGGAAGACGGGCTGTTTCTGCTGCACACTATCGGGGGTCAGCAGGCCGCGGCGCGGTGTGACCCTTGGATAGCGCGCTACATCTTTCCAAACTCCAAGCTCCCATCGGCACGGGAGATTTGCGCCGCTGTCGAAGGTCGGTTCATCGTGGAGGACTGGCAGAATCTCGGCGCCCGCTACGACAAGACGCTGATGCACTGGTTTCGCAATTTCCAGGAGAATTGGAGTTCCTTGCGCGATGCCTACGATGAACGGTTCTTCCGAATGTGGAAATACTATCTGCTGTCCTGTGCCGGCGCATTCCGGGCCAGGGCGAACCAGCTTTGGCAGGTCGTTCTTTCGCCAAGAGGTGTGCCCGGCGGGTATCGGATCGCAAGGGACTGGCGCAGGGATCTGAGTCAAGAGGCCGAAGATATGGGCCGCGAGGAGATCCCGTTTTCAGCGGGGGAGAGTTCACGTGGTTGAGATGAAGAAGGTTGCACCGGCGGATGGGTATCCTCCCGAGGAAGGATGTTACTTGCGCGGGAACGACTACTCGCCGGTTGCGGTGGTCGTGATTTTGCGTTGGGAACGTGAGAAGACGCCGCCGTCGATCGAACAACTGGTCCGGGTCGCCGTGGAGAGCGGTGCCGCCCTAGCGGGCACGCTGCAAACGGAAAACGTCGGCCTGGAGAAGGTGATCTGCAATGTCGTTGCCAATCCGAACATTCGCTTTCTGGTTGTCTGTGGACCGGAGACGCCGGGGCACCTGGTCGGCGACGCCATCCTGGCCCTGGCAGGCAATGGAGTCGATGAGGGCAAACGGATTGTCGGAGCGAAGGCACCTACGCCCTTCCTTTTCAATGTCCCCCTGGAGTTCATCGAGCGGTTTCGCGAGCAGGTGACGGTCATCGACCTTATTGACGAGGGTTCGCCAGAAGTGTTGCGCCAGGCTATCTGTGCCTGTTACCAGGAAGCGCCCACGTCTTTTGGCAACTATGTCCTGAGCGATCCGGGCGCTTATCCCGAGCCGCCGCTTAACGGGAAGATCACGTGGAAGGTGAGGGACGCCAGGAGGGAGCCGAAGGATGAGCAATCGCGGACCAGAGTGGAGAAGGCGCGCGACTTGATGGAGCGGATCAAGAGATCAGTCGAACAGAGGAAACGCCGAGAGGGCCAGAGTTCCTGCGCCCATGCCGAGGAATAGGGCTGATGCTGGGTGAATCCTTCGGCCTGACATCGACGGAGGCGACCGCCGGTACACGGCAGATGCTGGCTGGCACGGTAGCCACGATGTTCGATTCGGGGCTGGACGCCAAGGCGGTGCAGGACTTGATTCCGGTCAAACCGCTGGCCGACGTGGAGCAGATGATTCTGGAGGGTTATCGCACGAAACTGAAGGCGATCTTCGAGAAGATCAGACCATAAGACGTGAATTCAGAGGAGATTGCGATGAGTCTGAAGGACGCTTTGACCAATTCCTTGCTGATGTTCGTCGCGGCGACTTGCGTGGTGCTGATCGTCAAGGCTCTGCCGCAGACGCCGCAGACCCCTCAAGCCGTGGCGGCCACCAGCGGCGACAACAGCGGCGCGGCAGCCCCTAAGAACAATCCCACGCCAACCCTGGCTGTTCAGGATGGCATCAAGGTCTACTATCTGCACGGCAACACGCGCTGCCCGACCTGCCGGACGATTGAGGCTTACGCCCAGGAGGCAGTCCAGACCGGGTTTGCCGATGAACTGAAGAGCGGCAAGATCCAGTGGCAGGTCATCAACTACGAGTCGCCGGGCAACGAGCACTATGCCACGGACTACGAAGTTGCGGCGCCCAACGTCGTGATCGTGATGTTCAAGGATGGAAAGCAGACGAAATGGAAGGGTTTACCCGAGGTGTGGGAGCACGTCGGCAACAAGGCCGCGTTCTTCTCCTTCGTGCAAACGAGTCTGCGCGAGTTTCTCGGAGCCCCGAGGGCGACCGGGGCCACGCCGTCAAACCCAATACGGCCAGCCCCCAGCGCTCAGTCGCCGATCCCCCCGCTTCCGGAGTAAACTGTCATGCAGAGCATTCCGTTAACGCCCCATTGTATTGCGAAGCCGAAGTTGATGCTTGAAGCCGTGATTGTGCTTTTGCTGCTCGTTTCGGTAGGCCCCCCAGGGTGCCAAAAGACGGCGGCTCCGCCTAGCCCAACGCGCGGCCCGGCCCAGCAGGTGGTGCAGCAAGAGGACAGCACGCCTGCCGCTCGGACGGGGTTGCCTCGCCTCGTGGACCTGGGGGCGGGCAAGTGCATCCCCTGCAAGAAGATGGCCCCGATTCTTGAGGAACTGAAGAAGGAGTACGCGGGCTCGATGGATGTCGAGTTCATCGACGTGTGGCAGGATCGCAGCGCGGGAGAGAAGTACGGAATCCAGTTGATCCCTACGCAGATATTCTACGATTCGTCGGGCAAGAAACTTTTCCGGCACGAGGGTTTCTTTGCTAAAGAAGACATCTTGGCAAAGTGGAAGGAACTCGGAGTTGACATCCGAAAGAAGGGCCAATAATAGGAGGGCTCACGACTGGAATAGCGGAACCTGTCTGCCCCGCAGCGTTGCAGTCCTGCGGCGGCAGTGTCGCGATTGCCTTTACGATCTGTTGGTCCGAAAGCATGTGAAAGGAGTTACATCATGAAATGCCGTTCGATCATTGGTCTTCCGTCCTTTGCGGCCGGCTTCGGGCTCTTGGCGATTTGTCTTGCCGGATTGCACCAAGCGCCCGGGGCAATGGCGGCCGACGCGCGGACCGCTGCCTCCTCGCATCAAGTGATCGCCTGCTACTTCCATCGCACGGTCCGCTGCCCGACGTGCCAGCGCATCAGCGCCTACATCGAGGAGGCAATTCAGACAGGATTCAAGGCCGAGTTGAACGGCGGCAGGGTCAAGCTGCTGCTGATGGATTTCCAGGACGCGAAGAACCAGAAGTACACCGAGGCGTACCGGATTACCGGCCCGACCCTGGTGCTCATGGACGTGCATGACGGCAAAGTCACCTCGTGGAAACCGGCCCCAAAGGTGTGGAGCCTCGTCGGCAAGAAAGGTGACTTCCTCGGCTATGTTCAGAGTGAAGTGCGAAGCTACTTGGACGGCCAGAAGACGGCTCGCCAGTAGTCTGGTTGAATCGCGGATTCCTCACAGGGAGGTAAAGTTATGACCGAGTTCATCATCGGAGCGGGATCGGCCCTCTGGCTCGGAATCCTGACCTCGATCAGTCCCTGCCCCCTGGCCACCAACATCGCGGCCATCTCTTACATCGGCCGCCGCGTCGGCAGTTCTCGGCAAGTGTTTCTCACGGGCCTTCTATACACCCTGGGACGAACACTCGCCTACCTCGGCTTGGCAGCCGTGCTGGTTGCGAGCGTGCTTTCCGTGCCGCAGATTTCGCTGTTTTTGCAGAAGTACATGCACCTGATCCTGGGGCCGATCCTCATCATCGTGGGCATGTTCCTGTTGGGCCTGATTCAACTCAGCTTGAGCGGCAAGGGCATGAGTGAAGGTCTCAAAAAGCGGGTCGATGCGATGGGCGTGTGGGGCGCGCTGCTGCTGGGCGTGGTCTTCGCGCTGACGTTTTGCCCGACCTCGGCTGCGTTGTTTTTCGGCAGCCTGATCCCCCTGTCGCTCAAGGTGAACTCCAGTATCACGCTGCCAGCCATCTACGGCGTGGGAACGGCACTGCCGGTAATGGTGTTCGCTGTGCTGCTGGCCACCAGCGCGCAGTCCGTGGGAAAAGCCTATAACGTTCTGGCGAAGATCGAGTGGTGGGCTCGAATGATTACGGGGTGGATTTTCATACTCGTGGGCATTTACTTCTCGCTGAAGTACGTGTTTCAGGTGATTTGAACGGCCCGGCTTCGGCCGCGGTGCGGGAGGTGAAGCAATGATTCGCGCCAGTATGCCCAGCTTGTTCGCGGCCCTCCTGCTGGCCGTCCCGTGCGCGGCCCAGGAATGGGCCGACAAGATGTTCACGGCGAGAAGCTACGACTTCGGAAGCATCGCCCGAGGGGCCAAGGCCGAGTTTGCCTTTGAGTTGACGAACCTTTACCTCGAAGACGTGCATATCGCCAGCGTGCGCGTCACGTGCGGCTGCACCACGCCTCGGATCGAGAAGGACACGCTCAAGACCTACGAGAAGGGGGCGGTCATTGCGCACATCAACAGCGACCGGTTCTTGGGCAATCAGGGGTCAACGATCATCGTAACCATCGACAAGCCACAAAATGCCCAGGTTCAGTTGCACGTGAAGGTCCATATCTTCAGCGACGTGCTGCTTGAGCCGTCCAGCGCCGTCCTCGGAAGCGTGGCCCAGGGGAATTCGGCTGAGCGGACGATCAGCGTCCGGTACACCGGCCGAAGCGACTGGCAAGTCAAGGAGGTCAGGAGCGGCAACCCGCACCTGACTGGCACGGTGACGGAGACCGCGCGCCAAGGAGGGCGGATCACCTACGACTTGAAAGTCGTTTTGGGCAAGGATGCGCCCGTTGGGTATCTGAGTGAATCCGTCTGGCTCATCACCAATGACCCGCAGACCAAACACATCCCCGTGCCCGTGGAGGGGCAAGTTGTGGGGGCGATTTCGGTCAGCCCCTCGTTGCTATTCCTGGGCGTGTTGCAGCCGGGCCAGAGCATCACGAAGCAGATCGTCGTGCGCGGCCAGAAGCCATTCCGCATCGCTTCGATCCGTGGCGACTGCGAGTGCCTCAAGGCAACCAGTCCCAAGGGTGAGGAGGCCAAGTCGCTCTATCTTATCCCGATCACATTCACTGCCGGCGAGAAAACCGGAAGGATCACACAAGTCGTCTATATTGAGACGGATTCAGGTCAGACGGTTCTAAAGGTGCCCGCATACGCTGTGGTTGGCGGACAGTAGCGGCTCGTCCGATTAGCTATGTTGATTGTTTCTGCCCGGCACCGGGCCGGGTGGAGTGCGTGTTCGTAGTAGCTCCATTCTTAGAAGGGTCGCCCATGAGTCGTTGTTGGACCGTTTCGTTGATGGTTGTGGCGATGGCGTTTCTTGCCGTCCCCGTGTTGCTTGCCGCCGACTTGAAGGTAGGCGATGACGCGCCGACGTGGAAGGGAATCGTAGGCATCGACGACAAGGAACACGCTTTGGCGGACTACAAGGACGCGAAGGTGATGGTGCTGGTCTTCATCACCAACCACTGCCCCGTCGCCAAGGCATACGAAGACCGGTTGATCGCCGTGCAAAACGACTACAAGGGAAAGGGCGTGCAGCTCATCGCTGTCAACGTGAACAATCTACCGGCAGACAAGCTGGAGAAGATGAAGGAGCGCGCCGCGGAGAAGAAGTTCAGTTTCCCCTACCTCTACGACCCCACCCAAGCCATCGGCCTGGCCTACGGCGCGAAGGTTACTCCGCACGTTTTCGTCTTGGATCGGAAGCGGAAGCTCGCCTATGTCGGCGCGGTTGATGACAACATGAAGGCCACCGAAGCGAAGACCCATTACCTGCGCGATGCGTTGGATGCACTGCTGGCAGGCAAGCAGCCACCGAAAGCGGAGACCAAGCCGGTGGGCTGCGTAATCCAATACGAGAAGAAGTAGCCTGCCGTGTCCGAGCAGGTCGGACAGGCCGTAGTGTGAATTCCGCGTGTGCGGCCGGCTTCTCAGCCACGCTGCCGCCGAAGTCGGTGGTGGTGCTGGAACTAAACTGAAAAGAGATTGGGTCGGGGCTCATTTTCCTGTAGACCGTCCGCCCCGGGCGCTGGCTCTGCGGCCGGTAAGGGCCGCGCCACCCTTGCCCACCGCGTCCAGGAGATCGGCCGTGCGGTCGGTCTTCTCCCAGGTGAATTCCGGCTCGCTGCGGCCGAAGTGCCCGCCGGACGCCGTCAGCCGGTAGATGGGCCGGCGAAGGTCGAGGTACTTGATGATCCCGCTGGGAGTCAGGGGAAAGAGCTTCTTGACGGCCTCGCAGAGCCGCTCGTCGTCCACCTTGCCGGTGCCGCTGGTATCCACCGAGACGCTCACGGGCTCGGAAACCCCAATCGCGTAGGCCAACTGGACCTCGCAGCCGTCGGCCAGCCCCGCGGCGACGATGTTCTTGGCCACGTGCCGGGCCATGTAGGCGGCGCTGCGGTCCACCTTGGTCGGGTCCTTGCCGCTGAAGGCCCCGCCGCCGTGCCGCGCCCAGCCGCCGTAGGTGTCCACGATGATCTTCCGGCCCGTGAGCCCGCAATCGCCGTGCGGCCCGCCGGTCACGAACTGGCCGGTGGGGTTGACGTGGTAGGTGATTTTGCCGTCGGTCAGCTCGGGCGGGAGGCTCGGGCGCACCACGTTCTCGATCACAAACTCGCGGATTTCGGCGTGCTTCACCTTGGCCGTGTGCTGGGTGGCAACGACCACCGTGTCGATCCGGACCGGCCGGTTGCCCTCGAACTGGACCGTCACCTGACTCTTGCCGTCCGGCCGGAGCCAATCGACCTCGCGCCGCTCCCGGGCGGCGGCCAGCCGCTTGAGAATGCGGTGCGAGAGCGTGATCGGCAAGGGCATCAACTCCGGCGTGTGGTTGATCGCGTAGCCGAACATCAGCCCCTGGTCGCCGGCCCCGATGTCTTTGCCCGACGCTGCGTCGGCGTCCACGCCCATGGCGATGTCGGGGCTCTGACGGTCCAGGGCGAGCATCACCGCGCAGGTCCGCCCGCAGATGCCCATCTCGTCGTCGGTGTAACCGACCTGCTCGATCACGTCGCGGACCACCTGGGTATAGTCGATGACCGCCTTGGTGGTGATCTCCCCGGCGATCACGGCCACCCCGGTCGTGACAAGCGTTTCGCAGGCGACGCGGCTTAAGGGGTCCTTGGCAAACAGGGCGTCCAGGATGCCGTCGGAAATCTGATCGGCCAGCTTGTCCGGATGCCCGGCAGCCACCGCCTCACTGGTGAACAAAAACTTCCCCTTCGCCACGGAATCATCCTCCTGCAAGAGCCCTAAGAGTCGACCAAGAGCCAACCCCGTATTGTAGGCAGGCCGATCTCGGGGCGACAAGGGGGGGTGACGCTCCACCCGAAATCCACGTGCGGCTGGCCGGCCCCGTTGGACCTCATCGCCTGCGAGTCACGCCGCGGCCTGGCCCTGGCCACTCTGCTGCAGACGATCATCTACCAGCGGCTCCAGCCGCTCGAACGTTCGTCCCGTCGCGCCGAGCTGACTCTGGACAAGCGATTGGGCGCGGCGGCCGAGGGTGGCGGCGTAGGCGGGCTCCTGCAAGCAGCGTCGCACAAACGCGGTAAGTTCTCCGGGGCCCCGGACCACGACCGCGGCCTCGTGGGCCAGCATCGTGCCCGCTACGTCGCGGAAGTTCCAGGTGTTCGGGCCGAACGAGACCGCGGCCCCGTAGGCGGCCGGCTCGATCATGTTCTGCCCGCCGCGGCTCCCGAAGCTCCCGCCGACAAACGCGACCTGAGCCGTCCCCCACCAGGCCCCGAGCTCGCCGACCGCATTGACCAGGAGCACGCGGGCCGTGGGTGGCACGTCCTCGCATCCGGGTGGCATGCCCTCGCGAAGCGTGGGCATGTCCGAGAGTTCAGTGGGACCGGCGTCTCGCCGGTCCCGCGCGCTACCGCGCCATACGCAAACGGGCAAGACGCCCGTCCTACTGGCTGCCGAAGTGCATGGCGACGCAAGCGTCGCCATGCCGCCCTCGGTGCGATCCAGGGCCGTCCGCCGCTGCCAGGGCATGCCGGAGCCATCGAGCATTCGGGCCACTGCCTCGAAGCGGTCCGGATGCCGCGGCACCAAGACCAGCCGCAATCGTGGCCACTCCTGCCGCAGCTCACGGAAGGTCGCCAGCGCGGCCCCTTCCTCCGGGTCCTGCGTGCTGCCGGCCAGAAACACCACGTCGTCCTCGGCGAAACCAGCCAATCGGCGGAGATGCTGCGTCGCGGGGTTGTTGCGGTCCGTCTGCGCCCCGTCGTACTTGAGCGAACCGGTAACCACGACGGTCTCCGGCTCCGCGCCCAACTGCCGGAACCGCTCGGCATACGTCTCATCTTGGGCGGCCACCAGGTCCACCCGCGTCAAGAGTCGGCGGACAAGCGGCCCGATGCGCCGGTATCCGCGGAAGCTGTGCTCGCTCAATCGGCCGTTGATGACCGCCACGCGGGCGCCGAAGTCCTTGGCTGCCCGGATGAGATTCGGCCACAGCTCCAGCTCGGCCAGGACCAGCACATCCGGCCGAATCCGCCGCATGGCAGCCCAGACCGCCCAACTGAAGTCCAGCGGACAATAGAAGACCACGAGCCCTGGGTATTTCTTTTTGGCCACCTCCATACCGGTCATGGTCGTGGTGGAGACGACGCACTCCCACTCCGGGTGTCGCAAGGCAATTTCGCGCACCAGCGGCGCGATCAGGTTCACCTCGCCGACGCTGACGGCGTGGAGCCACAAACAGGGCCGATCGGACTGGCGCCGCGGCACCCGGCCCAAGAACTTGGCGGCGAACCCCTCGCGGTACTTGCCTTTGCGGACTGACTGGTAGACCAGCCACGGCAGCGACAGGAGAATCAGCAGCAGATAGAGGAGATTGAGAAGATGCGGCACCAGCGGAGTCCTTTCCGAATATCGCAATGCTCCGGGAACATCCCACGTAGTGTTGCCACAACACCAGTCGGGTTCGTTCCGGCCGACGCGATTGTCTCGGTCAGCGGGACGCCTCGGGCTCGCGCCTCGCCGGTCTGACGAGACGGTCGGCATACTTCTCTTCTTGAAGTCTCATGTAATGTTCAACCAGTCTCTTCGCGTCGTGCCCACACTCCTCGGAGATGCGGTGACGTGCTTCCCGAATACGGGCAATAGTCGGGTCGGGGTCCATTTCACGGCTCCTCGGCAAGGAGTTCAAGCGGCGTGACCAAGCTTGGCACGCGCAGGCCCAACATACCGTTGACAAGACGGATGTGCTGGAACTTGTTGGCATTGGCAAGATGTTGGCAATTCCACGTCAGGAGAAAGTCGCATTCGTGGTAGGATGCCAACGCAAGATGGAGAGCATCGCCAGTGGGATCCGCCGGCATCAAGGAGTGGCGGATATATGTTTCCACGATTTCCCCAACTCTTTCGTCGATTGGGAGCACGGCGATCCCTGCCACCAGGGACATTACGTCCTGCTTGGTCGGATAGTCGCCGGCGCTCAACTCGTCGAGAACCGCTGGGCTGATGTAGATCTCGTAGGATTCCCGCTTGAAATCCCACCAGTGCTGCGTCCAATTGCGCCGTGCTACGGCTTCTGCGTCCGTCCGAGTCTCACAATAGAAACTCGGGATCGTGCTTTCGACGTAGACCCGAGGTTTCATCGCGTCCTTCTCGGCCCTTTTCTTGCTCTGGAGACCACACCAATGGCGTTTTACCCTTTCCGCCCGTGGCAGACCTTATATTTCTTCCCGCTGCCGCACGGGCAGGGGTCGTTGCGGCCGACCCGCTGCTGCCGGTTGCGGAACGGCTCCGGCTTGTGGTCCGTTTGCGTGCCGTCGATGGCGGCCTGCTGCTGGGCCACGATCTCCGTGGCCGCCGGGGCCTCCTGATGCACCTCCTTCGCCTCCGTCCATTGCGACCCGATGAATCGCTCGTCGAGTTGCTCCATGCGGAAGATGAGGTCCGTGACGCGCTGGCCCACGGAGTCCCACATGGCCTCGAAGGTCCGCATTCCCTCACGCTTGTACTCGACCTTCGGGTCCACCTGGGCGTACCCGCGCAGGCCCACGCTGTTGCGCAGGTGGTCCATCACCAAGAGGTGATCTTTCCAGGCGGTGTCGAGGATCTCGAGCACGAGTGCCCGCTCCATGCGCCGCATCTCCGGGCGGTAGCGCTCGTCGATGGCGGTGGCGATGAG
>CAYGZA010000051.1:0-26562 GCA_964354135.1 uncultured Planctomycetaceae bacterium
ACATCAAAGGAGGCGACAACCGTTTCTACAACAACATCCTGGTCGGCGGAGGCGATTCCTCCGTCAAGGACAAGCCAGCCGGCAAAAAGCCTCCGCGTGCCGACGGCTTTGGGCTCTGGGTGTATGACGCCCGCGAGTTCCCGCTGCAAACGGGCGGCAATGTGTATTACAAGGGCGCGCGGCCGTACTCCCAGGAAACAAAACATGCCGTGCATGCGGGGGTCGATCCCAAAGTAAGGGTCGTGGCAGAAGGTCGCAGTGTGTATCTCCACCTGACCTTAGGGCAGGCTGCGCAGAAGTCCAATACCACGCTCGTGACCACCGAGCTGCTGGGCAAGGCCAAGATCCCGGGACTTCCCTTTGAGAATCCCGACGGCTCGCCGCTAACGATTGACACGGATTATTTCGGCAAGAGAAGGAACGAAGCGAGCCCAACGGCCGGACCATTCGAGAATCCCGGAGCCGGCCCACTCACGTTGAAAGTGCGGTAGCACTCGAGGCTGTTTTCGCGCAGCCCACGATGCCTTAGGCCGATCAGGCTGGAAGCGTTGGCTACCGATGCGGCCCAGTGGACAGGCGTACCCAGGGTGCGAGGCGTAGTAATACGAATTTCCAATCCGTCCCCGACCCGGGGCGGATGACAGATCCGCCCAACAGCTTGCCAAGTGAGGCGTGCCGGGCGGTTAGCCCGCGGAGGCGTACAAGGTCCCGCTGCCGACCAAGATGCCCAGGGCGATCGGCAAATCGAACGACGCCGCCTCTTTCGGCAAATCGGCCGGGGCCTGTTCCCGCCAGTGAAGGGCGTGTAAACATGCTGCAATCAGCATTAACGCGGCGGTATGCCGGGCAGGAAATCACCTCATTCCACGAGTCTACTGCCCCGGCCAGATGGAGTGACGGCGCAGGGTGTTGGCACGGAAAGATGTCCCGGCCGTGGCCTGCCTCCACTCGGGACGGCCGTGTTCACGGACCAGGCCCCTTGGTGCCCGCCGGCGATCGGGTCACCTCCAGTGGCGGGAGGTCGAACTGCTTTACGCCCTCCGGCACAGAGTAAGTATTGGCGACGCCGCCAGACACAGGGTGCGTCTTGTCGGCACCGACAGCCGACAGCCGCCAGCCGTCGGGATCACGGGTCAGTTCAACATACAAATCGCCCGGCAGAACAAGGGCGGCAAACTTGCCCTGTGCGTCGGTAGTGATGTGCTTTCCATCCAGGAATAATACGGCCCCCGCGACCGGCTGGCCGGTCCGCTCGGCGCGCACGATGCCCTCGACACGGACCACCGGCAAAATGCGGATTTCAACGCGCGTGGGGTCTGGGTTGGCGACGAAAAACGGCTGCGGCTTCGCTCGATATGGCAAATCCTGGTCGATCTCCACCTGCACCAAGCCGCCGCCTTCCGCGATGGCTGGCACGACGAAACGCCCCTCATCGTCGGAGACGACGTGCGCCGTAGCGAAGCTCCCGTACGGGTCGGCGTCCCCCTGCGGAGGCTGTGCGCTCATGAAGTGCCCTCCCCTGACGATCCGTAACGTCCGGCCTTCGTAAGGCGAGCCGCTGGTAAACAAGTGGATGCCAACACCCCGGGCGACCTTCGGATCGTCCGCGATCAGACGGCCTTCGACCCGCCCGGCCGGCGGCAACTGAATCGTCGTTTCGAGCGGGATCGTCTGGCCGTGGTTGAAGTGTTGAATCCAGGTGCCGTACGCCTCGGAAGTCACCCGGACCCGTCGCAGACGCTCGCGCGGAAGGCCCGGCAGGCTCACCCGGCCGTCCGCCCCGGTCGTCCCTCCGACGGCCTGGCATACTTTCTGGGGGGGGGCCTCCAGCGCCGGTCCGGTGGCACTATCGAACTGAGACGGCGCGACGAACGCTCCGGCTAACCGCTTCCCCTCGGGCGAGAGAATCAGGAACTCCGTGCGCCCCGGCGGGCGGAGAATGATTCTCACCTCTGGTCCGCCTTTTTCGGCAGCCAGGGCTTCGCGCGCATTTCCCGTGGAGAGACTGTAGCCCGGCGCGAACGCCCACACGGTCACCTTCTCCCACCCCACTCTTTGTTGGGGCACGCCCAACGTGAATCGGCCTTCCGTGCCAGTCCGGGCATGAACGGTCGACGGCACTTGCGGACGCACCCAAATCGGCATCCATACGCCGGCGTCGGGAACCGGCCTGCCGGCCTGATCGACGACCACGCCAACGATTGTCTTCGTGGGCGCGGATTGGTTCCCCTTGCCTTGCTCCTTCTGTTGCCCCGCCGGCTCGCTCTTCGCGGCGGAGGCTGGGCCAGACGCCGCCGGTTTCTGTTCCGCGGCTGCCCGCGGGCCGGCCGTGATTGCAGGCACAGCGCTTACGAGTGCCAAGGCCGCGATGGTCACGGCAACACTCCAGAGCCGCGGTGCGCGGCTTTCCAGTGGCTCATTCCGCACCAGCATGAGAACCCTCCGGTAAAGGTCTGACCTGTGAAATCCCATCCCCAGGCCGGCCATCGCCGGCTGTAGCGATCCGGCTTTCGCGCGGGCGGTCAGGAACTCCGCGTAATCCTCGGGCTGCGGTGCTTGGCGCGCCGCTTGGGCGTCGGCCACGAAATCCTGACAGAGCCGAAGCTGCCGCCGCAGCCACCAAAGCAGCGGTTGATAGAAGAACAGCACCCGTGCCAAACCAGCCAACAACCAAACCGCGAAGTGGCGTCGCTCGACGTGCGTCCACTCGTGCGCCAAGGACCATCGCAGCGATTGCTCGTCGCCGCACAGGTCTTCCGGCAGCACGATTAGGGGCCGCCCCCACACGGCAGCCAGCGGTTGACGCACCCGCCGACTGGCCAGCAGCCGGACGCGATCGGCATGCCGCCCGGCAATCTCGGCAAGCAACTCCCGACAGCGCGGCGGTGCGGGCCATGCCGTCCACACGATCCTCGCCAGCCCCGCCATTCCCGTGAACCAGCACCCGAGTCCGAGAGCAATCCCCGATAAATAGACGGCGACCACCCGCGAAGCGACATCGAAGGAATGGGCCGGGGGCCGACCGGTTTCACCGACGGGCTCGGGTGGCAGGCCACGAGGAAACGACGGAAGGACATCTGCGTGGGGAGCCACCTGCTCGACCGTTCGGTTAGGCGAGAGCGTGGGAACCCCGTGCGGGCTGATCGCCGCGGCGCTGCCCCAGCCAAGTTGCAGGTGCGGGTAGCCCGGAATCGACCCAAGCCAAGGTGTGACAAGACAACCGGCCAAGGTCAATCCGATGATCCGCAATCGCCGTGCCGGTTCGCGGCACAATAGGACTGCGCCACCGCCGATCAGTAAGACGGCCAGGCTTACCAGGGCAGAGTGGACCAGCCAGGAAAACGCCGATTCGGTCCAGGGCATGTCAATGCTCCTTTTTCGTCGTGTCTTGGCGCTGCTTGCGGCGACGCGATTGGGCAATGATCTTCTCCAACTGCCTCAATTCTGCTGCGCTGGGATCGGCCGTGCTGAGCATACTCACTACCACCTGGTCGAGCGCTCCGTCGAAGACTTGTTGGAGGAAACGCGACGTGGCGCGCTCCCGGCTGTATCGAGGCCTGTAAATGAAGTTCCGGCTCAGCTTCTCGTGGAAGACCAGCCCCTTTTCGTCCATGATCCGAAGGAGCGTCTGTACGGTGTTGAAGGCCCGTTCCTGGTTCGGGCACATGCGGCGGTAGACATCGCGAACGCTGCCCCGCCCCAGTTCCCAAAGCACCTTGAGAATCTCCAGTTCCCGGCCGCTGGGTGCCAACTCTTCCATCGCCTCCTCCGCAGTTCTGAAATCGACAACTTAATTCATTAGGTGATTGTACCAACTTGCAGACCGCTATCAACACCGAAAACCGAAGTCTTTAGGTCCTTTGCCGGCTACAGGTCCGACTCTGCCAGAGGTGGCGGCAGGCAGTCGAAGGATGGCGCCGCTCGCGTAAGTTGCTTTTCTACGCCCACTTAACGATGTCGCTCGACAGCCGCATTCCATCCGAGATACCCGGATTCCGGGATTGCCGCGTCATTGCGACGAAGCGGTCTGGGGCATGTTCCATGTCGATGGTTGCGCCCTGGGGGCTCACCCACTCCGAGTTCTCCTCTGCCAGCGCCAGGCGAGCCGTTGCCCGTGAGCGGTGTGACCGCCGAGGCGGCCGTGCCCAGGGTTGCGCGGCTCCGCCACTGGGCTGTGATCTCTGCCGCCCATCATCCATGCCGCCCGGATTGGGGGATTGCCGCGGCATTGTCAACAGGAGGTCCGGGGCAAGGTTGATAACCACGCCGTTCTGCGGCCGCTGGAAGCCGGAGTGGACCATCGCCCGCTCGACGCGATGGGTGCCCTCCTGGGGCATCGCTCGCCGCGCTCGCTTTGCCCCAGCCACCCGGCCGAAAGCTGATGGCTGATAGCCGAAAGCTGATAGCTGATAGCCGAAAGCTGATAGCCGATCGCTGAAAGCTGATAGCTGATAGCCGAAAGCTGATAGCTGATAGCTGATAGCCGAAAGCTGATAGCTGAGAGCCGACCGCCTCTACTTCATCCGCCGCAGAAGCTCGCTCGCCTTGGCCCGCAGGTTGTCGTCTCTTGTCGCCTGGAGGACCTTTTCCAACGCCGCGCGGGCCTGGTCGCGGTGCGACTGTTTGAGCCGGTCGGCCAGGCCCACGGCAGCGGCGGCTGCACCGGCTTGAACGGCCGGATCGTCCAAGTGAGAAACGACCAGGGCCAGCGCCTCGGGCGTACGGGCGCCGGAGAAGCGGCTGAGGACGTATTGCCTGTCCTCGGCCCGCTGGGCCAGCGTCAGGGCCTCCTTCAGCATGGCGAAGGTCTCCTGCGGCGGGCGGGTGCTCGGCTTGGCGACCACGCGGGCGAACGCCCGCAGGGCTGCGAGGCGCTGCGCCGGCTTGGGGGCGGTCTTGGCAATCTGCATCAGCTCCGCGGCCACGCCGGCGTCCGGCCAATTGGCGAGCCCCTGCACGGCCGCGTCGCGGATCGGCTCGTCGGGGTCTTTCATGGCGGCGTGGATGACCTCCAGGGCCTTCGGGCCGCCGAGCCGTCCCGCTACGGGGAGAATCGCGGCTCGCGTGGACACGTCGCCCTTTTCAAGGACCGCCAGGAGCGGCTCGACGCGCTTGTCGGGCTCGGCGATCGCCAGGCAGCTTGCCCAGAGGGCCCGTTCGGCGGCCTCGCGAGCGCGGCCCGGTTGCGCCGCCGCGAGGACCTTGACCAAGGCCGGCACGTCCTTATCGCCCACGATGCGCTGCAGGAGCGCGAGGGCCTCGGTGCACACCGCCTGATTCTCATCCTCGGCGGCCTTAAGCAGCTCCGACAATGCCGTCGGCGCGCGGCGGAGCGCGAGGGCCCGAAGCAAGACCATCTCGCCCTCACCCTCTGCCCTTTCCAGGCGAGCCAGCACCGCGGCATCGACGGCCGGGTCGCGCAGGGCGATAAGGCTTCGCAGCGCCGCATCCCGCAATGCCGGAGTGCTCCCGGTCGTGGCCGCGCGGATCAAGAGCGGCGCATCGGCGGCCGTGCCCAATCGCCCGAGGGCCTTGAGGACGGCCACGTGGATTTCAGCGTCTTTGCTCGCGTACGCGTTCAGAATCGCCGGACGTGCTCCGGTGTCGCCGCGGTCGGCAAGGGCCTCGATCAGGAGCGGCTTGTCGGCATCGGGCAGCTTTGCCAGGTGAGCGGCGAAGACCGCGGTCGCCGCGTTGCCGGGAATCCGGCGGACGTGCTCGACGGCGAAGCAGAACATCGCCTTATCGGGGCCGGCCATCAGTCCGACGATCCGCGGCACGGCCTTCTCCCGCTCGACGGCAACGATCCCCCGCAGCGCCGCAATGCGTACCGCCGGCGGCTCGGTGGCGGCAAGAAGCGGTTCATAGATCGCCGCCGCTCGATCCTTCTTCCCGTCCGCCAAAGAGCGATCCGCGGCCGTGAGCAGGGCGTCGGCAATCGCCGCACGAGCGGGACCGGCGGTCTTGGTCCATGCGTCCCAGAGGGCCCTCACGGCCTCCGGGCCGCCGATCTTGCCCAGCGACCATGCCGCGCTAGCGGCGACTGCGGCGTCCGCATGGGAAACGAGGGGGACCAGCGGGGCGACCGCTTCCGGGTCGCGCCGCGCGCCCAGCGACTGGATCACGCCGACCAGCACCCGGCCCTTCGTCCGGCCCAACGCCTCGCGCAACGCCGCCGCAGCCGCCGGATCGGGGATCTGCTGGAGCGCGTAGCGGCCCAAGTAGGCGACGTTTTCCTCCTCGCCAATGAGCTTCGCCAGCGCCGGCACGACCTCCGGTCCGCCGATCCGCATGAGTTGCTTCGAGACGAACTCCTTGCAGGCGATCGTGGCGTCCGGGCTGTCGAGCAAGCGGACCAGACGCGCGATCAGGTCCTTGCGTGCCGCCGGATTGCCGGCCGACTGGCCCGCCAACTTCTCCAGGACGACGGCCGCCCAGCGGGTCTGCCCGTGCTCATAGGAAAGGATATCTTGCAACGCCAGCTCGACCGGCTGGACTTGGCTTTCTTCAAGCGAGAGCGTGGGCCTGCCCGCCGCCCAGCGGATCGCCTGGGCGACGAGGTGCCGGTATTGCGGCTGGTTGAAGATCGCAGGTCCGTGGCCGGGCGCGATCGTGCAGACCCGGGACTTGCGATAGGTGTGCGTCCAGCCGGCCGGTTTGTCGCTCGCCGGGTGGTCGATCGTCAGGAAGACGTGGTTCCCGGGCAAGCAGGCGACGTTCGCGAAGGTCTCGTCGCGGACTGCAAAGTCCTTCAGGCCCTTGGCGATCGGGTGCTGCGGGTCGGCGACGCGGACGGTGTAGTCCTGGTCGTGGGACGCGCCCGAGGGCGGGCGTTCCACGCCGTTCTCCGTCGTCTTGGCCGTGTAGAACTTGCCGCCGGCGATCTGCTTGAACTCGGGCCACTGCTGGAAGGCCGCCAGGCTGTGGTGGACGATCACCAGCCCGACGCCGCGGTCCATGAGCTTGAGGAAGTTCTCGCGGTGCTCGGGGGCCAGATCGGGCGCGAGCGTGTAGATGACGATCGTGTCGTACGCCCAGTGGTCGATCGACTCGAAGACGTTGGCCTGCTTGCCCAGCACCGGATTGGCCCGCTCCACGACCGGGGCGATGTCGCGGTGGCCCAGGAGCACGTTCAGAAACTCCGCGGGCCCCTCTTCGGTGACCAAGACGGTCTTGATCTTCGGCGGCCTGGGGGCTTTGGCCTCGGCCGCTGCAGAGAGAAGCCCGATCGATGCAAGCGAGAGAACGAGTGAGTATGCGAACCGGATACGCCTAATCATGGGTGTTCTCCTCCAAGATCACAGATGCCACGGGCTGCGCATCGTGCGCGAGACGTAGCGATCGGCTTCCGGGTCGTCGACGAAATGCTCTTTTTCCGGGTCCCAGCGGACCTTGCGGCCCAGCCAGAGACAGATGTTCGTGAGGTGGCAGATGGTCGTGGAGCGGTGGGCCACCTCGACCGGGCAGATCGTTTCCCCGCGGGTGCGGATACAGTGCAGGAAGTTCTCGTGGTGGTTGTACATGCCGTCGGGGTTGTCGCCGCTTCGGTACAGGTGGATTTCGTTGGGGCCGATCACCGTGTTGAGGAGCCCCTTCGGCTCCGCGCTGAGCTGCCCGCGATCGACGTGGACCCAGCCCGCCGTGCCGACGTACTTCACTCCCATGAGGCCGACGGAGCCGGCGTCGCCGTAGATCATCTTCATGCCGCTTGAGTAGCGGCACTCGACCTTCCACGTGACGGCCGTGTCGTAGAGCCCGTCAGCGGGGAAGGTGCCGGTCCCCTCGACCTCGATCGGACCGGTGAGATCGGTACCCATGCCGAACTGGGCGCAATCGACGTGGTGGATGCCCCAGCCGGTCACGTGGCCGCCGGAGTAGTCGGTGATGAAGATCCAGGTGGCGGCGTTGGCCACGCGGATCGGCGTATACGGGGCCCAAGGCGCCGGACCGAGCCAGAGATCGTAGTCGAATCCCGGCGGCACCGGCTGCGGGGCGTAAAACCCGGTGGCCGCGCCGCCCGGCGAGCCGACGACGATCGTGTGCAGTCGCCCGATCCGCCCGTTGCGGGCCAGCTCGGCGGCGAAGCGGAAGTTGTCGTAGGACCGCTGCTGGGTGCCGTGCTGGAAGACCCGGCCGTAGCGGCGGATCGTCTCGACCAGCACCTTGCCCTCCTCGATGGTCAGCGTGGAGGGCTTTTCGAGATAGACGTCCTTGCCGGCCCGCGCGGCGGCGAGCGCCGGGATGACGTGCCAGTGATCGGGCACAGCGATGGAGACCGCGTCGACGCTCCCGTCGGCCACCAGATCGCGGAAATCGTTGTAGGCGGCGCAGCCCTTGTACGCGTTCTTGGGAAGCTGCTGGCCGTAGTGGACCTCGATCCGCTTGCGCGTGGCCTCGCGGCGGTCGGTCATCGGGTCGGAGACGGCGACGATCCGGGCATCGGCCATCGTGAGGTAGCCGCTGATGTGGCCGTTGTTCATCCCGCCGGAGCCAATGAAGCCGAGATTGATCCGGTTGCTCGGCGCCACGGTCGCGCCGAGTCCCAGGGCCGAGGACGGGACGATCCACGGCGCCGCGGCCGCAGCGGCAACCGTTTTCAGGAAAACGCGACGACTCGGTTTATGGTGCATGATGCTTGCTCGCCTCCTTTACGACGTCTCGGAAACATTCACCCAGCGGATGCCGATCTTGCCCGCGGCGTAGCCGATCTCGCGCAAGAAGTCGCCGTAGACCATCGTCCAGTGCGAGTCCCGCACTTCGGCCAGGAGCTTCTTCCAGTCGCCCCGGATCTCGACGTCTTGCTGCGTGCGGCAGATCTCCAGCATCGGGTTGTCGCGGATGATCCCCTTGAAGCCGACCCAGCGGCCGGTGGCGTACTCCGGGTCGACGAACGTCACCTCCTGCCCGACGGCCATCTCGACCTTCGGGGCCGCGCCGGCGTCGGACTCGTAATGGGTCATGATCTTGGCCGGCTCGTAGCGCTTGCCGTCCATGCGCCGCGGGGCCGTGCAATGGGCGCAGGTCACGATCCCCCGGTGCGGGAACGTCGAATTGTGCAGGAAGACCGGCCTGCCCGCGATGTAGTGCAAGAAGACCCCCGCCGGGACGATCACAAAGTCCGACTCGCAGAAGGCCGGATAGCCCTCGTCGTTGAGCCAGCTCAGGGCCATGCACGGCGTGGTCTGGGCAATCGGCAGCACGCCGCTCATGCAATTGCCGATCGTGAAGGCCGGGGCTTGGTGCTTCCGCATCAAGTCCCTAAAGATCGTGTAGAGGAGAAAGGCGTTGACCACGGCCGGCTTCCGGGTCGCCAGCGTGGTCCCCGGCAGGCCGAGGTACCGCTCGGTCCACTTCTCGGCCAGGGCGACAACATGGGCGTCGGCCCGCGCGGCCTGGAACCGCTTCACCAGCTCGTCGTAGCCGACGTCGATGATCTTCAGATCGTACTTTTCCCGGGCGACTTGCGGGGCGGCGGAATCGTACTTGCCGCCGGCGCCGCCGAGGGCCACGATCCGCTGCCCGATGAAGTTCTTGATCCCCGAAAGGGCCCGCAGGCGCCAGAGGACCTCCTGATAGTCGTCCACGCACACGTCGTGGATCGTGACGGGGCCGTGGTTGCGGGCGCTAGGGGGGGCGGCTTGCGGCTCGTCGCCGGTCTTGAGGTACCGGGTGCTCAGGGCCTCGTACCAGTAGTACGTCGGGCCGGCGCGATGGCGGACGAAGATCAGCGTGTCCCGCTCCGGCCTGGCGGCGAAGCAGGCCGTGAGCATGCCGCCCGAGCCGGTCGCGGGGTAGACGAGCACGACGTCGTACTCGGCCTCGTGGGCCTTGCGGGCTTCCTCGACCGAGGTGACGGTGGCGACGGGCAGGACCTGCAGGGGAAAGCCGGCGCCGGCTGCGAGGGCGGCCAATTCCTTCGAGATCCGCTCGGCTTCCGCGGCGGCGGCTTCCTTGGAGTTGATCGGGCCCCACGAGCGCCAGCTTGCCGCCTCGCGGCGCTGGTAGGTGGTATACATCAGGATGGGCTGGACCCGCAGCGGCGCGGCGGTAACGACCAGCGGGCGATCCGGGTCCCAGGCGTCGCCCGCGCCGACCGCCCGCGCGGCATGAGTGAGCCCCACGACCCCGCCGGCAACTCCGGCCGCGCTCAGACCGGCAAACTCGCGTCGGCTGATTGGAAAAGCAGACATCTTCACCTCCCCGGAAAGCGCGGGCCAAACAGACTTCCGAAGTCTCGAAGACCTCGGAAGTCTGCGCGGCTGGCGCGGATTCCGGTCGTTCGTGGCTACAGGGCAAGCGGCCGTCAACCGGAGGCGATTGTAGCGTGCCGCGAGGAGACAAGCAACAAAGCCGTCGGCGTTCAGGAATCAGCTATCAGCTCCCAGGAAATCGGCAACTGACAGCCCTCTCAGGGCGGCTGCCGGCTGAACGCCAAGGACCGAAAGCCCCTCCCCTTTGCTGCTTGGCGCCTTTGCGCGAAACCTCTTCTTCCCCTTCGCGTTGCGCCTGTGCGTGAAACCGTCTCTCCCTTGCGTGAAACCTCATTCGCCCGCTCATACAGGCGCCTTCTATCGCCGGCCCGCCGAGGCCGGGTATAATCTGCCGTCACAGCACGTTTCCCGAAATCGCTCTCCTGGAGGCGGAATCATGCGAAACTTGACCATTGCGATCCTTCTGGCGGTTGTGAGCTTCGCGGGTGCAGTCGACGGCGCGGCCCAAGATGGGGCCGCGACGGCCGAGTTCTGGGTCGCGCCCGGCGGCAGCGACGCAAGTCCCGGCACGGCGGAAAAGCCCTTCGCCACGCCTGCCCGGGCCAAAAAGGCCGTGCGCGAGCGGATTGCCGCCGGGCTGAAGGCCGACGTGAAGGTCATACTCCGCGGCGGGGTCTACCGCGTGGGCGAGCCGCTGGTGTTCGGGCCTGCGGATTCCGGCACCGAAAAGTTCGCAGTCACTTACGCCGCCCATCCGGGCGAAAAGGTGGTCCTGAGCGGCGGCGTGTCGATCACCGCGTGGAAGCAGGGACCGGACGGCATCTGGACGGCCCGGGCGCCCGCGGTCAAGGAAGGAAAGCCGCCCTTCCGCAATCTCTTCGTCAACGGCCGCCGCGCGGTCCGGGCCAGGACCCCGAATCGCGACGAGAAAACCCCCGCCTGGCAACTGACGGGCGTGGAATTGTCCAAGGACCTCAAGCGGTACACGATCAAGCTGGCCCCCGGACTCGTCAAGAGCTGGAGGAACCCCGGCGACGTGGAAGTGATGATCGCCGGCAACTGGGCGATCAACCGGAAGCGGGTCGAGAGCATCGACGAGAAGGCCGGGCTCGTGGTGCTTGCCCCGCCTCACGTCGGCGGGCCGGAGTACATCTTCCCCAGCGCGGGCCGATGGTGCCATTTCGAGAACGCCCGCGAAATGCTCGACCAGCCGGGCGAATGGTATCTGGATCGCACGACCGGAGTATTGAGCTACTGGCCGCGGCCCGGCGAGGACATGACCCGGGCGGAGGCGATCGCACCGGCGGCCGTGCAACTGGTGAAGATCGCCGGCCAGCCGGGGCGGCCCGTGCGGAATCTGCACTTCCAGGGCATCGCCTTCGAGCACACCGACTGGCCGGTGCCGCCGGGCGGGTACATGGGAATCCAGGCGTGCCACTACCAGACGGCGGGCGCCAACCCGAATCCGTGGCCGCGGGTCCTGGCGGCCGTCGCCTGCACATATGCCGAAGGTTGCAGCGTGGAAGACGGCTCGCTGGCCCGGCTCGGCGGCTGCGGGATCGAGCTGGCCGACGGCTGCTCGGGCAACGTGATCCGCGGCAACCGCGTCTTTGACGCAAGCGGCAACGGCATCAACGTGGGCGGCCCCGGCGCCGGGCCCGGCGTGCCGAAGAAGAACACGGTCGGCAACAACCGGGTCCACGGCTGCGGCCTGGAGTATTACGGGGCGGTCGGGATCTGGGTCGGCATCACCGACGGCACCGTCGTCTCGCACAACCTGGTCCACGACTTGCCGTATACCGGGATCTCCGTGGGCTGGCAGTGGAACCCCGAGCCCACGCCCTGCCGCGAGAACCTGGTCGAGTACAACCACGTGTACGACGTGATGAACCGGCTCTGCGACGGCGGCTGCATCTATACGCTTGGTTTTCAGCCCGGCACCGTGATCCGCGGCAACCACCTGCACGACGTGCACCGCAGCCAGTTTGCCCAAGGCGCGCCGAATAACGGGATGTTCATCGACGAGGGGAGCAAGGGGTACCTTTTCGAGCAGAACGTGATCTATAGCACGGCGGCCGAGCTGGTGCGTTTCAACGCCTGCCAGCGCGACTGGCACACGTGGCGCGACAACCACATCGGCGAGGCGGCCGCGGTGAAGGAGTCCGGTAAGGAAACCATCGCCAAGGCCGGGCTGGAGCCGCCGTACCGGGAGCGGCTCACAGGAAACCCGCCCTAGGAGCCGCGATGCCTCGGCCGCGCGTCGGGGCGTCGCAGCAACCGGAGGCCCTTCTCATGAGACCTTCAAGGCTGGTGCAACTGACTCTGTCTTGCGGCGTTTTGGCCCTCGGGCTTGGGGCGGCGCGTGCCGGTGAGAAAGCCAACGCCGCGCCGGAATTGAAGATCTCCGCGGCGAGCGTGGGACAGTACGAGAAAGTGGAGTTCTCGATTTCGCTCGGCGGCCAGTACCGCAATCCCTTCGATCCGGACGAAGTGGACGTGCGCTTGGAGCTGACGGCGCCCGGCGGCGCGAAGCTGAGCATTCCGGCCTTTTGGTGCCAGGAGCACGAGCGGCGGCAGCTTCCCGGGCGAGAGAAGAAGGCCGATTGGATCTACCCGGTCGGGCAGGCCGGCTGGCGGGCCCGATTCGCGGCGTCGGAAGCGGGCACTTATTCGGCCGTGGCCGCGTGGAAGGATACCCGCGGAAGCGGCCGCAGCGCCGAGGTCCGCTTCGAGGTGACACCCAGCCGGCGCCAAGGTTTCCTCCGCGCAAGCAAGAAGGACCCGCGATTCCTGGAACTCGACAGCGGCCGGCCGCTTTTCCTCATTGGGCAGAACCTGGCGTTCATCGGGCCGCAGCAATACGTCAACCTCAGCCGGGCGGAAGAGGTTTTCGGACAGCTCGCGGCCAACGGGGCGAACTTCCTCCGCATTTGGACCTGCTGCGAGGATTGGGCCACGGCCATCGAGGCGCGGAAGAGCGCTTGGGGGCGGTCCTGGGCGTGGAAGCCGCCGATCGCGCCGCTGCCCGGCCGCGAGAACGAGCCGAAGGCCCCGCGGTGCGTTAAGCTCGCCGGCCAGAGCGGCAGGGCCCTGGACCTGGCCCCGTCTCATCCGCTGGCCGTGCGCCCGGCGACGCGATATGTCTTCTCCGGCCGTGTCCGCACCGGGCCCGGCGTGAAAGTCCAAGCCGTCGCGCAGAGCACCTCGCTGGGCGAGCCGCTGGTCTCCGAGCCCGCCGAGACCTGGACGGCGTTCCGTCGCGGGCTCACCACGGGGCCTAACCAGCAGTGGATCGACCGGATCGTCTTGCGCTTGGATGGCGGCGGTGCGGCCTGGCTCGACGCCCTCTCGCTCCGCGAGGCCGCCGGCGGGCCCGAGCTGCTCTGGGAGGCCGACGTGAACCGCCCGGTGCGCGGCTACTACAACCAGCTCGACTGCTTCGTGGTCGATCGCCTTGTGGAAGCGGCCGATAAGGAGGGCATCTACCTCCAGTTGTGCCTCATCACCCGCGACGTGTACATGAAGTCGTTGAAGGACGACAAGGGCCCGGACTACGAGCAAGCCGTCCGCGACGCCAAGAAGCTGATGCGCTACGCCGTGGCCCGCTGGGGCTATGCCACGAGCGTCGCCGCGTGGGAATACTGGAACGAGCTCGACCCCGGGCTGCCGACCGATCGCTTCTACGCGGCGCTGGGCAGGTACTTTGAAGAGATCGACCCGTACCGGCACCTCCGCGTCACGAGCACGTGGGCCCCGTCGCCCAAGGACTGGCGGCACCCGCAGTTGGACGTGGCCCAATTGCACCACTACCTGCGGCCGGGGTCCAAGGAGGGCTTTAGGGACGAAGTGGCGATTGTGCTGGAGCGGACGCAGTTGGTCAAGAAGCACGCCCCGGCGAAGCCGATCCTCCTGGCCGAGTTCGGACTGGCGGACGACAAGTGGGGCTTGAGCCCCTACATGAAGCAGGACCGCCAGCAGGTACACTTCCACAACTGCCTTTGGGCCTCGGCGCTTTCCGGGGCCTGCGGCACGACGCAGTTCTGGTGGTGGGAGACGCTCGACGTGCAGGACGCCTATCGGCATTACAAGCCGGTGGCGGACTTCGTGGCCGACATCCCGTTCACCACGGCGGGACTGAAGGAGCTTGCGGCCACGGCTTCCAGCGAAGAGGTCCATCCCGTGGGCCTCCAAGGCAACGACCGGGCCTACGTGTGGCTCTTCCACAAGCAAGCGACCTGGCACAGTCAGGTCGTCGAGAAGAAGACGCCCGGCGAGGTCCGCGGGGCGACGCTGGAAATCCGCGGCCTCAAATCCGGACCGTACCGCGTCGTCTGGTGGGACACGTACCAGGGCAAGCCGCTCCGCGAGGAAAAGGTCTCGGCTACGGAGGATCGCCTGCGCGTCGAGGTCCCCGCGCTCTCCCGCGACGTTGCCTGCAAGATCACGCCCGCGGAATGAGCGAACCGGGCGCGGGCACGGGCGCGATGGGCCGGCTCTGGGGCCGTTGGAGCAGCTTCCGTGGGTTGGGGGCCCGACACGGGCCTGTTTCGCCCCGGTCAGCAACCGCCCAGCGCCAACAAGCCGGCCAGGACCATCGCTCCGAAAAGTAGTTGCCTCATCGCACGAGACCTTCTGCCAGAGCCGAATCTATCTATAGCGGGTGGAGGATGGATGCGCAAAGTTGCCCGATTGTAAGTCCTCGCCGGGCGGAAGCCAATACCATCGGGCCGGTTGCACGGTTGGCCGGTTGGCTCCCGTTGCGGAAGGCCGAGCGGAGGTGGCCGGGCAGCGGTGGACAGGCCCGGGACGCCTGAGGATAATGGAGGCTTGGTCGGGTGCAACAACACGTTCGGCAAGACGCGGGCGATGGCGCAGATTTCACGACGCAGGTTTATCGTCCATTCGGCCCACACGACGATCGGGGTTTCCGCCGGGCTGGCGGCCCTTCAGGCCGCGGGGCCTTCCGGCACTTGGGCGGCCGACGCGAAGCCGGCCCAAGAGCCGCCCGAGGTCTGCCTTGTCTCGGGCTCTTTGGAGTATCGCTCCGACGAGTCGCTCTCCGCCTTTCAGGAGTATCTGGAGAAGCGCGGGCTGGCCCGCTGTGCGCGGGCGTTTATGAAGACCGAGAAGGACCTGCCGGGGCTGGAGAACCTCGACGCCTGCGACTGTATGCTGCTGTTCACGCGGCGGTTGACCTTGCCGGCGGAGCAGTTGGAGCGGGTGAAGCGTTACTGCCGGCGGGGCGGGGCGATCGTGGCCGTGCGGACCGCCAGCCACGCCTTCCAGAACTGGCTGGAATTGGATAAGGAGGTCTGGGGCGGTGACTACCAGGGGCACTACGGCAACAAAGAGAAACCGGCGATCAAGCCCCGACCCGAGGCCAAGGATCACCCGATCCTGGCCGGCTTCACGCCGTACGTTTCCAGCGGAAGCCTCTACAAGAACCCGAAGCTAGCGGCCGACGCCACGGTGCTTCTGTCCGGCGTCATCCCCGACCACACCGAGCCGGTCGCCTGGACCCGGCTTTACCGCGGCGGCCGCGTCTTCTACACCTCGCTCGGGCACCCGGACGATTTCCGCCATCCGAGTTACCTCCGCCTGCTGGTGCAAGCGGTCTATTGGACGACCCATCGCAAGCCGCCCGCGATGTAGCGGTCGTAACGACGGTATCGGTTGGGCGCGGTCCTTGAACTGCCGGGCGTCATTAGCTATCCTGGACATGGAGGCTGGAGCGGGCCGGCCGAAGGATCTCCGCTATTGTCTTTGGTATTGTTCTTCAGGCTGCCGGCCTGCGGGTGGAGTTGCCGCGTGATTCTTCGTTCTCTCCGTGGGCGATACCCCCGGGGCCCGACCTGGTGAGGCATCGTCGGGACGCGGAAGCCGGCGATTCGCCAACCCCTCAAGAGGAAACCGGAACATGAACATCGCACGGTGCGCGTCGCGAAGGACGGCCTGGTTCCTACTGGCGCTGGTGGTTTGGGTGACATGGGCGATGTCGGTTACCGCCCCGCCGTCGATGGCCCAGGAGAAGAAAGCCGCTCCCGCGGCGGTCCCAGCAGCGGAAGGAGCAAAGGCCGCGGCCCCGGCGGCGGAAGAGGCGAAAGCAGCAGCCGGCGAAGAAGGAAAGGGAGCGGCCCCCGGTGGCAGTGGCACAGAGCCCCCTAAACAAACCAAGTCGGCCCTCCGCTGGTTCCTCGAATCCTCCGGTCCGGTGGGCCTTTTCATCTTGGTCCTCTCCATCTACTTCGTCGCCACGATCGGGCGGCTCTTCTGGGAGCTGCGGATCACGGTAGCGGTGCCGCCCGAGATCGTGGGGCGGTGCCAGGACCTGCTGGGACAGCGGGACTTCAAGGGCATCTTCGCCGTGGTCAAGGAGGACGACTCGATCTTCAGCCGCCTGCTGATAACCGGCATCGGGGAACTGCCCAACGGCTTGGCCGAGGCCCGCGACGTCATGGAACGCATGGGAGAGTCGGTCCAGGTGGAGATGGACAAGAGGATCAGCGTCCTGGCGGTGCTCGGCACGCTGGGCCCGATGATCGGGCTGGTGGGGACCCTCATGGGGATGATCGCCGCGTTCCAGGAGATCGCCATGACCGACGTGGCGCCGCAGCCCACCAAGATCGCCGGCGCCATTTCCATGGCCCTGGTGATTACGCTGGAAGGGGTCTTCCTGGCGGTGCCGGCGATCTGGTTCTTTTCGCTGTTCCGCAACCGGGTGATGGTCATCACCACGAACGCCGGCCTGGAGGCCGATCAGTTCCTGCGGCACTTTGCCCACACGGCCCGGGGCAAGGTCCCGGCGGGGGCGGCCGGCGCCGCCGCGGCGACCGTGACGACCGCGACCAAGGTGACCCCGCGGGCGGAATAAGGGCGCCCTTGCGGTAAGGACGGTGCAGCGATGCCGGAACTCGACACCTCCGAAGGGAAACCGAATCTCACGCCGATCCTGGACATGGTGTTCCAGTTGATGACGTTCTTCGTCATGGTGGCCAACTTTCAGGCCACCTCGGTGGAGCGCGACTTGAACCTGCCGGTCGTGGGAAGCGCCCGCCCGGTCGACACGAAGGGGACGCAGTCGCTCTTGATCCTCAACATCGACAACCAGGGGACGCTCAAGGTCTTCGGCCGGCCGCAGCCGATCGACGACTACATCCGCCGCGAGGCCGAGGCGGTGCTGCTGGCCGCTCGCCGCACCCAGCCCGAGTTGAGCCTCGGCGACGAGTTGCCCACGATGGTCGTCGTCCGGGCCGATCGCACCACCCCCTGCAAGTTGTTCAACCGGGTGATCCGCGCGTGCCAGCAGAACGGCTTCCGCAAATTCGCCCTGAAGGCATTCAACAAGGAGCAAGGTGCGCCTGCTCGAGGTAAGACCTAGCAGGTTCCAGGACATGCGTCACCGCCGAGTACATCGAGCCAACGAAGAAGTGGAGCTGAACCTGGCCGCTATGCTGGACATGGCGTTCCAGGTGCTGGCCTTCTTCGTCGCGACGTACACCCCGCCCTCGGTCGAAGGGCAGGTGAACCTCCGCCTGCCGCCCCCCGTGGGGATCACGCGGGAAGGGACCGCGCCCCCGGGCGACACGATCAATCCGGCGGAGACGCCCAAGGGGCTCAATACGCTGGTGATCAGCGCGTTCTCGAATCCCTCGGGCGGGATTGCGTTCCTGGCGGTCGGCGAGACCCAGGTGGGCAACCTCACCGCGCTGGACAACAAGCTGCAGACCGTCTTGGCCGACAAGAACAATCCCTTCAACCAGGTCATCATCCAGTTCGGCCAGGAGCTGCACTACGGGGAGCTGATGAGGGTGATCGAGGTGTGTACCAAGCAGACGCTCCCCGACCGCCAAAGGCTCTCGAAGCTGAGTTTCGTCGAGGCGGCGGCGGCCGGCGATTGACTCGCAGAAGGTGTCAGGAGCCTGCTTTACCCCTTTTCTCACATGGCGGAAGAGGCCGACGTGCGGCGCCACCGACGATACCCGTCTCCGCGGACCTCCCGGGCTTGGCAGTGGACCCGGCTGGCGTGGCTGGTCATGCTCTTCGCGGTTGTTTTCCTCGTGATGCGCCGCCTCCAGGACCCGGACGTGGTCCGCTCGATCGGCCTCCTCCTCGCGGACAACGCCCCGGCGAAGCCGGAGGCCGCCGCGAAGACGGCACCACCCGGGGCAAAACCCCCAAAAGCAACACCGCCGCAAGCAAAGCCGCCGGATCCGCCGCCTGCGGTCACCGGCCCGACCGACCAGGACGCCGAGGAGGCCGAGGCCATCCGGGAGGAATTCCAGGCCGTCGACGACCGCACCCTGACGATCCAACCGGAGGAGATGTTCGCTTACAGCCGCCTGGTGCAGTGGGTCCTCAACCAGCCGGCGCCGGCCATGCTCAAGCGGGCCAGACGCGACCTCGTCTTCAACGATTTCATCCAGTCCCCGCAGAAATACCGCGGCGCGCTCGTGGAGCTGGAACTCAACGCGCGGATCGTCCGCAAGTACGACGAGCCGGAGATGTTCGATTTTCCGCTCCACGAAGTCTGGGGATTCACCCGCGATTCCGGGGCGTGGCTCTACAACGCGATCGTTGTGGATCTTCCGGAGGGGATGCCGGTCGGCGTCCGGGTGAGCGAGCAGGTCCGGGTCGTGGGGTACTTCTTCAAGCTGCAAGGGTACTACCCCGGCAAGGCCAAGCCGGGCGCCCGGCCCGAGCCGGCGCCGCTTCTGATCGGGCGGCTCGTCTGGGTCCGGCCCGACCGGCCGCAAGGGCAGCGGGCCGAATGGCCCTGGGGCTGGGTGCTCTTGGGGGGCCTTCTGCTCGTGATCGGGGTCCGTCTTAGCTTCCTGCTTTTCCGCCGCCGGCGCGGCACGGGCCTGGCCGGCTCCGCCCGCCCCGTGGGACGGTCGCGGCCGGGAAGCCTCTCCGTCGACGACTGGTTCGAGCGGGCCGAGGCCGGAGAGGTCCCCGACCCCGATTTGCTCGAGTAGGACGCCGATTCGCCGGCCCGGCAGCCGCGCCAGGACGGCGATGGGAAGGGGAGCGATCCACGGATACCCGGCGGGCTTGACGGCCCCGGTCCCCGTGCCGACAATAAAGAATGAGTCTGGGCTCGACTCGGCGCGGGATAGACCTTTCGGGGAATCGGAACACCCTCTCCTTGGTTCTTTTGGGGGAGTGACGCATCATGGCGCACCCCGAATCGGCGGTGAAGACGCAAACCGCGAAGACCTTCGCCCCGACGGCGCGCGCGGCCCGGACCATCGTTGCCGCACCTGCCGGGGAGGCCGTGGTCGCGGTCGCGCTGAACCCGCATCGCCTTAGGGCGCGAGTTCATCATTGGGTCCGCGTGGAAGGGGCATGGTGGGCGACCAGTTTCATCTTCCATATGTTCCTGATGTCCGTGCTGATGGTCCTCGGCAGCCGAGTGAAGCCGCTGATTATCGACGAGGCCCCGACGATTGAAGAGGTCAAGTCGGAATCGTCGATGGCCCCGCCGCAACTGGAGGAGGTTCAAGTCGGCGATGCCCCCCTGGATCCCAGCGAGCTGACGACGGAAACGCTCACGCTGACCCAGGCTCCCGGCGGCGGGATCGAACAGACCGAGGTACACTACGACGACAACCCGATCTTCAGCGAGCGCGGCGGCGGAATGCCGATGTCCGCCACGAGCGGGCAATCGCTGGGCGGACTCGGGGGATTCGATATCAGGGCGATCGGGCCGGGCGTGGCCGTCCAGGGCAAGGGCGGCGTAGGCATCGGCGTCGGGACCGGCACGGATCCGGGAAGCGGGGGATCCGGGATCGGGTTCGGCAGCCGCGGCACCGGGCACCGGAAGGCCATGGTCGCCGGGTTCGGCGGCACGCGGGCCTCGGAGCGGGCGGTGGCCGCCGCGCTAAGCTGGCTTGCCAGGCATCAGCGTCAGGACGGCAGTTGGTCCCTGGTCCACAACGGGATGTGCAAGGACTCGAGCTGCACCGGACCCGGGGGCGCCAACGCAGACGCGGGAGCGACGGCCATGGGCCTGTTGCCGTTCTTGGCCGCCGGTCAAACCCACGAGAGCAAAGGGCCTTACCAGCAAACCATCCGGAACGGTCTCTACTGGCTGATGAAGCACCAGGGGCGGGATGGCGACCTCTCGGCCGGCGCCCCGCAGAAGATGTACTCCCACGGCCTGGCCGCGATCGCCCTCTGCGAGGCCCACGGCCTGACCAACAAGAAGGACAAGCTCATCAGCCGCTCGGCCCAGGCGGCGGTCAACTTCATCCAGTCGGCCCAGCATCCGACGACCGGCGGATGGCGCTATAACCCCGGCGACGAGGGCGACGTCTCCGTGGTCGGCTGGCAAGTGATGGCCCTCAAGAGCGCCCAGATGGCCGGGTTGAGCGTCAACCCGAGGGCGTTTGAGGGGGCCAAGCAGTTCCTCCGGTCGTGCTCGCACGGGAGCTACGGCGGGCAGTTCTCCTATACTCCCGGCGGCTCGCCCACCCCCGCCATGACGTCCGTGGGACTCTTGTGCTGTCAGTACATGGGCACGGCGCGCGGCGATCCCCTCATCGTCGACGGGCTGACGGTGTTGATGAGCAACATGCCGGACAAGGGCCAGAACCCCCGCGAGCTCTACTACTGGTACTATGCCACGCAGGTGATGCACAACATGCCGGGGCCCGAGTGGGACAAGTGGAACCGGCAGATGCGCAAGACCTTGATCGAGACCCAGGTCAGGACGCAACCGAAAGTGGAAGGGGGCAAGGTGTCGGCCAAGGGCCTGATCTGTGCCGAGGGGAGTTGGGACCCGGATAAGCCGTCGCGGATCACCTGGTCGGAACAGGGCGGCCGGTTAATGGTCACCAGCCTTTCGGCCTTGACGCTGGAGGTGTACTATCGCTACTTGCCGCTGTTCAAGCTGGACGCGGACGCGGCCATCAATCCGGCGGCGCCTTTCCCGGCGGCCCCGGCCCCGCAGCCCCCAGCAGCGCCGCCCGCCGGAGCCCCGGTCGTTCCGCCGCCGGCGGCCGCTCCGGCCCCGCAGCCTCCCGCGGCCGCCAAAGGATGAGGGATGAAGGATGAGCCGTGTTGACGGCATGAAGGCCCGCGTCGCCGGTCTCCTGGCATGTCTTCTTCTGGTGGGGCAGGCGTCTTCTTGCGGCTGGGCAGCCGAGGTGCGCCCGCTGGAGTTCCTCCGCGCCTTGCAGGCGAGGGACTACAACGACGTGGCGGTCGACTACCTGAGAATGCTCAAGGAAAAGGGAGAAGTGCCGGAAGAGCTTGCCCCGATTTGGGACCTGGAGATGTCGAGGAGCCTGCGTGCGGCGGCCGTCACTCGAGCCTACAGCCAGCAGGAATCAGACCAGCTCATGGCCGAGTCCCAGAAATACCTCAACGACTTCCTCAAGCGAAACCCCGACCATCCCGAGGCAGTCTCCGCCGTGGTCTCCTGGGGGACGTTCACCGTGGACCGGGCCTTGCAGCACCTCAAGGCGGCGAGGGCCTACGGCGACAAGGAGAGGGAGCAGAAGGCCAAGCACCTGACCGACGCCCGGGCCTTGCTGGAGGAGGCCCGCCCGCGGTTCAAACAGGCCGTCACGAAGTTCCAGGCCCAGTTGACCGCGATGCCGCCGATGCCTGCCACGCGGACCGGCCGGCCCGACAAGGCGGCGCAGGCCGCAATCGCGGAGCGCGACCGGTTGCTGGCCCATTGGATGGATGCCCGCTTCCAGGCCGCCCTGCTGGACTTCTACATGGCCCAGACCTACGAGGATCCCAAGTCCGAGGCCCGCAAGAAGGCCCTGCAGAATGCCGCCGAAGAACTGGATAGAATCTATCAACTGACGCGCATCGACGCCCGGGGCGGCGCGAACCCGATCGGCCTTTATGCCCACATGTGGTACGGCAAGGTGCTGCAGGAGCTGGGCGACACCGAGACGGCCAAGCAGGTCTACGAGGAGGTTCTCTACAGTGCTCCGGAGCCGAGAGCCAAGGAAGGGGACAAGGCCCTCGAGCCGCTCTTTGCGCAGGTGTACCAGTTCTCGTTTGCCATCCTGGCCCAGGAGAATCCGGACAAGTTCCTCGACGACGCCGAGAAGTGGCTGGGCGATTACGGCCCTCGGTGGAGGCGCTGCGAGGGCTACCAGGGGGTCGCCCTGGAGGTCGCGAAAACCAAGCTGGCTCTGGCTGCACAGGCGGCCGGGGCGGAGAAAAGCCGCTTGACCCAGGAGGCCATGCTCCTCCTGGCCGAGATGGCGCGCATCCGCGGCCCGCACCAGCAGGAGGCGATCACCCTCCGCCAGAAACACTCCAAGGCCGGCGCTGCCGGGGGCGGAGCGGCGGCCAAGACCTTCGACGAGGCCAAGGCCCTCGGCGATGCCGCGCTCGGCACCGAACAGTGGGAAGAAGCCGCGGCGGCGTACGGCCGGGCAGTGGAGTTGAGCTCCAGGGTGAGGGACGAGGCCCGCCTCGCCCAAGTCCGCGACGGCCTGGCGAGCGCGCAGTTCGGGCTGGCAGTGAAGTTGTTCAGAGCGAACAAGCTGGAGGAGTGCCTCGCGGCGGTGAAGAAGCTCGTCCGCGACGGCAAGGAAAGCCCGGTCGCGCCGGCGGCGTCCGCCCTGGGGGTCGCGGCGGCGCTGAACTTCTACGTTGCCGTCCCGGCCAACGAAGCGGGAAAGAAACAAGCGGCCCTGGAGCAACTGGAACGGATCGCCGAGTTCACCGAGAAGAGCTGGCCCGGCAAGCCCGAGGCCGACGATGCCCGCTTGTGCCGCGGCCAGGCCCTCCTGGCCCGCGGAAAGATCGACGAGGCCCTGGCCGTCTTCGAGAACGTCAACCCCAAGTCGGCGCGGTATCCCAGGGCCCTCTACCTGGCCGGCTCGACCTACTGGCAGCGCTACCTGGTGCAGAAGACCGGCGCCGGGCCCGGCGAGGGCAAGGCCGACAAGGAGAAGCTGGCCGCGGAGCGGGCCAAGGCGGTCGAGCGGGCCACGAAGGCCCTGGACGGGATGCGCGAGTCGGCCGAGGCGGGCCGACTGCTCTCGCCGCAGCACGTCGAGGCCCAGTTGCTCGTCGCCCAGATGCACCTGGAGGCCCGGCAGCCCAAGGAGGCCGCCGCCCTGCTCCAGCCCTTGGTCGACGCGATCAAGCTCTCCAAGCCCGAAACCCTCGACAACACCACGATCCGCATTTGCGTGTTCGCCGTGCAGGCATACCTGGCCTTGGGCGAGACGGCCCGCGCCGGTGAGGTGGGCATGGTCCTGGCCGACGCCGGGGCGGACATGGGCCCGGTGAATGCCGTGCTGGTCGAATTCATCCGCACGCTCGACCTGGAACGCAAGAAGGCCGACGCCGCCTTGACCAACGCCAAGGCCGCCGGCGACGCCAAGGCCGTCGAAGAGGCCACCGCCCGGCTCGCTTCGACCCAGGGGATGATCGGCAGCGTGCTCAAGAAGCTCCTCGTCCGCAAAGAGCTCTCCGTCACCGGTCGGCAGATCCTTGCCGACGCCGCGGCCGCCGTGGGGCTCTCTGCGGAAGCCGGCCAGCAGTACCGACAAGTCACCGAGAACCCCGGGGCGCCGCCGGAGGTCAAGACGCGGGCCCGCGCCAAGCTGGTGGGCCTGCTGCGCGACTCCGGCAAGTACGAAGAAGCCTACAAGCAGGCCAAGCAGCTCGCCGCGGACCATCCCCGCGCGCTGGAGCCGATGATGGAGCTGGGCCGGATCTTGCAGGCCTGGGCGGAAACGGACGCCGGCAAGTTCGACGAGGCCGTGGGCCAATGGACCAAGGTCCGCAACGTCCTTCAATCGGAGCGCAAGAAGCGGCCCGAGTACTACGAGGTCATCTACAACGCGGCCAACTGCCTGTCGATTCAGGGACGGCAACTCGGGGCATCCGACCCGGCTAAGGCCGCGGAAAAGATCAAGCAGGCGATTCAGCTTCTCCAGTCGGCGCTGGTGCTCAGCCCCAAGCTCAGTGGCCCGGACATGGTGGCCCGCTACAATGCCTTGCTAAAGCAGTTGAAGGACGTGCAGGCCAAAGGGGGCGCCGCGACGGTGCAGTCCGCCGGTGCCGCAAAGAAGTAGCGGCCCGGGTTCATTGGCCGGCGTCTTCGCCCTGGGCCGGGAAGATGGAGCGTGTGCATGAGCGATTCAAAGCCCAGGGGTGGCCACCCCTGGGCTTTTCCATCGCGTGCTCCGTGCCTCCGCGGCGATCTTCCGCTCTTACTCCAAGATCTTGACGCGGATCTTCCGGTAGCGGACGAACCGCTTGGTGAAGTCTCCGCCGCCGTGGACCTGGAGGGCGATGCCCCCTTTATCCGGATGCCGTTTTTCCTTGTCCGACCACTCCATGAACTTCACGCCGTTGATCCACGTGGTGATCTTGGGCGGGTTGCCGACGATCCGCGCGCGGAACTCGTTCCACCGGCCGTGCTTCCAGAACTCCGGCCACTTCTCCGGAGAGACGGGCAGGGGAAACCGCGACTCGACTTCCTTGATCTCGCTCGGCTTGTCGGTGAAGAGGAAGTTGCGGTCCACGAGGTTGCCGCTGAGGCCCTCGCCGTAAATGCCCATCAGGTTGCCGCCGCCGTGGTAGTCGACGAGGGCCTGGTAGGCCTGGCCCCGCTCGGTGCTGCGGAGGAACAGGCCGCTGTCGGGGCCGAAGTCGTTGTTCATCTCGAGGATCACCTCGAAATCGCCGTACTGGGCGTCGGTGATGACGATCCCGCCGTTGCCCGGCCGGTCCTGACTGCCGACGATCGCCCCGTCCTCGACCACCCAGCGGCCGCCTTTGCCGTGGCCGGTCTTGCTGCTGATGTGCCAGCCATCGAGGGTCTTGCCGTCGAAGATCGGCACGAAGCCCTCTTCGTCGGCCTTCGTTTTCTTCTCGGCCGCGGCGAGGGGTGCCGCGCCGATCACCGCAACGGCCGTCAGGACCAACAGGATGCTCAACAGGCGTGGCATGGGCGTTCTCCTTGTTTGGGGTTTGCAGGTTCCCGGCAATGTCCCCATTATGGGCCCCGCAGCGCCGACACGCAAGCTTCCGCCCGCCGGCCCTTGCACGGCGCCGGCCCCGGTGGTTACCCTAGACGACGTTGCGCGATAGGGAAACCCCATTCAGATGGACCGACATGGGCACGAACTGGGAGGAACGTATGAAATCTCTCGCCTCGACGCTCTGGGTGCTTGCAGCGATGTTCTTGGGATTCTGTGACCATGCCGCCAAGGGCGACGACCCGGCGCCTCGCGCGGCCCCGCCGGCCAAGATCCCGGTCATCCTCGACACCGACATCGGCGACGACATCGACGACACCTGGGCCCTGGCCCTGCTGCTGAAATCGCCCGAGTGCGACCTCAAGCTGGTCGTGTCCGACACCGGCAACACGACCTATCGGGCCAAGATCATCGCCAAGATGCTGGAAGTCGCCAAGCGGACCGACGTTGCCGTGGGCGTGGGCGTTCCGCAGAGCGACAAAGCGGGCCCGCAGGCCCCCTGGGTGGCCGATTACAATCTGGCCCGCTACCCGGGAACGGTACATCGCGACGGCGTGTCGGCCCTGATCCGGACGATCATGAATTCGCCCGAGAAGATCACGCTCGTCTGCATCGGGCCGATGCCGAACGTCAAGGCGGCCTTGGAGCGCGAGCCCGAGATTGCCCGGAAGGCCCGATTCGTCGGCATGCACGGGAGCGTCCGCCGGGGCTACGGCGGCAGGCCGGAGCCCGACGCGGAATGGAACGTCAAGTGCGATCCCAAGGCGTGCCAGAAGGTCTTCACCGCCCCGTGGCCGATGACGATCACGCCTCTGGACACCTGCGGGATCGTTCACTTGCGCGGCGAGAAGTACGCCAAGATGGCCGCCTCGACGGACCCCATTGCCCGCGCCGTGATCGAGAACTACCGCATCTGGTGGAAGGCCGGCAACCCCGGCAAGCCGGAGAAGATCGACGCCAGCTCCACGCTCTTCGACACGGTGGCCGTGTACCTTTCGTTCTCCAGAGAGCTTCTAAACGTCGAGCGGCTGCCGATCCGCGTCACGGACGACGGGTTCACGAAGATCGACCCGCAGGGGAAGCCGATCGACTGCGCGATGTCCTGGAAGGACCTGGCCGCGTTTGAGGATCTCCTGGTCCGGCGGCTCACGGGCCGTCCCTGAGAACTCGACGGCGCCGCTGGTCGGCTTACGTCCACCAAGAGCCCGACGAAGAGAAGGATTCTTCGACCTCGGCCGACGGGATGCCATCGGCGTCCCAGCCGCGCTTCTGGTAGTAGAGGTTCAGGAGCCGGTCAAAGGCCGCTTGATCGACCACCTTGCCCGCGGTCGGGCCGGTGCGGATCGGGCAGGCGCGGACCTTGTAGGGGAGCGTGTCGTCCTTGC
>CAYGZA010000052.1:0-26490 GCA_964354135.1 uncultured Planctomycetaceae bacterium
GTCGGTGAAGAGGTACTCGACCGGGTCCTCCAGCGTCAGGATGTGGCATCGCTCGTTGCGGTTGATCCAGTCGAGCATCGAGGCGATCGTCGTGCTCTTGCCGGACCCGGTGACCCCGGCCAGGAGGACCATCCCCTGGTCGAACTTGCACAGGTCCTCGAGGATCGGCGGCAAGTGCAGGCCGGCGAAATCGGGGATCTTGTTGCTCACGCGCCGGGCCACGAGCCCCATCACCCCCATCTGCTGCAGAATGTTGACGCGGAACCGCCAGTGCTTGCCCTCCAGATCGAGCACGTAGGACAAGTCCACGCCGCCGTCCCGGTCGAAGATCTCCCGGCGGCGCTGTTTGAGACGCGGTTCGCTGTCGATCAGCTCGAAGAGCATCCGCAAGGATTCTTCCTCTCCGAGCGGCCCCCGGTTCAGCGGGCGCAGGCTCCCGGCGATCCGCACGAACGGCGGCAGGCCCACCTTCATGTGCAGATCGCTCCCCTCCAGCTTCACCAGCGCACGGAAGAGCTTGTCGATCTCCAGCTCCTTGCGCCGCTCGGTCGGCTCGTGCTTCTGGCCGTTCTCCGCGTCGAGCGCCGTTGCCATCTTCCCTTCCTCCTAACGCGGCCTTGCGCCGCGAGCAAAGCGGTCAGCCGTCAGCTATCAGCAGTCAGCAGTCAGCTATCAGCAGTCAAGTCTTTGGGTTGCGTTTTCCTCTTGCTGAAAGCTGAAAGCTGAAAGCTGATAGCTGAAAGCTGATAGCTGAAAGCTGATAGCTTAACTCCAACCGTTAAAGCCGCACACAAATCCCTCTTGCCCGCATGACCTCTTTTGTCTGGCGGATCGTGTACTGCCCGAAGTGGAAAATGCTGGCGGCCAGGGCCGCATCGGCCCCGCCCAAGAGGATCGCATCCGCCAGGTGCTCGGGGCACCCGGCCCCCCCGCTGGCCACCACCGGGATCGACACCGCCCGGGCCACCGCGGCGGTAATCTCCAGGTCGTAGCCATCCTGGGTGCCGTCGGCGTCCATCGACGTCAAGACGATTTCTCCCGCCCCCAGCCGCTCCACCTCGCGGGCCCAGGCCACGGCTTCCAGCCCCGTGCCGATCCGGCCCCCGTTAATATGTACTTCCCAAAACTCCCGGCCGTTCCGCTCGACCCGCTTCGGATCGACGTTGACGACGATGCACTGGCTGCCAAAGCGGCGTGCCGCCCGGCTGACAAACCCCGGGTCCCGGCAGGCGGCCGAATTGATCGACACCTTGTCGCTCCCCGCACTGAGCAGGGCCCGGATATCGTCCAACGTTCTCACTCCGCCGCCGACGGTCAGCGGCATGAATACCACTTCGGCTGTATGTCGAACCACTTCTAGGAGTATATCGCGTCCCTCGTGGCTGGCCGTAATGTCGAGGAAGACCAACTCATCGGCCCCTTCTTCCTCGTAGCGTGCGGCCACCTGAACGGGGTCCCCGGCATCGCGGAGCTGGACGAAGTTCGTTCCCTTAACGACCCTGCCTCGATCCACGTCGAGGCAGGGAATCACGCGTTTGGCAAGCATCGATGTCCGAAACGGAAGCCAGCCTGATAGGGCCGGACCTGAAAGCCGTCCTCTAGTACGCACCTGATTACGCCACGGTCGTCAAAATTCTACTGTAAACCGCCGGCCCTTACCGGTCAACCACTCGGAATAATCGCGACGACCCGACGGCATCGGCGAGCGCCTGCCGAACGCCTTTGGGCTGCTGGCCGTTGCGGAGCCGGGTGTTGAAACCCTCCGGATGGCGGAGTATACTTCCGGCATTCCGCGGCCGACGTCCATTGCCTTCCGAGGAGCACAGCTCGATGAGACGTGTATTTCTCTTGCTGGCGGTAGCCGTCGCCGCGGCGCAGATCGGGGCCGCCCGACCCAAGGACGCCGACACGGGCTTCGTCCCCCTGTTCGACGGCAAGACGTTCCGCGGCTGGGAAGGGAACCTCCAGGCATTCCGCATCGAAGCGGGGGCCGTGGTCGGCGGGAGCCTCACCAAACCGATTCCGCGCAACGAATACCTCTGCACCAAGAGAAGCTACGCCGACTTCGAGCTGCGGCTGAAGTTCAAGGTCCTCGGCAAGGCCGCCAATGCGGGCATCCAGATCCGCAGCGAGCGCGTCCCCAATAGCAACGAGATGATCGGCTACCAGGCCGACCTCGGCGACAACTGGTGGGGTTGCCTCTACGACGAGCGCCGCCACAAGTTGCTCACCGGGCCGCCCGAGGCCGAGCGGTCCAAGATCATCCGCCGCGACGACTGGAACGAGTACGTCATCCGCTGCCAGGGCCGCCGAGTCCAGTTCTGGATCAACGGCAAACAGACGGTCGATTACACGGAACCCGACCTGACCATACCGCAGGTGGGGGTGTTTGGCCTTCAGATACACCAGGGCGACCCCAGCGAGGCGTGGTATAAGGACATCCGCATCAAGGAACTGCCTGAGCGGCCGTAGCCCCCAAGGACTGCCATGGCCAGGAGTCTGCACGCGGCCGGAGGCTTCAGAAGTCTTCAAGACTTCGGAAGTCTGTTCGGCTTCGGCCAGGACCGGCTCGGAGCCGCCGCGACCCCGCCGGAATGGGGGGTGAATTGATATTCGGCCCCATCGTGTAGAATACTCTAGTAGGGAACCGGGAGTCCCTTGGCCCAGAGACCCGTGGGAGGCCCGGCAACTCCCTTGTGAGCCTGGAGAGCGAGTAGCCAGGCGGGACAGATCTACAGGAGGAAACCGATGTTCTACTTCGACTTTCGACTGCTGATATTCATTTCTCCCGCGCTCTTGTTGGCGATGTGGGCCCAACTCCGCGTCCGCATGACCTACGCCGCGGCCCAGCGGATGGCCGCGCCCTTGAGTGGGGCAGCGGCGGCCCGCCACATCCTCGACTCCGCGGGCCTGGACGGCCTGGGGATTGAAATGGTGCCGGGCCACCTGAGCGACCACTATGACCCCCGCGACAAGGTGTTGCGTCTGAGCAACGAGGTGTATCAGAGCCGCACGTTAGCCGCGGTGGGGATCGCCGCCCACGAGGCCGGACATGCGATCCAACACGCCCGGGGCTACGCCCCCCTGGTGGTCCGCAATGCCGCGGTGCCTATCGCGGGCTTCGGCTCCAATGCCGGCATCCTGATGCTCATCCTTGGCGTTGTCATGAACTTGGGTTGGCTGATCTGGGCGGGGATTATCGCCTTCAGCGGCATCGTGTTCTTTCAGGTGGTGAACCTGCCTGTGGAGTTCAACGCCAGCGCCCGGGCCAAGGCGCAGTTGGTGGACTTGGGCGTCGTCCCCCCGGACCAGATGGTCTACGTCAATAAGGTCCTGAACGCCGCCGCATTGACCTACGTCGCCGCGACGCTCCAGGCGATCTTGACGCTCATCTACTACATTATGCGCTTCACCAACCGGGATTAGGCGCCGCTCGGTGGACTCGGGAGTCCCGAAAGCGGCGATCGCCGGTCGCGGCAGCGCAGGCATGGCTACGCCCGCCGGCCCCGTGCAGCGTTCTCTCTATCGCAAGTCGTCCCGCCGCAGTGTGGCGTTGAGCCACGTGCGGAGTTCTTCAATCCCCAAGAGAGATTTCGCCGCAGCGGCAGAGAGTGCCTTGGGACTGCCTTCCCGTGCGTAAACGTGCTCGGCCGTCTTCCGCACCCGCTGGTAGGCGGCTTCCGGCCAGTTGGCCCGGTCGGTGACATCGACCAAGAGCAACGGCCGCGGCGCGGCGGCCGCGTAGACGTATTGCCAGTCGGTCCGCAGCGCGAGGTCGGGGAGATAGGGCAGGATGCCATCGAACGGGTCAACCTTCGGGGCGACCTCCATGGCCCAGTCCCGGACGGTGATCGCCCCGACGACGCCGCAGGCGGCAACCCGCCGGTCCAAAGCAATCGTAATCGCGGCATCGACTCCGCCGACGCCGAGCCCGACGACCGCGATCTGCCTTTTGTCTACGTCCGCCCGCTGGGGCAGGTATTCGAGCGCAGCAAGGTCGTCCCACACGCGCAGTGCCAGCGGCGGAATCCCCACCGTGTCGGCCGCTCCGTAGAACGATACGCCCAACCGAGGCCGACCCTCCTGCGCCACCGTCATGTGTTGCGGCACGCACACCACGTAGCCGTCGCGCGCGAGTGTCCCGGCGATCGAAACCGCCGCAGCATCGCCGGGCAACTGACCGCTGTCGAGCGAAAGGAGCACGGCGGGCCTGGCCCGTGTGCTGGGCGACGCCGGCCGGAACACCGTCACCGGCACGCTCAATCCCTCGGCCTGCGGCAGTTCGAGCCTTTCCAGGATCAGGCCGTCGCGGACCGTCACGGAAGGAGCCGCGGGCGAGGTAAGACGCAGGGCCTTCACGTCGCACGTCTCCGCAAGCCATGCGACGGTTCTCTCGCGGTATTGCCGCCACGCCTCCTTGCTCGCAAACGCTGCCGGAAGGGCTTCCGTTTGCCGGGCGATCCGCCGCTGGCAGTAGCCGAGCATGGAGAAGTCGGGGTCGACCGGCTCTGCAACCGGCTGAGGCGTCACCGCGGCGGAAGCGGGCAAGTCCTTCAAGTGCCGGTCAATCCACGGCGCCAGCTCCGGGATGAACGGCGTCATGCTGTGCGAGCGGAGGTCCCGCAAGTGGCGAAAGCGATCCGGCTTGCCGAAGAGCCGGAACGTCTTGTCGAGCGTGCCGACCACCTTGTCGTACCCGGCGACCGGCCACCAGATGTCGCCCGAGTTGCTGGCAATGAAGACCGGCCGCGGGGCGATGCAGGCATTGATCTCGTGCCAATCCGTGTAGCGGAGCACGCCGCCCACGTAGGGCGACGGATCGGAGAGGTCGTGGGGCACGGTAAAGGGCATTTGGGCCCAGCCCTCGTAGGTCGTCGTGCCGCAGACCGGAACGGCGATCTGGAATCGGTCCTCCAGCGCGGCGGCAAGCCACGCCTGCTCGGAGCCCTGGCAAAGCCCCGCCACGCCGATCCGCTTCGGATCGACGTCGCTCCGGGCAAGCGCGTAGTCGAGCGCGCGGAGCGTGTCGAACACCTGGATGCCCATCACTTGCGTGCCGGCGGCCGCGGCGGCCCCGTACAGGCCCGCGCAGGGTGCAGTCCGCTTGCCCACGTGGGGATCGTCGATGAAGATCGTGAGGCACCCGCGGCGGGCCATGTGGTCCACAAACGTCTTGTAGTACTCGTACTTCAACTCGCCCAGCCAGCCCGGCGGCATGACCAGGGCGGGAAGCGGCTTCCGTGGGGCAGCATCGGCCGGGCGGACGACGTTGGCCGAGACGTAGGCCCGCTCGGCCCAAAGGTAGATCACGTCCTCGACGATCAGCTCGCCCTCGCGGCGCGTGGCGAGCGTCCGCGCCCGCATCGGCTCGCGGGACGGCAGGCCCAGACCCTCGGCGAGCTGGCGGCGCACCACGTCGCGGCGCTTCTCCCACGAAACGAGATCGTCGGGAATCGGCGGCAGTTGCGCGGCCATCCGGCGGGCCCGCCGGGCCAAGAATTCCATCACCCGGGCCTGCTGGGCGGCAACGGCAGCGTCCTGCTTCTGGAGCGGAGGCTTCGCGGCCTGCCCTTCAGCACGCGCAGGAGCAAGCCCTGCCAAGAGCATGCCCGCCACGAGGGCGGCGATCAGTCGCGATTGCATCGTCACGCCCTATTTCTCCTCATCGAGCGGCCGGACCGGGATAATGTCCAATTCGGCAACACCGGCAAACGCCTGGGCATTCACCTCCGAGAGGGCCACCAGCCGAATGAACCGCCCGGCCTGCGGCTTCGCAAAGAGGACATCCTGCTCCTTCCCCTCGTTTGCGAACGTGCCCTTGGCCGCGGGAGCGCCCCACTCCTTGGCGTCACGGCTGGTGTAGAACTCGTAGCCGGCGATGCGGCCGTTGGCCATGTCCTGCCGCGGCAGGTAGCGGAAGCCCTTCATTTCAACGACCCGCTTCAGGTCAATCTGGATCTCGTGCGGATGCGGCGGGGCCGTGGTCCGCCACTGGGTGTGCCAGCACGTGGAGGGATCGGCGTCGATCGCCGCCTCGCCCGGATTGTCCCATTCCTGGCTATCCACCTTGACCACCTTCGCCCCGAGCACTTGCACCACCGGCGGCTTGGCCGGCTTCAGGAGCAGCGACAGGGTGCTTACACTAAGCTCCTGCTGCGGCCGGAAGGCGTCCGAGCCCATGTAGGCGAGGATGCTGTAGCGCAACTGCCGGGCCGCCGGGCGGTTCTCCAAATCGCTCCACAGGTCGATCGAAGAGACAACCAGCCGCCCCTTGCCCACCCGGGCCTCGAAGAGACTGCCCAGCCGGTGGTTGCGGCTGAAATTGTCGATCACTTGCACGATCGGCCGGAACGACGCCGGCGCGTCGTCGAGGACCATCGTGCTGGACCGCTGCAACAGATCGTACCACTGCCAGTTGGTGTGTGCGTCGGTCGGGAACCGGGCCAGCGCCGGATGCTTCGGGTCGCACAGGATGCTCATCGTCCCGGCGCCGGTGCGGAACCAGATCGGGCTCCAGAAGACCGGCGTGAAGCTGCCCGGAATCGCCTTCGCGATTCCGGCCCGCGGCGCGAGCAAGAATACCTTGCGCCCGGAAGCCAGTGCGGCGATCGTCTCCGCATTCCACGACCGGCTCGTCAAGACGTCTTTGCCCGCGGCCGGATCGAGCTTTGCCGGATAGACCCAAATGTCCCAGTCGTTGGCGACATCCGTACTCTGGAGGCCCACGGTGACGGTCAGCTTCTTCGGTGCGGCAATGCCGCCGAGCGGGAGTTTGAGGCTTCCCAAGGGGTTGAGCTTTCCGGTGGGAATGTCCCGGGACGGCCACGTGCTGCCGGCTTCTTGGCGGCCTTCGTGGTCCCTGACGCTCCAGACCGGCATGGCCCCCGCGATCGGCGCCGGGCCGAAATGGGCAATCTCGGCCTCTGCGGTGAAGACCTCGTCGGTCGTGAAGGTCCGCTTCTTCATCCGCAAGAGCGGAACCGTGGGGCCGCAGAACCGCCGGAAGCCCTCGGGCGAGATCAGTCCCTTCGAGTCCCAGAAGGGGTCGAGCGTGCCCACCAGAGCCGTCCCTTGCCCGGGGAAGTCGTGCAGGTCCAAAAGCTGGAACCCGGCGTGGCCGGGCGTCCGCAAGAGGACTTCGATCTCCTCCTTATAGAGCAAAACCATTAAGAGGCCCGACGCCCGGGTGAAATCGGCGGCCTGGTCGAGCATCCCGCGGGCGGCCAGATCGTCGCGGACCAGCTCGAAGTTGCGGGGCCGCAGCACGCCCGTGTACTTCTTCATCTCTTCCAGGTTAGGGTAAACGGTCCACTGGCCGATCTCGTGGGAGACGACCGGCACCTTCTCCTTGGCGGTCTGATCGCGGAAGTCGTGGTCGGTGCCCGGCCCGCGGAGCCCGCGGACCACCATCACCCGGTACTCGTCCTCCGGGCCGAAGGACCAGGCGGTCGACGGCGTGTAGAGGTGCCGCGGGTCGCGCTGTTTGCACTGCCGCACGAGCTTCTGGAGGAACGAAGCATCGCCGCTCAGCTCATTACCCAGGCAGAAGAAGCCGAACGACGGGTGGTTGCCGTAGGCGTCGAGGATCCGCCGGACTTCCTCCTCGATGAAGCGGTCGCGGTCGGGGACCCGGCCGGTGTTGTCCACCCACTGCGGGGCCTCGACGTGGAAAAGGAACCCCATCCGGTCGGCCGCGACAAAGGCCGCCTCGGGCGGGCACCAGGAATGAAACCGCAGGTGATTCAGGCCGTACGACTTGGCGACCCGCAGGATCCGCAGCCAGCTCTCCACGTCGGTGGGCGGATAGCCGGTCCGCGGGAAGATGCAGCACTCCAGCGTGCCGCGAAGAAAGATCTTGCGGCCGTTGAGGGTAAACTGCTTGTTTTCGGCGACCGCCAGCTTGCGCATCCCGAACTTCGTCCTTCGCCGATCCACAAACGACCGGCGGCCTGTAGCAACCTCAAGCGACGTATATAATGTGCACAGCTCCGACGAGAATTCGCCCCACTTCGGACCCCAGAACCCTTGGGGGGGCTCACGGTCAAAAGAAATGGGCAGGTCGATCTCCAGCACCCCCCGCCCCTCGGCCAACGAGACCGGCACTTTCTTAACCAGCCCTGGCGCGCCCGCGCTCTCGCTCGCAACCGTCAAGAGAACGTTTCCGGCCACCGCTTGGCCGGTTGCGTTGCCGATCGAGAGCTTCACCCGCCTAGTCGCCTTGTCAACGTCCGGGTAGATTTGAACGTCGTCGATCCACACCGGCTCGGTCGCCCGGAGCTCGATCCGGCCCACGATCCCGTTCCAGTTGGTCTGAGTCTGCTCCGATGTGGAGTGGGCGGCGCCGCCCATGTCGAACTTGAGCGAATTGTCCACGCGGATGGTCAGGCGGTGCTTCCCGGGGGCAAGAATGCCCGTCAGGTCGTGAACGTGCGGCACGCAAAGGCTGTCCTGCGTGCCGACGTAGCGGCCGTCGACCCAAACCCGGGTCTCCCAGTGGCAACGCTCCAACAAGAGCGTAACTCTCTTCCCGCCCCACGCGGCCGGTATCTCGACCTCGCGCTCGTACCACGCCGGGCCGACGTACTCCACGATCCGGCTCAGATAGTTGTAGTCCGGCTTGCGGAGGTTGCGGGCGCCGAACCCGTTCTCGTCGGTCGAGCCGGGGAGCTTGCAGCGGTCGGAAAGCTCGCGATCGAACCACTTCTCCTGCCGGCCCAGGTCTTGCGGGTCGAGCTGGAACTGCCACGTGCCCGCAAGCGAAACGACGTTCTCCGCGGGGCCGGCCGGCTCCGCAGCCGGGGCCGAGAGCGGCGCCCGCAATCCCCAAAGCATCGCCATGCCGCAAAGCAGGATCGGCGCGAAGGAACTGTCTGTCCTGCCGGTGCGCATCGGTGAACCTCCTGACGGTCGCGGTTATCTTCGAGGGATGCGCCGCAGTATATCGGCCCGCGAGGACGCTGTCAAAGAAGGGTGCAGCGGCGGGACCGGGGAAGCTGCACACGTCACGGCCGCCTCTTGTCGCCCTGTCGGGCCGGTGACATACTGGCATCGCGAGAATCCCGAGAACCGAAGAGAAAGCCGTCAACCGAGGAGTGTTGAAGATGAGAATCCCCCATCTACTGTGGACCACGATTGGGGCGATGTGGCTTGTGGGGGTCGCTCGTGCAGAGCCGTCGCGGTGGAGCGAAGAGCAAGCCTGGCAGTGGCACCGCAATCAGCCGTGGCTCTGCGGCGTCAACTTTCTCCCCAGCACCGCCGGCAACACCACCGAGTTCTGGCAGGCCGAGAGCTTCGACGAGAAGACGATCGAACGCGAGCTCGGTTGGGCCCGCGAGACCGGCTTCAACAGTGTGCGGGTCTTCTTCCAGTACCTCGTCTGGAAGGGCGATCCGGAGGGAGCCAAGAAGCGAATCGACCGGTTTCTGGCCCTCGCCGACAAGCACGGACTATCGACGATGCCCGTCCTGTTTGACGATTGCTCCTTCGGCGACCCGCCCATTGCCGAGCCATTCCTCGGCAAGCAGCGCGACCTGATCCCCGGGATGATTGCCTCGAACTGGACGCCCAGCCCGGGGCTGAAGACCGCGACCGACAAGGCCGCCTGGCCGGACTTGGAGAAGTATGTGAAGGACGTGGCGGGCCATTTCGCCCGCGACCGGCGGATCGTGATGTGGGACCTCTACAACGAGCCGGGCAACTCCGGCATGGGCAACCGGAGCCTGCCGCTGGTCGAAGCGGCGTTCCGCTGGGCCCGCGAGGCCCAGCCGCAGCAGCCGCTCAGCGTGGGTGTGTGGACGCCGGGCCTGGCCGATCTGAACCGCCGGCAGATCGAGCTGTCGGACGTCGTCACCTTCCATGCCTACACGGACCGCGAGGGAATGCGGCGGGCCATTGCCGGCTACAAGGCCCACAAGCGGCCCGTGGTCTGCACGGAGTGGATGGCCCGACTGGCGGGCAGTCGCTGGGCCACGGACCTGCCGCTTCTCGAGAGTGAGGCGGTCGGCTGCTACAGTTGGGGGCTGGTCAACGGGCGCATGCAGTGCCAGTTTCCTTGGTGGTCGAAGCGCGGGGCCCCCGAGCCCAAGGTCTGGTTCCACGACCTCTTCCACACAGACGGGCGGCCCTACGACCCGGCGGAGATCGAGGTCATCCGCAAGATCAGCGGCGACGCCCGGAAGACCGGGAAAAAGGGATGAGGACCAAGGGCCAGGAAGATGGAATACGGAAGCGACCGGCACAGGAAAGTGCGAGCGGCAATACGGAGCTTCCTCCTCGCCCTTCCTCCTTCGGGCCTTTGCGCCTCGGCGCCCGGCGTGAGACCTACTTGAGCTTCTCGACGACCTCCACTTTCGGCACCAGTAAGCGGTCGTCGAGGAACCGCCTCGCGACGATCTGGTGCCCCTCGTGCAGGAGAACGTAGAGTTCCGCGTTGCAGCCGGTGCTCAAGTCGGCCAGGAGTTCGACCTGGGCCACTGCGCACCGGCCCGGGCTGGGCCGCTTCTCGGGCCAAAAGCCTTGCCGGATCGATCTGAGCCCGGTCTTCTCCATGACGATCAGCGAAACCGACTCGTCAAAGTGGTCCGGGGCCATGAGCGTGGCGTAGTCGGGCACCCAGTCGCCCTTGCGCCAGCCGAAATGGGGCTGCGGCGACTGGCTGGGAACGCCGACGAAGTTGGGGAACGACTTCGTGAGTCGGTTCGGCTGGAACTGGGCGTTGATGGCCACCAACTCCTGCTGGCCGGCCAGGTCAATCGGGCGCACCTCCTGCCGCAAGAGGAAGTACGGCTGGTGGGCGCGGAATTCGTACGTCTGCTCGACCTTGACCTTCCTGTCGCTCCACTTCACCCGGGTCACGACCGCTACCGGGCCGTGCGACAGGAGCTCGATTCGCCCCGGCGTGTCTTCCTGCTGCACCTTCTTCTCGTCGATGTACTCGACGGTGCTCGTGGTGGGCTTCTTCGGATCGTAGCGGCTGAAGGTGCCGTAGGCCGCCCCAAAGCTCTTGCGGCCGTAATCGCGCCCGGTCTTGGCCGAGCGCAATGAAGTCATGGTGCCGCCGGCCGCCTCAGAGAGCACGACGCTCAGCCGCGAGTTCTCGATCTTCAGCGTCCCTTTGCCGGTCCCGAGTCCTTCGGCGGAATACCGCAAGTCGCTTTCGGCCTTGGCCTCACCGCGGCAAAGGTAATAGGTGCGGCCGGATCGCGACGGAACGTCCGCCAGCCAGCGGATGCTGCGATTGCCGGCCGATTGCGACGGAACCGACGTTGCGTTCTCCAAGCGTACACAATACGGCCCGGAACCCTCGGGCAATTGGCCGGCAACCGGCTCTTTCTCCAACGGCGTCGCGCGCGGATTGAACACCACCAGCGCGGTGATCGCATCCGCCGGCGCGGCGAAGTCCTTCGGCTTCACTGCCACATAGACCTCGCGCTCGATCGTCTGCCCGGAGCGCGGCCCTGGAAGGTCGATGCGCAGTTTCTCGGCGCGAAGTTCCGGTTTGGCCGGTGCCGCAGCCTCCAGGGGTGCGAGCGAGACTTGGCGGCTCTCCCCCTCGGCGATTGCCGGCAGGGCGACGGTGCGGCCGGCCAGCGAAAGTCTCGCGCCCACAAGCGGCGCCGTCCGGCCGTAGGGGCTCTTCCGCACGCGAACTTCCAGTCGCGGCGACGCAGGGTCGATCACCACGTCGGCCAATTCGATCTCCGTGGGCCGCTCGACGATCAGTTCGCGAAAGACCACCGCCCGGCGGTCGTTCAGCGCGAGATTGACGTAGATCGTCTTCCGGCCCCAATCGGCGGTCGGGGCAACGGAGATCGAGAGTTCTACCGTCTTCTTTTCGCCGGGCTGGAGTTGGACCTCGGCAGGCCGGCCGGTGACGGTCGGGATCGCGGCCGCCGCCTCGATCCGGCCGCGGACGGGCTTCTCGGTCAGGTTGACGACCCGCACCGGAAACGCCTTGCTCTCGCCCGGCTGGAGGGCCAGCGGCGGCGTCTCGATCCGCACCGGCGAGAACGCGAACTGGTACACGCCGTAGTAGTGAAGCATGTCCCGAGCCAGGTGCGAGCCGCCGCGCGACTCCACGGCCAGGGGTTGGTATAGCTTGCCGTCTCGCGTCAGCACCGCAGCCTCGCCGAGCGGCAGGTCCCTGGTCCGGATGTCGAATCGCAGTTCGCGCGGCTCGGCGATGTCCTCGTTCGCGGCCACAATGAAATCCGTGTCCCCGGCCGAGAGCCGATTGACCATACAATGCGGCCCGGCCGCGTAGCGGGGAAACTCGGCCCCGGCCCACCGCGTCACCAGCGGCAGCCAGTACTCATCCGCCCGGACCTCGGAGAGCCGGCCGTTGACGTAAAGGACCGCGGAAGGCCCGACGGCCAGGAGAATGTCGCGCGGGACCTCGCGCCCCTCGACGACCGAAACGACCTTCGCCCCGCCCGCGTCCAGATACTCGCGCGGTTGGACCGGCACGGAGGTCGCGAAGCCGCGACCCGAGCTGAAGATGTCGCCCGTCAGCCGAACCGAGTCCTTGGGCATGGTGTACTGCTGCTTCCGCGTGTCCGCGGCGACATTGGCCGTGGACCACTGGAGCCACTCCAAGGCCAGGTTGCACACCCGGGCCTCGCCGGGATACTGAGCCGGGGCCTCCTTCATCGGCACGCGGGTTTGGGCGTGGCGAAGGCCCACGCTGACCACGGGCGATGAGCCGACCGACGCAGCCGGAACGGGGATTTCCAGCCGGACTTCACCGGCGGGCACGTCGGCCTTGCCCACGTCGCGGCCGTTGACGAGGGCCGTGAGCTTGTTCGGCCACAGCGTTCGGCCCACGATCCGCAGCACGTGGTCGCGGCCGGGGCTTGCCGGCAGCAGGAGCGAAGTCTCGCTGCCGCTGGCCGGGGTCCAGCGAAAGGTCGATCGCGGCTCGCCCGGCTTGACCGCTCCGCCCCATGACTCGCGATGGCTATAGCCCGATCGCAAGAATGGGTCGTCTCCCTCGGCGCCCACGTCCACGAATACGTTCATGTCCGGCCCCCTCGCGGCATCGGCCTTGGCCGCCGGCAGGGCCTCGCGCAGGCCGAACATCGGCATCAGGCTCGGATGGTGGGAGATCACCAGCCGCCGCTTGCCGCTCTGGAGCCACTTTTGGAGCACCCCGGCGATCGGCTCGCCCCGGCCGTTATAGCCCAGGCCGCAGCCGTAGGCCGGGACGATCACCAGCTTGAACCGTTCCAACTGCTCCGGCGTGGCCATCCCGTCGGGCACCAGGTCGAAGGGGACGCAGAGCCGCCGGAGCGACTGGATCGTGTCGTAAAGCTCCTCGTGGAACTCGGCCCCGCTCGCGAATCGCCAATCGTTCAGAAGCAAGCCGACCGGGGCCGCACGCTCGGCATTGTGGATCGAGTCGAAGGCCAGTTTCATGAGCGTGGCGTAGAACAGGTTCTTCTCGCAGTACGTCTTGCCGAACTCGCGGCACGGCTCCAGGTTCGACCCTTCCCACCACTCGTTCCAGGAGAGGTGCAAGAGGGCCTCGCTCCGCCGGGCCAGGGCGCCCACCCAGAAGCGGTCGAAATGGTACGGCTCCGCGTGAAAGGCCATCCCCGGCACGCGAATGTCCCAGTCGAAGTAGTAGTTCTTGAAATGGTCCAGGAAGACCGTGTTGTACTTCCGGGCCAGCGAGGCCTGGATGTACCGCTGGGCGTCCTGGTCGTGCGGCTGGGCGAAGATGCCCGCGTAGGAGTGCGGCCCGCCGAACACCCGGGCGAAATCGGCAAAGCCGAAGCCCATGTAGGGTTCATACCCCACGTCGAACGAAGCCCGCATTCCGGGCACGCCGAATTCCTTTTTCACCACCCCGTTGAGCTTCTGCCACTCCCGCTCCCAGATGGAATACTGAAACGCGATCGACGCGGCCCTCTGGTGCCCGCGGGCTCCGAACGTCATCTCGATATCGTCGAAGCCCTTGAAGCCGGTCTGCCAGGCCCGGTTCAGCGCGGCGACGTCCCCGTAGCGATCCTTGAGGAACCCGCGGAACCCGGCGTGGTCGATCGTCGTCTTGGGCGAGCCGTTGCGGGCGTAGACCAGTTGCAGCGGCTGGCCCTCGATCTTGGGCCACACGGGCGATCGGGCGAAATCGCGGAGCCACTGATGGACGTCCCGCTTCTCGGAGACGTTGCGCGAGAAGTCCCGCATCTCGAAATTCTCGCCGTCCTGGTAGTAGGACATCCAGATGTCGTAGCCGTCTTTGCGGAGCGACTCGGCGGCCCGCATGACGGTCGCCTCGCGCATCTCGCCGCCTTCGCCCTTCCAGTCGGGGGTCCAGTAGTCCATGAAGTGGTGCGTGAGTCCCCATTCCGAGGCCATCCAGAGCGAGCGGCGGTTGTCGCGGAAGGTGCGAGAATCGTAGTAGCCGTCCAGCGGCGTGTTGTGGATCCCGCCGATCCACCCGCCCAGCTCCCGGTCGTAATCCCAGGTGTACCAATAGAAGAACACGTCGCCGATCCAGGGGCGCTCGAGCGCCCGCGCGTCGCCGCTTGGGCAAAGGAGAACGAGCAGGAGTGCCGCGTATGCGCCCTTCGGTTTCATGTGCTTCTCCCTTCACGGCAGACGGTTTGGGTAGGCTCGGTGAGTATACGGGAGCCGCCCCGGGCGGTCAAACGCCTCGCTCCGCGGGTTCCTCTCACGCCACTCTTGTCGTGTCCGGCGCCGGTCTCTATAGTCGATTCCATGGCGGGTCCCAGGGAGCACATCTTTCGCGTCTTGCCGAAGCAAGTAGACCAGACCATTGCCGCGGCGCTCCGCCAGTGGATGCCGGGGGCGTCGTGGTCGGAGGTGCGGGCGATGCTGAAGGCGCGGCGCGTGATGCTCAGCGGCAACATCTGCGCCGATCCGGCGCGGCGGCTCCGGCTTCAAGACGTGGTCAAGATCCTCCCCCATCCCGCAGCGCCGCCCCCGAAGGACATCGACGTCCGCATTGTCTACCTCGACCCGCACGTGGTCGTGGTCGAGAAGCCGGCCGGGATGACCTCGCTCCGCCACAGCGAGGAGCGCCACTGGCCCGCGCGGCGAAAACAGATCCAGCCCACGCTCGACGAGCTCTTGCCGCGGATCCTTGCCAAGCGGGACCGCTCGAAGAGCAAGCGGCCGCCGGCGCACTCGCGGGTCCGCGCGGTCCATCGCCTGGACCGGGAGACCAGCGGCCTGATGGTCTTTGCCCGGACGGCCGAGGCCGAACGGCACCTTGTGCAGCAGTTCCGCCGCCACACGACCCGGCGGCGCTATCTGGCCGTCGTCCTCGGCGCGGTCGAATCGCAGACCATCGAGAGCCGCCTGGTCCGCGACCGGGGCGACGGCCGGCGGGGGAGCACCACGCTGCCGGACGCCGGCAAGCGGGCGGTGACCCACGTGCGGCCGCTGGAGAAGCTGGGCCGCTACACGCTCCTCGAGTGCCGCCTCCAGACCGGGCGGACCCACCAGATCCGCATCCACCTGGCCGAGCAGGGGCACCCGCTCTGCGGCGAGAAGGTTTACGTCAAGCCGCTCCGCGGCCAGCCCATCGCGGACGAGAGCGGGGCGCCGCGGCTGGCCCTCCATGCCGCGGAGCTGGGTTTTCAGCACCCGATCACCGGCGAGCCCATGCGGTTTGAGACGCCGCTCCCGCCGGACCTGGCCGCATTCCTCAATCGCCTCGGCCGCGAATCGCGGGCATAGCATCTACCGGGTTGACCTTCCGCAGTTCCTCGAGGCAGCGGATCGCATCGCCAAATCGCTCCTCCCCGGCGGCCATTATCGGGACGCCCGCGTGAGCGGTCAATTCACCGGCTCGCGACGGGTGCAGCAGCGGATGGTTGGCGCACTCGGGAGGGCGTAGCACGGTCCCCGCTCCGCGGGCTATAATCCCGCGCAGGTTCTTTCGGGCCTCTCGATCGTTGCCCGACCGCGCCGATTGCAGGAAAGGGGACTGCCCGTGGTTGCACGTACCGTTCGATTCGGTCTGTTCCTCGTCGCCTTGTTGCCGGCGACCTGGATCTGCCCGTCACACGCCTCGGCGGCAGAAGTCAAGGTCTTTCGGGCGGGAGCGTCCGCCGTCGAAATCACGCCCAAGACCTTCCCCCGCGTCATCAGCGGGGGGTTTCTGGAAGGCCGGGCCGATCGCGCCCTCGATCCGCTCTACGCCCGCGCGCTCGTGCTGGACGACGGCGCCGCGAGGCTGGCGATCGTCGTGGTCGATACCCTGATGATGCCCCGCGAGATGGTGGACAATGCCAAGGCCCGCGCCCACCGCTCCACCGGCATCCCGATTGAGCGAATCTGCGTGGCGGCCACGCACACCCATTCGGCGCCCTCGGTCATGGGGGCCTTGGGCACGGGCGTGGACGAGGAGTACGCCAGGTTCTTGCCCGGCCGGATTGCCGAGGCGATCCAGTCCGCCGCGAGGAATCTGGCCCCGGCCAGGATCGGCTGGGCGGTGGTCGCCGATTCCGAGCACACGAATTGCCGCCGCTGGGTCCGTCGCCCGGACCGCATCGGGCCGGACCCGTTCGGCGCAAGCACCATCCGCGCGATGATGCACCCGGGCTATCAAAACCCGGATTACGTCGGGCCGGCCGGGCCGAAAGACCCGGGCCTCACCGTCTTGTCCGTGCAATCGCCCGAGGGCCGGCCGATCGCGCTGGTGGCCAACTACTCGATGCACTACTTCGGCGCCGCACCGGTCTCGGCCGACTACTTTGGGCGGTTTTGCCGCAAGATGACGGAGCTGATCTCCACCGGGCCATCCACGCTGCCCTTCGTGGCGATGATGTCCCAGGGGACCGCCGGCGACCTGCACTGGATGGACTACAGCCGGCCGGCCAAATCGATCGGCATTGAAACCTACAGCGAGGAAGTGGCCAAAGTCGCCTTCGAGGCGTACAAGACGATTACCTACCGCGACTGGGTGCCGCTGGCCATCGCCGAGCGCAAGCTCACCCTTCGCCGCCGCGTGCCCGACCAGAAGCGGCTCGATTGGGCCCGGCGGGTCATCGAGGGAATGAAAGACCCCAAGAGGCCGACCAACATCCCGGAAGTCTACGCCTTGGAACAGTTCTATCTCGACAAGGAGCCGCAGCGGGAGCTGAAGCTCCAGGCGATCCGCATCGGCGATCTCGGAATCGCCGCGATCCCCTGCGAAGTCTTCGGGATCACGGGGCTGAAGCTGAAGGCCCAGAGCCCCTTGCAGCCGGCGCTCAACCTGGAGCTGGCCAACGGGGCCGACGGCTACATCCCGCCGCCCGAGCAACACAAGCTGGGCGGCTACACCACGTGGCCCGCCCGGACCGCCGGACTGGAGGTTGAGGCTGAGCCCAAGATCGTCGAAGTGCTCCTACAACTCTTGGAGCAGGTCGCCGGCAAGCCGCGCCGCCCCTTCGGCGAAGTCCACGGGCCGTACGCCCAGGCGGTGCTCGCTTCCAAACCCGTCGCCTATTGGCGCATGGGCGAGTTCGGCGGCCCGCGGGCGCTCGATGCAACGGGCAACAATAATCACGGCCAATACGAGCCCGGGGTGGCTTTCTGCCTGGAGGGGCCGGAGTCGCCCGCCTTCTGCGGCCCGGCCACGGTCAACCGCGTCCCGCACTTTGCCGGCGGGCGAATGAGGGCGGAGATCCCGGGCCTCGGCAGTGCGTACAGCGTGGAACTCTGGTTCTGGAACGGGCTGCCGAATGACGCCCGGGCGGTGACCGGCTATCTCTTCTCGCGCGGACCCGAGGGCAGCGGGATAGGGCCGCCCGACCACTTGGGAATCGGCGGCACGCACGTGGCAACCGGGAAGCTCCTTTTCTACAACGGGGACGTGTTGAAGGAATCGCTCGTCGGGACCAACGAGGTCCCTCAAGAGACTTGGTGCCACGTGGTGCTGGTTCGCGAGGGCAAGAAGGTGGCGGTGTATCTCAACGGCCGCACAACGCCCGAGATCAGCGGCCAAGCGGACCCACACCCTTCCCGCGCCTCCAAACAGGTCTTTGTCGGGGGCAGCAGCGATAACCTCCTCAACTTCGAGGGCAAGATCGACGAGGTGGCTGTCTACGACCGCCCCCTCTCGCCCGACGAAATCGCCCGGCACTACGCCGCCGCCGGGATGAAGTAGGGGAGCCTTTGAGGCTCCGGAGAGGGCGGCGGCTCGGAGACGGCGCGGTAGTGGTACGGTCCGGCCGGAAAACGCGGGATGAAAAGGAAAAGCGGTGACACGCCCCGTCATGGGGGTATGCGACGTCGAATTGCCTGTATCGCTCGATTGACGCAGGCGTAAGGAGTGTCTAGCATCGAAGTTGTTGCGAATCTCGAACGCTTCAAGAGCCGAAGTATCATTAGGATGGGGGCGATCCCGTTTGCCGCCCGACTGCGCGGTAGAAGATGCGACGGGCGATACCGCGCAGCATGGCTGGTCGCTGCCAACTGGTGTTGTGGTTATGCCTATGGCTGAACAAGAGAGCGAAAAGGATCTCGCCACTCGCGCCGAGAAGAAAGAAGGCGTCATGTTGCGAGTTGCCTGGAGCGAACTCGGGCCGGCCGTGTTTGCCGACCAGATGCTGGCTTCGACTCATGAAAGCACGCTCCATCTGGGATTCTATCAGGTAGTTCCTCCGCTTGTATTTGGGGAGACTGATGAGCAGCGAAGGCAATCGCTGGAAGTGATCGAGCAGCGCGGCACAGTCGATGCGAAACTGGTCGCACATATCGCGCTCCCCCTCGCCAAACTTATGGCTATCATCGAGGCATTGAACAAGCAGGCAACAAGGTGCGGCCTCGTTCCGGAGCCCAAGTGATGTCTTCCGTAACCGCGATCCTCCCGCCGCAATCCGCCGCCGTTACGGCATACAAAGTGCTTGTGGAAGGGATAGTTGGCGTCAAAACCTTCGTCCGAGACCGTGTCTTCACGGAGATCGCCATGAGCACCTCACACACTCCTGCATTCGTGCTGGACATTGATGGGCAGAGCATCTCGGTCTCGACGGAGATGTATGAGTACCTCAGACTGGAGGCGGCCCAGCGCGGTATTACGGAGGTCGAGGTTTATCGGGAGGAGATGCGGGCTCAGGAAGAGCTGACGCGATTGACGTTGCCGCGTGACCGTCTGGAGAAAGCCTCCCAGCGGGACTACAGCCAACATCCTTGGTGGTCCAATGAGGAAACGAAGCCGTTTTAGCTCACGTGTGAAGCACGGCAGCAATGGCGATCAAGCGCGGCAGGATCATTTGGGCACGTTTCCCTAGAGGCCAGTGCAAGAAGCGCCCGGCGGTAGTAATCTCGGACCCAGATTCTGACGGCTCGTTCTTCGTGGCCGTTGGGACCACCCAACGAACGCTACCGTTGCCCGACCATCAGGTTGACCTGCCCTGGCACAGACCTTATCACCCCAAGACACGACTTCACACGCCTACAGTGGTTGACTGCACCTGGATCGGGAAGTTGGGACCCGCTGACATTGAGGAAGTTGGAGGCGTCGTGCCGGACGCCAAGCTCGTCGAGATTCTCAAGAAGGCAGAGCCCTATCTTCCGACCGCGTAATGAAGATCCTGCTTGGCCGAAGGTAGTAGCGCGTAGGGTGCCGTGCAATTACCCGCGCGCCGGCAGCGCCGGCGCCCCGCGGGCTTCTCAGAACATCCTTCACTCGTGCTCACAGGGCACGCTACCAGGTCACTGAGCGAGCGGCTTGCCCTGCGTGATGACGGTCACCTGGGCGCGGGCGCTGGTGCCCGCCGGGCTTGAGCAGCGGAAGCGGATCTCGTTGTCGCCGGGCTCCAGCATGGGAATCTGCCCCTCCGGTTTCACCTCGCGCACAAGCTGCCCTTGCGGACCGTAGAGCTTGCAGTCGGCGGCCGAGGTGAACTCCAGGTATTGCCCGCTTTCGATCTCCACGGGAAAAACGACCGTCGCCGCCCCAAGCGTGACTGCGGGCCGAATGAGCCGCGTATTGACCAGCGGCATCGCCTTGATCGGGCTCAGGTAGCACGCGACTTTTCTGCCCGGCGGGAGGTTGTTGTACCACAGCGAGAGCGTCTCCACCGCGCCATAGTGGACCGCTTCGCGGTAGATCGAGTAGATGTCGCCGTACGGCCACGAGTAGTCGGCCCACCGGACGCCCTCCGGCTCGATCAGCTCCACGTAGCGCCAACCGGCAAAGTCGATTACCACGTAGTGATCGCCGATCCCGCCGACGATGTGCTGCGGGCTGCGGAGCTGGAAATTGAGGACCTCACCCTGGGCGTCGCCGTGGATCCAGACGCCGAGGGCCTGATGGCCGCTCAAGTTGAGAGTCGGGTCGAACCGCTTCTCCGCTTTGACCCACGCGGCCTTCGGCGCCTGGTGGGTGCTCGTGGCGGTGAAACAGCCGCTTGCGGGCCCGACCTTCACCACGGCGTTGGACGGCTGCAAGTCGGCCGTCACGCCGCTCTGTGCGGCCCGGGCCGAAAAGTCCTTGGCGTTCTGGAAATCGGCCATCACGACGTTTCCCGAAGCGTCGTAGGGCCCCGCCGCCATCAGGGCCTCGATCCGAAGCCTTAGCGGCTGGCGGTCGAACTTGTTTCGGGTCCGCCAGGTGCTCGTGGGGTGATCGCTTCCCTCGACGCGGTGCTTCGCGTAATCCACCGGCAGGAAATGCCACGGGCCCGGCAGCCCGCCCACGAGTGTGAACTCCTCTCCGGGCGTTCGCAGCTTCGCCTTGAGCGGCCCGGGGACCCGCTTGGAGTGCCGCAGGTCTTCGTACCGCTTGACGATCCCGGCCAGCCGGGGCAGCGACGGGACACTCTTGGCGCTGGCCGGGTCAATGCCCATCAAGGCAAAGCCCGTGTCGGTCGCCAGGGCTTTGGTCATCAGGTACTCGATGTCGTCGCTGAAGGTCGGCTCGCCCTGCGGCCCCGACCAGCTCTTGAAGGCCCACCAGCCGAGCTCGCCGGGCAGGAACATGCGGCGGGTGTTGTTCTCGTTGTCGGCACAGTGAACGTCGATGAACTTCTTATGGCTCCGGGTGGGGTGATCCCACGCACAGTACCGAGACCGCACGCACCACAAATGGTGGTGGAACGTGCTCATCTCCATGAGCGCCGGCTTCTTGAGCCGCTTCCAGATCTCGAAGACAAACTTGGAGCCGTAGTGCCAGCCGTTTTCCGGGCCCCCGAGCACGTCCTCGCCGTCCAGGGCGTCGAGATACATCATGTCGAAGCCGCACTGGTTGAAGGTCTCCGCGGTCCGGGCGGCGACCTCGGCCAAGAGCGTCGAATCCGGGTCGGGCGCAAAAAGCCCGAAGCACTCCTTCAAGTGGTATGCCTTGGCGCCTTGGGCGTGCGGCGCGACCTTCGTGCCGCTCGTGCCCCGCTGGCAGCCGGTGAACGCAAACGGGCGATCCTTGCGCACGCCGGTGTAAGTGACTAACTCCTCGTCGATCCGTAGCGTGACGCTGTTGCGGACGAAGAACCCGGTGATTGCCGACATCTTCTCCGTCGGCTCGACGACCGGCACGGTGGCGGCCTGCGGCGAAACCTCCTCGGCCAGGGTGAACTGGGCGTCGCTTCCCAGCCGCGGATCCGGGACCGGCGTGACCCACGGGCAGTCCTTGGCCAGGAAGAACGCGTACGTGTGCAGTCCCGCGGCGATCCCCGCAGCGTGCAGCCGGTCGATCACGGCCTTGAGGCTGGCCAAGCCCTGCGGGTATCGGGCCGGATTCGGCCGGCAATCGCCGAAGCGGAACGACGAGCCGCCGTGGAAATCGATCTGGTTCATGCCGAGTTTCCCGGCCAGCTCGATCCACTCGCCCACGTTCTGCTCCGTGATGCCGTCGAAGTTGAACAGGTACGAGCCCTCGTTGATCGGCTGCCCCAGCGCCCACGGGCCGCCGATCGGCGAATGGGGCAGGTCCGGAGCGGCGGCGACCGCCTCCTGGAGCAACTCCCGCAAGAGCGGCTGCGGACCGGCAACGATCGCCACCTTCGCCCCGGCCAGTCCGAACCGCGGATAGCACGTCGCGCGGAGCCGGCTCGCCGGGCGAGGTATCTCCTGCACGTTCGTCTGCAGGTTGAGTGCCAGCGCGCAGGCCGCGAACGGCTCCTGCGGCGCCCCCCGGAGCGTTAAGGGAATGTCGAGAAAGACGAACTCCTCGACGCCGTCGCCCACAACCGAAACGACCTCCAGCACGAGGTGCCGCTTGACGACGGTCGGTTGCAGCACGGCGCGGACGCCGGAGTCGCCGAACTCGACGTGCAGGCGGCCGTCGCTCGAGCGAACCGCCGAAGCGGAGGAAACCTTGCCTCCCTTCCTCACGGCGGCGAACCGGACGGCAGCGTCCCGGGCGCCGTAGTCCGCGCCGCTTTGCTTGTCGAGGAAGTGCAAGTTCCGGCCGTCGCTTCCGACGGCGTACTTCAAGTAGGGTGTTTCCACGGTCCAGGCCGGCCGGGTCGCACTGCCGGCTTGCCCGGCAGCGTCCGAGGCGGCCGGCAGCCCCTGCCCCAGCGCCCCCGAACAGGCCGGCAGCACCATCGAGCCGGCGACAAACTCGCGTCGCGTCCAGTAGTTCTTCATGAAACGTCTCCGGCAGCCGGGTTGTCGGCGTCGCTTGCACTTCGAGGCCCAGGGGTCGCAGCCTCCGGGCTTTGCCGAGGCGGCTCTCTGCCCGCAAGCCGCGTCCCTATCCCGTTGTCTAACCCGGCAACGGGCGGGTGTCAACGGCCGCCGGTCAATACCGCTCTTCGCGACTGGTCCGGCGCCTGGATTGCATCGCACGGACACGGCACAACAAGCAGGGCATCTGGACTTTGCCGCCGCAACTGGGGCAGCGGACGAAAGGGCCCGATGGCGGGCCGAAATCGGGGGCGTCGCGGCCTCGGACGGGACGTTCGGGGCGATTTCCCAGTGCAATGGCGTTGACCGTGCCGCGGCTCACTCCCGCGCACCGGGCGATCGTTCGTTGCGACAGCTTCCCCTCGGTCAGCATCCGCCGGATTTCTGCAACGCGCCAGGACGGGATCATTTCCAGGACCCTTTCGCCTTTCTAAACGGGGCCTCGCCCTCCCGAAATCACGGAACGTCATCCGGCTCCCGGTAGAAATCGTCTTCCGCAGGCTCGACGAGGAGGTCGTCGTCTACGCCGAATACGTCCAGCGCCTCGTCGGCGATCGAGAAAGAGAAGGAGTCGTCGTCGTCATCGAGGTCCCACGGAGGTGCGTCGTTTCGAGGTTCAGCCATACCTTGCCCGACTTTCTTGTTCGCGATCCTTGCCACTCCAAACCGCGGCCTGCCGACCACTGCCCGGGCCTTCCGGTCTTGCCGGCGGACCTCCCCTGCCAGTTCTTGGTCGCGCGGCGGAAAACGGGCGCAGCCTAGCACAAAGTGTACATAGTTTCAACCATACTTTTGGACATTCTATGTCCGTTTTCTGCGTCCAGGCCTGCCGGCGGAGTCGGTCCTCTGTCCCGCGATTCCCGCCCTCTTGCTCGACACGGGATCCAACTTGGGCTAGGATAGAACTGAGATGAGGGGTGAGGATAGGGGGGAAGTTACTGCCCCGATTGTGGAGGACCGAAGACCGATGACGCTCAAACCCTACGATGCGGAAATGCTTGACTCGTTTGCGTTAAGGCTTCTGGATCTGGCCGCAGCCATGCGTCAGATGGGCCGTCGCAGTCGCGAGCATCGCATCGACGATTTCGGCCTGCACGACAAGAAAGCCCGGGAATGGCTCGGCAATCTCGAACGTTGGGCACGAAAGGCCTCAACGGACCTTGAGATGAAGGTTATTGAGGCGAGGGCCTCCCAGCGGGCACTTTCGGGCGACGGATAGCGTGGGTAGGACACGCTAAGTCCATCCAAGAAAAAGACCATTATTTCGTACGCAAGGTAACCCCCTCGCGCGGCGGTCTGTTGTGGGCCGTGGCTGCCGACCGCCATCGGACTCACCGGCCCCTCATTGCCTGACCGCTTCCCGCAATGGCTGATCCCCGCGCCGGGAACCGGTCTGTGCGGATGCCACCTTTTCGCAGCTCCGCAGCAGCAAGTCGACCCGGAGGTCCCATAGTCGGATGAAGCGGTCCCCCGGAGCCTCGCCCTGCCCGCTCACGCTCACCAGCCGCCGGCTGTCGGGGCTGATCGAGAGTCCGGTAATGGGACCTAGATGTCCCCGCAACACGAGGGGCTGGGCGGCAGGATCCAGGGAAGCAAGATCCCATAACCGCACCGTCCTGTCAGAGCTGCCGGTCACCAGCCAACGGCCGTCAGGGCTGAACGCTACGGTTCGGATCGGGCCTTCGTGGCCGCTGAGGACGATCGGGGCTGCCGGGCGATGACTCGGATCGAGAACCCACAACCTGGCAGTCTTGTCGAAGCTCCCTGTGGCCAGCCAGCGACCGTCCGGGCTGATCGCCGTCGCCACGACCCAGCCTTGATGTCCCTCCAACAGGGTTGAACCGGCCGAGGGGGCGGCGGCCCGGAGGTCCCAGCGGCGGGTCGTGTTGTCGTAGCTGCCGCTGACCAGCCATCGGCTGTCGGGACTGATGGCCAGGCTCACCACCGCACCGTCGTGTCCCCGGAGAACGACGTGTTCGGCTGCCGGGAAGCGAGCCGCAAGATCGAACAAGCGGATCGTCTTATCTTCCCCGCCGGTTGCCACCCAGCGGGAATCGGGACTGATCGCAACGGCCAGAACCGGCTCTTCGTGCCCCCGCAGCTCGATCGCGGAGCGGGAGGGATCGGCGGCCGTAAGGTCCCAGAGCCGGGCGGGGTCGTCGGGGCTCCCCGGCCCGTCTCCGGCCGTCACCAGCCAGCGGCTGTCGGCGCTCACGGCCAGGGCCTTGATGGACGACCTGTGCCCGCGGAGAGCCACCGAGGCCGTGGAGACGTTCCGGGCGGTCAAGTCCCAAACGAGGACCGTTCCGTCCTGGCCTGCCGTGATCAACCGGCGAGGATTGGGACTGAACGTCACCGCGGTGATCGGGGCCTCGTGACCCGACAGAACAAGCGACGTGGGCCCGGGATTCTCGGCGGTCAGGTCCCAGAGCCGCACCGTCTTGTCGGAACTCCCCGTGGCCAGCCAGCGGCCGTCGGAGCTGATGGCCACCACCTGCACCGGCCGCTCGTGTCCGCCGAGGCTCATTCCTCCCATCTCCGCCAGTGCGTCCCGCAAGGTCTGTTCTGCCTCGCGGCTTGGGGCCTCGCCCTCCCGCAGCACGGCTTCGAGCGATTCCTTCGCCAGCGCGAGGCCGCGCGCCGGTTGGGCCGAAAGCACGTGTTGTGCCTCACGAGCCAGCCGCTCCGCCGCGGCCAGCCGCGCCAGACGCTCGGCGCGGGTCCGCTCGCGTTCCGCGTCGGCACGGCGGCGTTCGGCTTCCTGCTGCCGGCGCTCCATCTGCTTCGCGCGGGTTTCGGCCTCTTGCCGGGCGGCGATTTCCCGCTGCGCCACGGCTTGCTGCTCGGCTTCCGCCTGTGCGTGCTTCGAGGCGAGCGAGGCGGCTTGACGCCACTCTTCTTCGAGCGTGCGGCAGGTATCGCGGGCGGCGGACAGTTCCGTCGCGAGATACACCGCGGCAAGGCTGCCTCCAACCGCCGCGGCAAGCACGATCGCCGCGGAGGCGGCCGCCAACCCGGCCAACCACGGGCGTCGCCGGCACCAACGCCGAAGTCTCTCTCGGGAAGTCAACGGCCGCGAGGAAAGCGGCTCCCCGGCCAACCAGCGATCCAAGGGACCGACCGAGGTTGCCGGGCCGAGTCCGAGACCGGCCGCGGCCGCGACGGTTTCCACCGGATCCTGAGGCACCTTGGAATAGTCGAAGTTGCACTTCGGGCAGACGCCGCCCTGGGACGCAGCAGCACCGGTCGATTCGAACATGTGCCCGCAGAGGGGGCACGCGGCGGGGCATAGCAGCGTCGTTCGGAGACGCTCTTCAGTCAGGCCGGCGCCCACGCCGTGGGTCCAGTCGCCGGTCTCAGGTCGCCTGGAGGTCTCCATAACGCCTTTCGCCTGACAGCGCCGTCGAAACGGGGTGTATTATCCCAGTCTCTGGACGGACCATCCCCACGGCTCCGGCAGAATCGTTATCCGCCTAACAGAGCCTACAACCAGTAATCGGCCGGCAAACGCCGGCTCCGTCCAAAAACGGGCAGATCCGCTATAGGCCAAATATCCTTTACAGCCCGAACGTGCAGACCCCCTCACACGGAGGGCAAATCAGTGGGAAAGACAAGCTGGACGCCGCGGCGGACGAAAGAGGGCGTCTAAGCAGATGCAGTTCGCGTGTTTGGAGGATTGGCTTTCAGCAATCAGTGGCCAAGTGTCAGTAATTCAAGGTCGGCCCTATACTGCCAGAATGCGTATGCGTGCTGTCATCAGAGGTAGTCAGCGTTTTTCGCGTCGAAAGCTCCTTCACCCGGTTCTGAGGAGGTTTCGAGGCGAAAAACGCGGTCCGGCAACCCACGAAATACGGCTTCAAACACCAAACGGGGGTGACCTCGTATTACTGACACTTGGCCAATCAG
>CAYGZA010000053.1:0-26326 GCA_964354135.1 uncultured Planctomycetaceae bacterium
TGGACGCCATGCGGCTGGTCTTCTCGGAGGACGACCTGGACTTCCAGCGCCGGCTCCGCGGCGCGTTCGATCCCAGCGATCTCCTCAATCCGGGAAAGATCGTCCCGCCGGCAGCCGGCTCTCCGCGACCCACCGCACCTGCCGGCGGGAAGTTGTCGCCTGATCAAGAGCTGACCCCCGCCGACGTGGCCGAGGCGTGCGAGATCGTCCGCCGCGCGGCGGCGGATCGCCTTGCCCTGCTGCCCCAGGGCAACGGCACGCAGCTCGATTTCGGGAATCGCTCTGAGGGTCCGGTCATTCCGCTGCGAAGCACCAGGCTCGCCGCGGTGATCGACCACGATCCCGCCAACCAGCTTGTGGTGGTCGGCGCCGGCATTTCGCTGGACGCGCTACAGGCCTTCCTGGCCCAGCACGGGCAATGGCTCCCTCTTCGTCCGCCGTCAGGGGGCAAGTCGACGGCCGGGGGTGTGGCGGCCCTCGCCGCGTGCGGTCCCGAGCGACTCCGTTACGGGGCGCCCCGCGATTTGCTTCTCGGCCTGAAGTTCGTCTCCGGCGCCGGGCACCCCATCTCCGCGGGCGGCCGCGTGGTCAAGAACGTTGCCGGCTACGACCTCACGAGGCTGCTGGTCGGCTCCGCGGGCACGCTGGGCTTCATCACCGAGCTCGCGTTCCGCGTGCTGTCGCTGCCGCAGCGCTGCGTTGCCCTGGCGGCGATCGGGCCGCTCGCCGAGTGCGCAAGCGCCGCTACCGAGCTTCTCCAGTCGAAGCTCGAGCCGGCCTTCGTCATCGCCCGGCCGGAGAACCCCGCCGTGCAGGCCGAGGGCCGCGGGGCATGGCGCCTGGTCGCAGGGTTTGAGGGTTTTGAGGAAACGGTGCGTTTCCAGGCGACGAGCTACCAGTCGCTCCTCCAGAGAGCGGGCCTCGACAGCCATCCCGCCCGGGACTATTCTCCGCAGCAAGGCATCTGCGGAGAGTCCTTTGACCGCCTCCGGCAGTCCCCGTTCTTGCTGCGGGTGGACCTGCCGCCGGACGAGGTGGCCGCCTTCGTGTCGGCCCGGGAAGACGAGTTCCAAGGGGCGGCATTGTTTGCGGATCTTGGCTGCGGCCGCATCCATGCCTCTTCCGGCCATCTGACCGACGACCGGTGGGCGCGCCTCTGCACGGCGGCCGCGGAATCCGCCGGCCACGCCATCCTGGAAAAGGCCCCCGACTCGTTCCGCCGGCAGCACGACGTCTTCGGACCGCCGCGATCGGACTGGCCGCTCATGCGCCGAGTGAAGGCCGCCCTGGACCCGCAGAACGTTTTCGCCCCGGGCCGCCTGCCAGGCAGAAGATAGATGGACATCGAAAAGCGCTACGACGAGATCGCCCACTGCAACCGGTGCGGCTTCTGCCAGGTGGCGTGCCCCGTCTTTCGCGCGACCGGGCACGAGGCCGGCGTGGCCCGCGGCCGGATCGCGCTTTTGCGCGGCCTGATCGAGAAACGGATCCCGTGGGACGCGGAGCTTGAGGAGCCGCTCTTCAACTGCCTCTTGTGCGGCGCGTGTACGGCCCATTGCTTCCCCGCGATCGCCACGGCCGACCTGATGGTCGACGCGCGCTCCGAGTACCTCGATCGCGTCGGCCGCAGCGCGCTCCACAAGCTGCTCTTCGAGCACCTGCTTCCGCACCCGAAGCGCCTCAGGCTTGCTGCCCGAGCCGCGGCACTGGGCAAAAAGACCGGACTCGCCAGGATCGCCCGCGCGCTGGGGCTGCTGCGGATCTTCGGCCGCGATTTCCCGCGGGCCGAGGAGATCATCGCCCGCTTTCCCAACAAGGCCCTCCGGGAAAGGATCCCTTCCGCAGTGGTCGAGGGCGAAGGGGATCTGCGGATCGGCTACTTCGTCGGCTGCGGGACCGACATCATGTGCCCCGAGGCTGGCGAAGCGGCCCTTCGGGCCCTACGGCGTCTTGGCAAGACGATCCACGTGCTGGAAAACGCCTGCTGCGGCCTGCCCGCCCTTGTCTACGGGGACCGGCCGGCCGCCCAGAAGCTCGCGGAGCAGAACCTGCGGCTCATGGACGAAGGCCGGTTCGACCTCGTCGTGACCGACTGCTCCAGTTGCGCCGCGTTTCTCAAGAAGTACGCGACGCTCTTCGCGGAAAGCGACCCGCGGCACGCTGCGGCCGCGGCCTGCGCCGCCCGCGTTCGCGACATCCTGGAGGTCCTCGCGCCCGCTGCCGGTCTGCCGCCCGTGGAGCCGGGGAGGAAGATCGTCGCAACGTACCACGATCCGTGCCACGCCTCGCGCGGCCAGGGGCTCGCCCGCGAACCCCGGGAACTCCTCCGCTCGATTCCCGAGCTGGAATACCGCGAGCTGCCGGAGGCCGATTGGTGCTGCGGCGGCGCCGGCTCGTACGCCCTTTTCCACTACGACCTCGCACGCCAGGTGCTCGACAGGAAGATGGACAACGTCGAGAAAACCGGGGCCCAGCTCTTGGTGACTTCCTGCCCGGCGTGCATCATCCACCTCAGCTACGGGGTGCGCAAGCGCGGGCTGCCGGTCCGCGTGTGCCACATCGCGGAGGTCGTCGCGGCTGCCGGCGGACTATAATGGGAAAAGGGGCCGTGGCCGGTGTCTCATCTTGAGGGCGGCGGCGATAGGACGCTTCCGGATGGCTGCCATCTCGCTGGAAACCCTGACGGGGCTCTTGGACGCGTACACCGCGGCCTTGGTGCTTTACGCAAGGCAGTGGTGCGACGCGCCCGAGGACGTGGTGCAGGACGCGTTCGTGGCCCTGATGCGCGAGCCGGCGGCTCCGGAGAATCCCGCGGCGTGGCTCTATCGCGTGGTGCGGAACCGGGCGATCAACGCGTCGCGGGCCGGCCACCGGCGGCAGCGTCACGAGACGGCGGCCGCCTATCGCGGCGAGCCGTGGCTGGCGGCCTCGGAAGGGGATCGCCTGGACGCGGCCGCTGCCGCCAGGGCCCTGGAGGAGCTGCCCCTCGCCCAGCGGGAGGTAATCGTTGCCCGGCTTTGGGGCGGACTGTCATTTGAAGAAATCGCACGCTTGACCGGCTCCCCGCTAAGCACCGTTCACCGGTGGTACCAGCGGGGGCTGGAAACCCTGCGGGAAAGGCTGAGTGGCGTATGTCCCGAGAAGAAGAGCGGCCCGAAGAGTTGAAGGGGTTCGAGGCGGCGCTGGCTGCCTTGGTGCCTCGCGTCGAAGGTTTCGACCGCGAGCGACTGATTTTTCTGGCCGGCCGGGCCGCGGCGATCGCGGAGTTGGAACGGGCACAATCGCCCTCACCCCCTGCCCCTCTCCCCAAGGGAGAGGGGAAAAAGCCCGGCCGCTGGGTCTGGCCGGCGGCCTTCTCGGCGATGACCGCCGCGGCGGCCACGCTCCTGGTGATGCTCCTCGTGGAGCCGGGGCCGCAGGTGGCGGAATGGACCGCGGAGCCGCCGAGCCCGGCAGTGGCCCCTGCGCCGCCCGAGATCGCCTCGCCGAAAGCCCCGACAATCGCGGTGGCCGCGGCGTCGCTGGCTTCGGATCGCCAGTTGCGAGGGCGGGTCCTCCTGCACGGGGTCGATCTCTGGGCCGAGCCCGTTTTGGCTGGAACCGGCCACGTCCAAGTGGCCAAGGTCCCCATCTCATACCCCGAGCTGCGGCGGGAACTGATGGAGAGCCGAGGCACGGGCGGTCGGTTTGTGCAACCTGCGCTGCCGCAGTGGCTTCAACGTCTAGGAGACCGATCATGAAACGGCTGAGAATCGTGAGCGGATCGCGTTACACTTCCCAAAGCCCACGGGCTGCAACCCGTGGGCTTTACAGGCGGAGCGGCGCGATATGGATTGTCGTTTTCTGCGCAGCCGTTGCAGTGAAGGCTGGCTGGCTGCCGGCTGCGGCCGCGCAGGACGATCCGTTCCCGCCGGTCAAGGTCGTGTTGCACCCGGCAGCGGAACCGCGGCCGGCCATGAAGTACCGGCTCTTTCCGGACGTCCTCGACCGCATTCCAGGGAACGCTGCCGTGATCTACGGCAAGGTGAAGGCTGAGCAGACGCCGTTCTTCAGCGACAAGGACTTGTGGGACAAGATCCTTAAGCAGTTGGAAGCCCCTCTGGCCGAATTGCGGAAAGACAAGGGCCGCGGCGATCCGTTCACCTGGGGGACGATTTCGGACCGGCTCGACCGGGCCGCGCGCTGCCAATACTGCGACTGGCAATTGCCGATCGGGGAGCCGAGCCAGGACTTTTGGACGATCCTCCTTCCCGAGGTCCAGGAGATGCGGAGCTTCGCGAGGCTCTTGGTGGTCCAGGTGCGGCACCAGATTGCCCAGGGCCGCTACGACGCGGCGATCAAAACCTTCCAGACCGGCTACGCCCTCTCGAAGCACGTGGGCGAAGGGCCCACGATCGTCAACGGCCTGGTGGGAGTTGCCTGCTCGGGGATAATGTCCCAGCAAGTGCAGGAGTTCATCCAGCAGCCGGACGCCCCGAACCTCTACTGGGCCCTGACCAATATGCCCCGCCCCTTGATCGACACGCGGCCGGGCTTCGACGTCGAGATGGCCGCGATCTACTTCTCGTGGCCGGAGCTGCGGGACCTGGAGCACAAGGACTATCCGCCGCAATATTGGCAGCAGCTCATGGACAAGGTGACCGATGGGCTTTACCGCTTCTACGAAATGGAGGGCAGCGACAAGCCCACGCCCCCCGAGGTGTATCGCATGGCGACCCTGGCCATGATCATGCGGAACTACCCGGAGGCGAAGCGGTACTTGATCGCGCGGGGGTGCTCCAGCGCGGAGGTCGAGGCCATGCCGGTGCCGAAAGCCGTCCTTCTCTATTCGACGGCCCTTTTCGAAGAGATCCGCGACGAGACGTTCAAGTGGTACGGCGTGCCTTTCCCGGAGAGCCGGTCGGGCTCGGGGCGGGCGGACCAGCGGCTGAAGGAATGCTCGCTCGCGCGGCGCGAGATCATCCCCTTGGCCGGGATCCTGCTCCCTGCGCTAAATGCAGCTAACACGGCCCGGGCGCGGAATGAGCGGACCTTTGCGGTGCTGCGGATCTTCGAGGCCCTGCGGATTCACGGGGCTGGTCACAACGCCTTGCCCGACAAGCTGGGCGACGTCACCGAGGTGCCCATCCCGTTGGACCCCGTGAGCGGGGGCCCGTTCGTGTATCAGCGGAGCGGCAATACGGCGCGGCTCGAAGGGCCGACGCCGCCCGGCATAAACCCGGCAACGCTCATGCCCCGGCGTTGGGACATCACGTTCATCCCGAAAGGAAAACAGCCATGAGGAAACCCGCAGGAATCGCGGTGGGACTTCGTCCCGCCCTGCATCTTCTCGCCGCGTGGGCGGCTGCGATGGTGGTGTGCCCCGCTGCAGCCCAGGAGAAGCAAGAGGAATTTGATCCGGCCGCCCTGGCCAAGACCGTCGCCCCGTTTATCGACGAGCAGGCGATCCTGGTGGCGCGGATCGACCCGAGGCGGATCGCCGTCGCTCCGCTCGCCGGCAAGGTCGCCGAGTGGCTCCCCGACCAGAAGGCGGAATTGACGCTCTTCAAGACCGTGGCCGCTGGATGGACGCAGGCCTTCTTGAGCGCCGGCGGACGCGACGCGTATGCGGTCTTCACATTGAGCCCGGGCACGCCGGTCCGGCCGCCGCTCCTCGTCATCCCGCTGCGCCCGGGGTCCGACGAGAAGGCGATCCGCGCGATCTTCCCCGGCTCGAAAGGTGCGATCGAGCGGGTGGGCGATGCCCTGGTCGTGGCCGACCACCGTGAGACCCTGGAGTGGGTCCGCACGGTCAAACCGGATCCACGTCCCGAGCTTGCCGCGGCGTTCGAGGCGGCCGGCAAGAGCACGGTCCAAGTGCTCGTGCTCCCGCCCAAGTACACCCGGCGCGTGATCGAGGAGGCGATGCCGCAGTTGCCCAACCTGGTCGGCGGCGGGCCAAGCTCGGTCCTGACCCGGGGCTTCACGTGGGCGGCGATTGGAATCGATGGCCCTCCGCGCATGGCCCTGCGGGTGGTCGTCAAGTCCCAAGACGCCCAGGCGGCTGAGGCCCTCCGCACGAGGTGGCTGGAGTTCCTTCGCTTCGCCGGCCAGCAGAAAGAGGTCCGCGAGTTCCTCCCGACGTTCGATGAGGCGGCCAAACTCCTGGTTCCCCGAGTGGAAGGGGACCGGCTCGTGGCGGTCTTGAGCGAGGAGAACAAGGGGATCAGCAACCTCTTGACGGTCCTGCAACCGGTGATCGGGCAGGCACAGGCCAAGGCCAGGCGTGCCCAGTCGCTCAACAACCTCAAGATGATCGCCCTCGCGGTATACAACTTCCACGACCGGTTCAAGCGTTTCCCTGCCGCGGCCACGTACGGCCCGGACGGAAAGCCGCTGTTGAGCTGGCGGGTTCACATCCTCCCGTACCTTGCCCAGGGGCAGCTCTATAAGGAATTCCATCTGAGCGAGTCCTGGGACAGCCCGCACAACAAGGCCCTGATTGAGAAGATGCCGCCCGTTTTCCGCTCGCCGATGTCGAAGCTGAAGGAGAAGGGACGGACCAACTACGTGGTGGCCGTGGGGCCGGGGACCGTCTTTGGCGGCCGCGAGGGGATGAAGATCAGTGACATCAAGGACGGCACGAGCATGACGATCATGACGGTCGAGGTGGCGGACCAGCACGCCGTCGTCTGGACCAAGCCGGACGACCTGCCCTTCGACCCCAAGGAACCTGCCAAGGGGCTCGGCGGGCTGTACGAGGGCGGGTTCAACGCTGGGATCTGCGACGGGTCCGTGCATTTCATCCCCCTGCCGCAACCCGACGAGACGCTCCGCTGCCTGTTCCAGGCCGCCGACGGCAAGTACGTCCGGCTGCCGTAAGTCGTCGCCGGCCCAGATCGTTTCTACAGGGCCGTTGTTCTCCCTCGCTCTGTATGGGATAATACGCGCTCGTGAACGCCGCGCGGCCGGGCCGCCGGCAAGAGGGCCTCCACTCAGACTCCCGAAGTCTCGGAGACTTCGGGAGTCTGCGGTCCTAAAGCCCACGGGGTAACCGTTCACGGGGACTGTCCCGATTTTCGCGGCGAAGCCCGCGAAAATGGGACTGTCCCCTTCGGGCCGGAAGGGGACAGGCACATTTTTCGGCCGGAAATGGGCCGAAAAATGAGCCAGTCCCCGGCCCGTGAACGGTTACGCCCACGGGTTGCCACCCGTGGGCTTTGAGCAAGGCGACATCCCAAGAACCGAGCACTGGAGTCGATAATCTCAGGAGACCCACGCAATGCGAACCCAACCGCTCCTCCGAACCTTCCGGCCCGCCGGCACAGGTTGGCTTGTGCCGGCGGCGATGGTCTTCAGCCTGGTCTTTCCTTCGCGCGCCGCGGCGGTGGATCTGGCCGAGGAGCTGAAACAGGTCCCGTTCAAGATCGTCTACGAGACCTGCCCGGACGGCAACTGGGAATTATTCATGGTCAACGCCGACGGCAGCCGGCCGGTCAATCTCACCCGCACGCCCAAGGTGAACGAGCTTTATCCGCACGTCTCGCCGGACGGCGCGAAGATCTGTTTCGTCGCGGACGAGGAGCAAGGCGGGACGAAGGTCCGCAACGTCTACACGATGAACATGGACGGCACCGGCCGGACGCTGGTCGCCGGCAATGCCCGCGAGCCGTGCTGGAATCCGACCGGCAGCGCCGTGGTCTATCTGAAGGGCGAGTCGGAGAAATTCACCCTGACCGACTATGCCACGCGCGGCATCTGCACCTTCGACCTTGCCACCCGCAGCCACAAGCAGCATCCCAACCCGGAGATCCATCACCTCTACAACATCTGCTGCACGCCCGACGGCAAGTGGTACGCGGCCACGGTCCACGCGGGCATGGGCTACGGGCACGCCATCCTGGCGATTGAAGCCGGCGGCAACAGGGTGGTGAACCTGCGGATCTCCGGGTGCAGGCCGGACATCAGCCCCGACGGCAAGAGGCTCGCTTGGGGGGCCGACGACTTCACGCTCTGCGTCGGCGATCTCGACTTCAGCGGGCCGGAGCCGAAGGTGGTCCACCAGCGCACCGCGGTCAAGAGCAATAAGCCGATCGAGGTGTATCACGTGGATTGGTCGCCCGACGGGAAGTACCTGGCCTTCAGCCGCGGTCCGAAGGCCAAGCGGCTCGGCCCGGCCCCGGAGATGGTGGGCGTGGTGGCCGAGGGGTGGAACATCTGCGTGGCCGACGCCGCGGCGACCAACCGCTGGGTCGCCATCACCACCGACGGAAGGGGCAACAAAGAGCCCGACTGGGCGCCGGCCGGCAGTAAGGAATCGAAAAGTGCAGATTAAGAAGAGACTGTAGCAACGAATTCGGGTTTTGGCAGGTCCAAACGAGGAAAGAAATCACGAAAACACGAAAGAACGAAAACGCGAAACAAGAACCGAAGCGCGATCGGTTTGCCTGCCGCTAATTGTCCCGTTTTCCGTGCTTTCGTGCTTTCGTGATTACCCGATTTCCTTGCTAGAGTGTTATTAAGAACTGCCAATGTCAAATCGAGCGTGCGGCAGAGACGGACAGGTAATATGAGCTTCTCAGTTTGCACTTTTCATTTTGCACGGACTTCCTTGGGTAGCCCTCCCAAGATCATGAGAGCCTGTCTCGTGGCGATCGTGCTGCTGGCGTCCTGCCGCAACGCCGACGAGCCGGTGCCCGGCTCCAAGGGACTCCCTGCGCCCAGCACCGAAGGACTCGCCGTCATCCAGACCAAGACCGGTGCGGAGATGGTCCTCATCCCCGCCGGTCGGTTTGCCATGGGGAGCACGGAGGGCAAGGCCGACGAAGCACCGGTCCACGAGGTCTCCATCGACGCCTTTCTTATCGACCGCACCGAGGTTACGCAGGAGCAATACGCGAAGCTGGTGGTCGCCAATCCGTCTCATTTCAAGGGGCCCGACCGCCCCGTCGAGCAGATCAGTTGGGCCGACGCCGCAATGTACTGCAACCTCCGCTCCCGCGACGAGGGGCTCGAGCCCTGCTACGACGAACAGACGGCCAAGTGCAATCTCCAGGCCAACGGCTACCGCCTCCCCACGGAGGCCGAATGGGAATACGCCTGCCGCGCGGGGAGCGACGCCGCCTACTCCTTCGGCCCCGACGGCCGACTGCTCCAACAGTTCGCCTGGCACGCCGAAAACGCATCCAAGAAGACCCAGCCCGTGGCCCAGAAGAAACCCAACGCCTGGGGACTCTTCGACGTGCACGGGAACGTGGCCGAGTGGTGCAACGACGTTTACGATGCCGGTTACTACCGAGAGAGCCCGGCCAAGAACCCCACCGGGCCGGCCGACGGAGAGAAATACGTTCTTCGCGGCGGGGCATGGAGTTCCCGCCCGGAGAGTTGCCGCTCGGCCGCCCGCTTCGGCGAAGACCCCGGCTTTCAGGACGCCTGTTTCGCCCGCGACGCGATCGGTTTTCGCTGCGTCCGCCGGGTGGGTAATCCGAAGGCTCCTCCGAAGACTTCCGAAGTCTTGAAGACTTCGGAAGTCTACCTGGCTGCATTGTCCCGGGCAGCCGTCGTCACTTGCACCTTGGGCTCCTTTGACAACCGGAGGCATCCCATCACCGGCTTTGTCTACGATGAGATCTATCTCCGTCACAAGACGGACCGAGGCCATCCGGAGCGGCCGGAGCGGCTTCTGGCCATCGTGCGGCGGCTTGGCGACGCGGGGTTGCTCGATCGCACGGTTCGACTAAAGCCCGCGCCGGCCGACGAGAAGTGGCTCACCGCGGTCCACACGCCGCAATACGTGGAGCACGTCCGCAGGAACTGCCGCCAGGGCGCGGCGGTCCTGGATTCCGCGGACACGCCGGTCTCCAAAGACTCGTTCGACGTCGCGGTGGCGGCCGCGGGGGGCGTGTTGGCGGCCGTGGATGCCGTCGTGGACGGGAAAGTGCAAAATGCCTTCTGTGCGATCCGCCCGCCCGGCCACCATGCGACCAAGAACCGGGCGATGGGCTTCTGCCTGTTCAACAACGTCGCCGTAGCCGCCCGCTACGCGCAAGAGAAGCACAAGCTGCCCAAGATCCTGATCGTCGATTGGGACGTCCACCACGGCAACGGCACGCAGGCGGTGTTCAACGACGACCCCAGCGTGATGTACTTCTCGGTCCACCAGCATCCCTTCTATCCCGGCACCGGAAGTGCGGCGGAGAAGGGCGAAGGCAAGGCCGCCGGCACGAAGATCAACGTGCCGCTCGCTGCGGGCTCGGGCGACCGCGAGTACAAGAGGGCGTTTGAAGAGGTGCTGCGGCCCGCCGCCCTGGCCTTCAAGCCCGATCTGGTCTTGATCTCGGCGGGCTTCGACGCCCACGAGCGGGACCTCCTCGGTCGGATGAAGGTCACCTCGCGGGGTTTCGCGGAGCTGACGCGGATCGTCAAGAAGATCGCCGAGGAGTCCTGTAGGGGCCGGCTGGTTTCCGTCCTGGAAGGCGGCTACGATCTCGATGGGCTGGCCGACTGTGTGGAAGCGCACGTCCGGGTCTTGATGGAATAGCCGCCAACGATGCCGTTTCAAACCTGGACCTTCGCCCTGTTCTTCGCGGCCGTCTACCCGGTCTATCTCTTGCTCAAGGGCACGCGATTCCGGGTGCTTTGCCTCTTGGCGGCCTCGTACGTTTTCTACGGCTGGGCCCATCCGCTTTGGCCCGTCCTGCTCTTGTACGCAACGGCGGTCGACTACCTCGCGGTCCTCGGCATGGCCCAGACCCGCTTCAAGCGGTCGTGGCTGCTGGTGAGTCTCTTGAACAACCTGGGACTGCTGGGCCTGTTCAAGTACTCCGGCTTCCTTGTCGAGACGGTCAACGGGTTCTTGCGTTGGACGGGTGCGGGTTACGTCCTCCGACCGCCGCACCTATCCGCCTTCGTTGTCCAGACGGTCAATGGGCTCTTGCGCTCGATGGGCGCGGATCACGTCCTCCCGCCACCGCCCGTGGAGCTGCCGATCGGCCTGGCGTTCTACGTCTTCCAATCGCTCACCTACACGATCGGCTTTTACCGCGGCGAGGTCGAGCGGGAGAGGAGCTTCCTCCGCTACGCGGCCTTCGTGGGGATGTTTCCCACGGTGTCGATGGGCCCGATCGAGCGGGCCCGCAACATCCTGCCGCAGCTCCGCGAGCCCGCCAAGATCACGGCCCCAGACGTGGCCGACGGGCTCTCGCTCTTCGTCGTCGGGCTGTTCAAGAAAGTCGTGCTGGCGGACTGGCTGGGCCTCTACGTGAACAACGTCTACAACACGCCCGGGAGGTTCGAAGCGCCGGCGCTCATCCTGGCCACGCTCGCCTTCTCCTGGCAGCTCTACTTCGATTTCAGCGGCTACAGCGACATGGCCCGGGGCATGGCCCGCACACTGGGCATCCGGATCATGCTCAACTTCAATCACCCTTACCTGGCCACGGGCCTGGGGGATTTCTGGCGCCGGTGGCACATCGGCCTTTCCACCTGGTTTCGCGATTACGTCTACATCCCCCTGGGCGGCAACCGCCGCGGCGCCTGGGCCACCTACCGCAACATGTTCCTCACGATGGTCGTCTCCGGGTTGTGGCACGAGGCAAGATGGACCTTCGTGATTTGGGGGGCGTATCACGGACTGGGACGCGTCCTGACCCGGCGTCTGGAAGAGACCTCCTTCTATCGCGACCGGGTGCCGCGAGCGGTAAAGATGCTCTGGGTCTTCTCGTTCGTGAGCGTCGGGTGGATCTTCTTCCTTTCGAAGACCTGGGCCGACGCTTGGCTCGTCCTCACGCGGATCGCCCGCTTCGCCTGGGCCGATCCGGCCTTCCCCTGGGTGTTTGTGGTCATGATCGCCGCGGCGTGGCTCTTTCAGATGGTCTACGAATCGCGGTTCCGGGCCATCCTTAGTCCCGCGCCGGTGCGAATAGGCATCGTCGTTCTCTTGATCCTCGGGATAGCAATCTTCGCGCAATCGGGCGTCCACGAATTCATCTACTCGCAGTTTTAGCCATGCCGGTGATCCCCGCTACCGAAAAGACCCCTCCGGCCCCGAGCGGTGCGCGCCCGGTGCCGTTCGGCTCCCACGACGTGCGCTTGTCGCCGCGGGAGTGGCTGGTGGCGGGAGCGATCGCTGCCGCGGCGTTTTGGGCGATTCCGATCGCCTGGCAGCGGATCGAGCCGTTTGAGCCGCCGCCGGACTACCGCATTCCCTATAGCTTAAGCGAGGACTACTGGATGTACGCCCGCTACTGCCGCCGGGTGTGCTCGCAGGGGAAGGCGATCGTCCTCGGGGATTCGGTGATTTGGGGTCATTACGTGACGGGCGACCGGACCCTGCCCCACTATCTCAACGAGCTGGCCAGGAGCGAGCGGTTCGCCAACCTGGCGGTCGACGGGATCCACCCGGCCGCAATGGCCGGTCTGGTGGACTGCTACGGCCGCAGCATTGCCGGCAAGCGGGTCCTCCTTCTCTGCAACCCCTTGTGGACGAGTTCCGACGAGGCCGACCTTCGGGGGACCAAGGAGGCCCGCATCAACCATCCGCGGCTGATTCCCCAGTTCGCGCCGCCAATCCCGAGCTATGAGGAGCCCTATGAGGTCCGGCTGGGGGTCGTCGTCCAGCGGTATCTTCCCTTGTTGGGCTGGACGAACCATCTCCGCTCGGCCTACTTCGCCAGCAATGGCGTCCCCGCCGACGTCGCCGCTTGGACCCGCGAAAACCCTTACGCGAACCCGCTGCGGGCCATTACCCTCGAGTTGCCTTCGTCGGGCGGGCTTCCCCCGGATGCCGAGGCGGAAGCCTGGACCGCCAAGGGCATCGAGCGGCGCAACTACCCCTGGGTCGACTTGCAGACCTCGATCCAGTGGAGTTCCTTCCGGCGGACGGTTGAGATTCTGGAAGGCCGGGGCAACCGGGTTTTCGTCCTCGTCGGCCCGTTCAACGAGCACATGCTCAAAGACGAGAGCCTGGCGAAGTACCGCCGGCTGAAGGGCGAGATCGCCTCATGGCTCCGCCAGAAAGAGATTCTGCACCATGTTGCGCGCGTGCTGCCCAGCGAGTTGTACGCCGACGCCAGCCACCCGCTGGCCGCCGGCTACGCCCTGTTGGCCCGGCAGCTCTGGGAGGACGAATCCTTCGCCGGGTTCCGGCAGGGGGATTGACTTTAGACACGGCGGCAGAGATCCTCTACGAGAATCGAGACAATTACCATGAACGCCATTCGCCATGGAGCACTTCTCGCACTGGCCTTAATCGCAGCCGTTCCATGTTCTATGGCGGCGGGCGTTCGAGTGACCCAAGGCGGCGTGGACCTTTGGGTCCCCGCGGAGCCGTTCCGCGGCGACATGGGCTCGTTGGAAAAGGGCCCGTGGGAGACGCTCCCGCCCGATCGGTTGCCGCACGAAACGCAAGGGAACCCCGTCCTTGCATCGGCCAACCTGCTGGCGGCAGTGGACGGCGAGAAGCGGGCGGTCGCCCTCTACACCCGGCAGGGCGCCCGGCTGACGCGGCGTGGCGAGGCAGCCTTGGACGCAGGGCAGCCTTTTGGCCGATACAGATTGGTGCGCGACGCCAAGTCGGCCCGCCCGGGCGTCGAGATTCTCTCGGCCGACAACCGCCCGATCTGCACGCTTTTCCTTTCCGCCGATGGGATCTTGGAGTTCCGGCCCGGCGAGGCCAAGGACCTGGCCATCCGCGGCGCTCGGCTGAAATACGGCATCGTGCCTTCTTTGGTCGGCACGGATTTCGTCTACACCGCGGCCACTGCCCCGGGCTCCGATCGGCTCTACGTGCCGTCGATGAATCTGCTTGTGGGCCTGGTCGAGGGCGGCGACTGCGCGATGGTCGGCGTCTGGCCGCCGGGCCAACAGGTGGCCAGTCTCCACATGGCCGGGGCCGCAGACCGGCGGAGCATCGACGGTTTCTCGCTCCAAACCGCCGGCCGCAGCTTCTACCTCGCGCTTTCGGAGAAGCCGGATTTCTGGCGCGCCGAGCCGCTCAATCCCGATTACCTGGAGAAGGACACGGCCATCGGCTGGAAGCGGCCGTTCGAGGCCCGATGGATCGGCCGCTTCTTCGTCGTCTCGGAAGGGGTGCACTACCCGTTCTACTTCCGGCACGAGCGGGTGCAGCTCTGGGGCCGGTGCATCCGCGGCTGGTTTTACTGGCCCGTCCGGTTCGACGGCGACCGGACGATGATCCACTTCGAGAAGCGTTTCCCCCCGCAAGGTGAATTGCTGATCTACCACCTGGAAAAGGACCCCGAGCGGCCCGCCGATGCCTTCCCCCTCTCGCCTGTCGAAGTGGCCGAGAAGGCCCTCGGCGTTCGGGAGGCGGCGAGGCTCCTGGATTTCGCGGGCATCGAGCAGCGGCCCCTCTTGGAGCACGGGTACGCCGTGTGCGAGATGACCGCCGCGCTCCAGAAACACTTCGACGTGGGCGAGGAGGTCAAACGGCAGGCAGAGATCGCGCAGTACGCCGGGGACGTCGTGACGTTCATCCGTCTGGTCCGCGGGCGAATCCACGAGTTCCGCGACTTCGCCGCCCAGACCAAGGAATTCCTCCGAGCCAGGGCCGCGGCGGAGCCGAAACTGGCCGACGCGGCGAGGCAACTCCTGGCAGCGATCGACGAGTTCCAGGAAGTCTACAAGAGCGGCATGCCCGCCACGTCCCTCGAAGAAGTGCGGCAGTGGACGGAGGAGTTCAAGAGCCTGGCCCGCGAGGTCCGGCCGGGAAACAACAAGAAGTTCGACGCCGTGGCCGAGAAATGCCGGACCGTGGCGGGCGGCCAGGACGATCTGGTGCGGGACCTGAACGTCCTCGCGATCCGGTTGACCGAGAAGGCCGCCGAGCAGGCCGTCCGGTCGCCGGAACATGCGAGACTGGCCGAGGAGATCATCGCCCGATCGCGGCGGGTCCTCCGCAACCCCACGGTCTTGGAGCCTCGCCGGCACCCGGCCCTCCAGGCCGATCCGGGCACACTCGACTGACAAGAGCAGAACCTGCGGAGCAAGAACGTGGTCCGAAGAGTCAAGCACACTGTGACGTTGGCTGCGGTGACCGTGCTGGCACCGATCGTACTGGCCGCCCCCCTGGCATACGCCGCGGCGGGCATCAGGGTTTCTCAAGGGGGCGTGCGGCTTTGCGTGCCCGAGGAGCCGTTCCGCGGCGAGATGAGTCTCCTGGAAAAGGGCGATTGGGAAGTCGTGCCGCCCGAGAAGCTGCTGCACGCGGCGGCCCGGCCGCCGGTGCTCGCCTCGGCCGGACTCCTGGCGGCGCTCGACGGTGAGAAGGGCCTCATCGCCGTCTACACCGTCCAAGGCAACCGGCTCGCCAAACGCGGCGAGATATCGTTCGGCGCGGGGCACCGCTTCGCCGCCTACAAGCTGGTTCGCGACGCAAGAAGCAACCGGCTGGGCGCCGAGGTCTACGCGGCCGAGAACCGGTTGCTCTACGCGGTCTATCTCTCGGCCGACGGAATCCTGGAGTTCCGGCCGGCGGAGGCAAAGGACCTGACCGTCGGAGGGGCTCGACTGAAGTACGGCATCGTGCCGTCCTTCGTCGGCACCGATTTCGTCTACACCGCTCAAAGCGGCGCCGGGGAGGACCCGTCCGGCCCGGGACACTGCTGCATCCCCTCGATGAGCTTCGTGGTCGGGCTCGTGGAAGGCGAGGACTGCACGATGGTGGGCGCCTGGCCGCCGGGCCGGCAGGCGGCCGGCTTTCGCGTGAGCGGGGCGGGCGACGAACGAAAACTCGACGGCTTTTCACTCCGTACGGCGGGCCGCAGCTTCTTTCTGACTTTCTTGGAGAAGCCGAACCTCTGGCACGCCGAGCCGCTGAAGCCCGAATACGTCGAGAAGGACACCGCCATCGCCTGGAAGCGGCCGTTCGAGGCCAAGTGGATCGGCCGCTTCTTCATCACCTCGGAGGAGATCGACTACCCGTTCTACTTCCGGCACGAGCGGGTGAAGCTCTGGGGCCGCTCGATCCGCGGCTGGTTCTACTGGCCGCTCTGGTTCGACGGCCGCAAGACGATGATCCATTTCGAGAAGCAGTTTCCCCCGCAAGGCGACCTCTTGATCTATTTCCTGGAAAGGCATCCGAAGCAGAAGGCCGCCGGCATCCTCTCTCCCGTCGAGGTAATGGAGAGGGCCCTGGGCAAGGACCAGGCGGCGAAGATCCTCGATTTTGACGGCGTCGAGGAGCGGCTCCTCCTGAAGCACGGCAACGCCGTCTGCGCCATGACCAACGGGATGCAGAAATGGCTCGACGACGGCGAGGAAGCCCGGCACAAGGCCGAAATCGAGCGCTTCTGCGACGACACCGCCGGCTTCATCCGCATGATCCGCGAGCGGGTCCAGGAGTTCGGCGCGTTCGCCGCCGGCATGAAGGACTTCCTCCAGGCCCAGGTCAAGGCGAATCCCCAGCTCGCGGACGTGGCGGCGGCGCTCGAGAACACGCTCGACCGGATCGAGTCTACCCGCAAGAGCGACATGCCGCGGGAGTCGCTCGAAGAGGTTCGCCGCTGGACCGACGAGATGAAGGGACTCGCCCTGGGGACCGGCCCGGGAAGAAACAAGAAGTACGAGCCCCTCGGCGCGAAGTGCCGCTCGGTCGCCGGGACGCAGGACGACCTGGCTCGGGCCTTGAGCATCCTCGGCATCCGGCTCGCGGAGGAGGCGGCCGCGCGGAGCGTTGCCTCGCCGGCCCATGCGAAGCTGGCCGAGCAGGTGATCGCTCGAACCAGGCAGGTCCTGCGGAAACCCACCTGGTGGGAGCCCCGCCGGCAGTACTGGCCGAAATCCGACCCAGGGCGGCCGTGACGCGAGGAAATGATAATTGATGAATGATGAGTGATGAATGATGAGCAATGAATGTTGCACGATGTTGGCGAAGGGGACCTCGTTGTTAGTGCTTCTAGGGTTGCTGGCCCTTGTAGCCGCGGAGGGATGCCGCCAGGGGCCGTCGTCGCCCCAAAACGATTCCCTGCCGCGCGAAATCGCAACTCCGGCCGGTGTGGAGATGGTGCTCATTCCGGCGGGTGAGTTCCTCATGGGCAGCACTGCCAACGTCGATTCCGCGCCGGTCCACAAGGTCTCCGTCGGCACCGTCTACATGGACAAGCACGAGGTGACTCAGGAACTCTACGAAAAGCTCGTGGGCAAGAATCCCTCGCGGCGTAAAGACCCCAAGAACCCCGTGGAGCGGGTCCGCTGGCGGGAAGCGATTGCCTTCTGCAATGCCCGGTCCACCGCCGAAGGGCTCAAGCCCTGCTACGACGCGAAGACCGGGGCCTGCGATTTCGCGGCCGACGGGTACCGCTTGCCCACCGAGGCCGAATGGGAATACGCCTGCCGCGGCGGCACGAGCCAGGCGTACTACTTCGGCGACGACCCCCGGGAGCTCAAGGGCCACGCCTGGTCGAAGCAGAACGCGGAGCGCAAGTCGCACCCGGTCGGGCAGCTCCGGGCCAATCCGTTCGGGCTTTTCGACGTGGCCGGCAACGTCTGGGAGTGGTGCAACGATTGGTACCAGGTCGATTACTACGCCGCCAGCCCGGCCGCCGACCCGCAGGGACCGGCCAAAGGCGAGAAAAAGGTGATGCGCGGGGGTGCTTTCTCCAGCAGCGCCGAGAACTGCACCAGTGCGACCCGCTCCTGCGACGACCCCGGCTTCAGCGACGCCTGTGTCGCCTCGGACGACTGCGGCTTCCGCTGCGTCCGCCGGGCGGGCAGGCCGAAGTAGTCCGTTGCCCGCTACCCCATCCTCGGTTAGGATGACCGCATGGGTCGCGGGAACGTTTCCACATGCACGTGCCCGCAGTTCGACGGCGGGGCTCCAGACTGCGAGGAGGGGTCTTATGTGCTGCTACCATGGTCCGTTTCGCGGGATTCTGGGTCTAGCCACTACGGTTCTTCTCCTGGCCTGGCTGGCGCCGCTGGGAGGTCTCGCGGAGGAACCGGCGGGTCTGAAGTTCACGAAGCGATGCCTGATGGTCAGCCCCAACGAGGGCTGCGCGATCGCGGACGTCAACCGCGACGGCAAGCCGGACATCATCGCCGGCACGCACTGGTTTGCCGCGCCCGACTTCGTGCCCCGGCCGCTCCGCGACATTCCCCAGGTCTCGCTCGGCTTCGGCGATGCGGAGTTCTACGCCAGTAACGGCGACCACGCCTGGGACGTGGACGGCGACGGCTGGATCGACGTGATCTCCGGCGGCTGGACCGAAGCGGAACTCTGCTGGTACAAGAACCCCGGACAGAAGGGGCTCGAAAAGGGCTGGAAATGGGAGCGGCACGTCCTGGTCAAGGCCCGCGCCGAAAACGAGGCCCTGCACCTGGCCGACCTCGACCGCGACGGCGTGCCGGAGATCATCGTCCACTGCTGGGTCCAGAAGGACCCGCTGGTGGCCTGGAAGCTCACCAAATCGCCGGACGGCAAGCCGACGGTGAAGCGGATCGTGCTTGGCGAGGGCGGCTGCGGTCACGGCTACGCGATCGGCGACGTCAACGGCGACGGCCGGGAAGACATCCTCTGTGCCGTGGGCTGGTACGAGAACCCCGGGGGCGACGTGCTGGCCAAGCCGTGGAAGCTCCATCCCGAGACGAAGCTTTCGGGCGCGGCTTCGCCGTTCTTGGTTGTGGACGTTAACGGCGACGGGCGCAATGATCTTGTCTGGGGCAAGGGCCACGACTATGGCGTCTTCTGGCGGGAACAAGGCCCACCGAAACCGGATGGAACCACCACTTGGACCGAGCACCTCATCGACAAATCGTGGTCCCAGGCCCACAGTCTCACGTGGGCCGACCTGGACGGGGACAGCCAGGGCGAGCTCGTGACTGGCAAGAGGGTCCGCGGCCACGGCGACCTGGACCCCGGGGCCAAGGAGCCGGAGTGCCTCTACTACTACCAATGGGACAAGGCCGCGGCGAAGTTCGTGCGTTACTCCATCAGCTCACCCGGCGGCGGCGTGGGAACCGGCATGCAGATCTGCGTGGCCGATTTGAACGCCGACGGGCGACCCGACGTTGCAGTCTCGGGCAAGACGGGCACGTGGGTGCTCATGAACGAGGGAAAATAGGGCCGAGGGGCGAGAAGCATAGGGCTTTCAGGTATCAGCCTTCAGCTATCAACCTTCGCCTCGTGCCCAAGCTCTGCTTGGGAATCAGCATGCAAAAGGAATCCATCCATGAGAGCCGCACAACGATCGCTTGTCGGCATCTGTTCCGTGTTTTTGTTCTTTCGCGTTTTCGCGATGCTCTTCTCTCTCCTGTCTTTTCTTGCCTGCCCGCTTGAGTCCTCGGCCGGCGAGATCACCCCTGCACAAAGCCGCCTGGGGATGAACCTCGCCGGGCCCTCGGACTGGAACACCGAGCTGCCCTTCGTGGACGTGTTTCGCCTCTCGCGGCAGTGGATCAGCCAGCGCAAGGGCGAGCCCTGGGGCAAGGGCCCGCCGCTGGAACTGGACGCCAATGGCTGGGTGAAGCGTCTGGAGCCCGGCTGCTGGGCCGAGACACCGCTGTGTACCATCGAGGGCGGCCATTACCCCACCGGGCAGTACGTCTGCCTTTACGAAGGCGACGGCCAGCTCGACTTTGGGGGCGTCCGCCGCGAGGTGTCGCGCCAGCCCGGCCGGATCGTCTTCGAGCCGGGCGGCCAGGGGGCCTTCTTCCTGCGGATCCGCCGGACGAATCCGGAGAACCCCGTGCGCAACATCCGCGTCATTATGCCCGGGTTCGAAAAGACCTATCGCGACAATCCGTGGCATCCGGCGTTTCTGGCCCGCTGGCGCCAGTTCAACACGTTGCGATTCATGGACTTTATGCACACCAACGGCTCGAAGATCCGCCGCTGGGCCGACCGGCCCACGCCGGAGCACTTCACCTGCACCGTGCGGGGCGTGCCGCTGGAGCTGATGCTCGACCTGTCGAACCGGCTGGGCGCGAACCCGTGGTTCTGCATGCCGCACGAGGCCGACGACGACTACGTCCGCCGCTTCGCCCAGCAGGTAAAGCGCGACCTGAAGCCGGGGCTCAGGGTCTATGTCGAGTACTCGAACGAAATCTGGAATTCCATCTTCCAGCAGACTCGGTACTCCGGCGACCAGGGGCTCAAGCTCGGGTTTGCCGAGAAGCACTGGGAGGCCGCCTGGCGCTACAGTGCTCACCGCTCGGTCGAGATGTTCCGCATCTGGGAGGAGGTCTTCGGCGGGCGGGACCGGCTGGTGCGGGTCATCGCCTCGCAGGCCGCGGTGCCCTACATTGCCGAGCAGAAACTCTCGTTTCACGACGCCTTCAAGGACTGCGACGCCCTGGGCATTGCCCCGTACATGAGTCTCAACGTGCCGCCCAAGGGTGAGCGCAAGAGGCCCGGCGCCGACGTGATCTCCAACTGGACCATGGAGCAACTGCTCGACCACGTCGAGCAGCACTCGCTCCCCGAGTGTACTCGCTGGATCCAGGACAACAAGAAGGTCGCCGACAAGTACAAGCTGAGGCTCGTGGCCTACGAGGCCGGCCAGCACCTGGTGGGCGTGGGCGGCGGTGAGAACAACGAGAAGCTCACCAAGCTCCTCACCGCGGCCAACCGCCACCCGCGCATGGGCGAGTTCTACACCCGCTACCTCGACGCCTGGCGCGACGCGGGCGGCGATTTGTGCGCGATCTTTTCCTCCGTGGGCAAGTTCAGCAAATGGGGGAGCTGGGGCCTCCTGGAGTACTTCGACGACAACACGCCCAAGTACCAGGCCGTCCTCCGCTGGAATGCCGCCAACCCGCGCGAGCAGTGACCGCTTCGATACGACCTTATGGGTAGGGTGCGTGCCTGCACGCACGCGGCATGGGCCGGTAGGGTGCGTGCTTGCACGCACGTTTCTCCCCTTGGCAGCCACAGAAGTTTGAACATCCGTGCGTGCAAGCACGCACCCTACCGCTTCTACGTTCAGCCCCAAGCACCCTCAACCCAGCCGACTCTCCAAGGGATCGGGGAACCCGCGGGTGGATTGACAGCCCCGGCCCGCTGGTCGAGAATCAGCGCTGTCCCGAAAGAGCTACCAAGGAGACAAGGAGAGCCCAAGATGCCGGACCTGGGAGTTGCCGTGGTGGGGGCCGGGTTCATCGGCCCGGTACACGTCGAGGCCCTGCGGAGGCTTGGGCTGCGGATTACCGGCATCCTCGGCTGCAACCGCGACGAATCGGAATCGGCCAAGAAGAACCTCGGGCTTGCGCGGGCGTACCAAAGCCTTGACGAGCTTCTGGCCGACCCGGCCGTCGAGTCGGTCCACCTGGCCGTGCCCAACGTGCTGCACTACGACTTCGCCAAGCGGGCCTTGAATGCCGGCAAGCACGTCATGTGCGAGAAACCCTTGGCGATGACCTCCATTGAAACTGCCGAGCTGGTGGAGCTTGCCAAGAGCAGGCGGGTGGCCGCAGGGGTCTGCTACAACATCCGCTTCTACCCCCTGAACCTCGAGGCCCGCGACATCCGCCAGCGCGGCGACCTGGGCGAGGTCTTCGCGATCAACGGGAGCTACGTCCAGGACTGGCTCTTCTACGACACCGACTACAACTGGCGGGTCCTGGCCGATCAGGGCGGCAAGCTGCGGGCCGTGGCCGACATCGGCACCCACTGGATGGACCTGGTGCTTTCGATCACGGGCCTCGATGTCGAGTCGGTGTTTGCCGACCTCCAGACAGTCCACCCGGTGCGAAAGCGGCCCAAGGGCGAGGTCGAGACGTTTACCGGGAAGCTGGGCAAGAAGGTCCAGACGGAGCCGGTCCCGATTACCACCGAGGACTACGGCTGCATCCTGTTCCGTTTTCGCGGCGGGGCCCGGGGCAGCCTGTACGTCTCCCAAGTGACCGCGGGCCGCAAGAACTGCCTCCGCTACGAGATCGCCGGGTCGAAATGCGCGTTGGCGTGGAACAGCGAGTCGCCCAACGAGCTTTGGATCGGCCGCCGCGAGCGGCCCAACGAGTCGCTGATCCGCGATCCGGCCCTGGTCGCCGACCTGCCGCGGCGCTTCATCAACTATCCCGGCGGGCACAACGAGGGTTTTCCGGACGCCTTCAAGCAGTGCTTCCGGGCCTTTTACGAGTACATTGCGGCGGGCGACTTCTCCGCCCCGCCGTTGTTCCCCACGTTCGCCGAGGGGCACCGCGAGGTGCTCCTCTGCGAGGCCATCCTGGAAAGCCACCAGAAACAGAAATGGATCCCCGTAGCGGAGTGACGCCATGCAGCTTGGACTGGTAAGCGCGATCCTGCCCGATCTCTCGTTGGAGGAAGTGGTCCGCTTTGCGGCCGACGAAGGGTTCGACTGCGTCGAGCTGATGTGCTGGCCGAAAGGGAAGGCCGAGCGGCGCTACGCCGGCGTGACGCACCTGGACGTGGCCGGGTTCGGCCCGGCGGAGGCCGAGCGGGTGCGAGGTCTCTTCGCGGCGGCCGGCGTCGCCGTGAGCGGCCTGGGGTATTACCCCAATCCGCTTGCGCCGAACCGCGAGGAAGCCGGCGTCTATTGCGAGCACATCAAGAAGGTGATCGTCGCGTCCGAGCTTCTCGGCGTCCGGCAGATGAACACCTTCATCGGCCGGGATTGGACCCGCTCGGTCGATGACAACTGGCCGCGGTTCCTGGAGGTCTGGAAGCCGCTGGTGGCCTTTGCCCAACAGCACGGTGTGCGGATCGGGATCGAGAACTGCCCGATGTTCTTCACCAAGGACGAATGGCCGGGCGGCAAGAACCTGGCCCACTCGCCGGCCGTGTGGCGGCGGATGTTCGCCGAGATCCCCGGCGCGAATTTCGGCCTCAACTTCGACCCCTCGCACCTCGTCTGGCAGCGGATGGACTACCTGAAGCCGCTTGCGGAGTTCGCCGGCCGCATCTTCCACGTCCACGCCAAGGACGCGAGGGTCGACGTGGACCGCCTCAACGAGGTGGGCATCCTCGCCACGCCGCTGGAGTACCACACGCCGAAGCTGCCCGGCCTTGGCGAGGTCGATTGGGGGCGGCTCCTCGGGGCACTCAGGGCGGCGGGCTACGACGGGCCCGTGTGCATCGAGGTCGAAGACCGCGACTACGAAGGATCGCTTGAAATGCGCAAGCGAGCCCTGCGCCAGAGCGCCGCCTTCCTCCGCCGCTTCATCCCCAAACCCCAAGGGGCACAAGAACCCACCGGCAATTGACCCCATAAGAGACATGGGAATCGTGAAACCGCAGATGAACGCGGATGAACACAGATCGGCAGGGGGAACGACGGCAATCGTGTTCTTCTGAATCCATCTGCGTGCATCTGTGTCCATCTGCGGTTTCTTTCCCGAGTGCATCTGCGGCTTCTTCCCTGATTATCGAGATGGCGTGGGCAAATGGCCGAAATCTACGCGAGCGTTGATCTAGGCGGAACGTTCATCAAGGCCGCCCTGGGCCGCGCGGACGGCACCCTCGTCGCGTCGGACTCGGTCCCGACGCAGTCTCACGAGGGCCCAGAGCGCGTCCTCGACCGCATCGCCGCCCTGGTCGAGCAGCTCTGCAGCGCGACCGACTCGCGGCCGGAAGCGCTGGGCATGGCCGTGCCGGGACTGGCCGACCTGGCCGCCGGCGCGACCAAGTTCCTGCCCAACCTCCCCACCAACTGGCGCGACGTGCCGGTCCGCCAGATCCTCCAGCCCAAGGTCCGTTGCCCCGTTTACCTCCTCAACGACGTCCGCATGGCCACGCTCGGCGAGCTCACCTTCGGCCACGGCCGCTGCGGCGGGACGATGGCCTTCTTCGCCATCGGAACGGGAATCGGCGGCGGGGTCGCGGTGGACGGCAAGCTCCGCCTTGGCCCCTTGGGAGCCGCGGGCGAACTCGGGCACCAGACCATCCTCCCCGATGGGCCCCGCTGCGGCTGCGGCAATCGCGGCTGCCTGGAGACCCTGGCCAGCGGGCCCGCCCTGGTGGCCGAGGGGGTCCGACTCATGCTCAGCGGCCTGGCCCCGAAGCTCCACGAATTGACCGAGGGCAACGCCTCCCGGATCACACCCAAGGAAATGGCCGCCGCGGCCCAATCGGGCGATGAGAACGTGCGGGACGCGATTGTCCGCGCCGCCGGCTACCTGGGGATCGGCGTGGCCAACGTGGTGGTCGTGCTGCACCCGGATTTGGTCGTGCTGGGAGGCGGGGTGGCCCAGATCGGCGACCTGATCCTGGACACGGTTCGGGAAACGGTCCGCCGCCGCGTCGGCATGTTTCCGACCGACGGGGTCCGCATCGTGCCATCGATGCTCGGCGACCAGGCCGGCGCGCTGGGCGGGATCGCCCTGGCGGCGCGAGGGGGGGCTGTGGGAAAGGATGAAGGATGAAGGATGAACAGAAGAGGAGCTGTCAGCTATCAGCTATCACCACTTGACGCCTGATCCCTGGCCGGGAACTGGTGCAATGCCCTCAACCGCGATTGAAGTCCGGCAGTATGAACGCCAGCGTTCATCCTTCATCCTTCTGTCACCCGTGAAGACAAAGGAAGGTACCTCATGTCTCCCACCTACTCCGACGTCGCCAAGATGATCGACCACTCCCTGCTCCGGCCCACGCTCACCGCGGACGAGCTGGAGCAGGGGATCCGGCTCGCGCGGGACTACGACGTGGCGAGCGTCTGCATCATGCCGTACTACCTGAAGCGGTGCGCCGAGCTGCTGCGGGGGAGCACGGTCAAGGCGAGCACCACCATCGGATTCCCCCATGGCGGCCACACCACGGCGATCAAGGCGGCCGAGGCCCGGCAGGCCCTCGACGACGGCGGCCAGGAGCTGGACATGGTGGTCAACATCAGCAAGGTCCTGAGCGGCGACTGGCAGTACGTCCGCGACGACATCCGCGCCGTGCTGGAGCTGACCCACGGGCGCGGCCAGAAGATCAAGGTCATCTTCGAGAACTGCTACCTCGCCGACGATCATAAGATCCGTCTCTGCGAGATCTGCGGCGAGTTGGGGGCCGATTGGGTGAAGACCTCGACCGGCTTCGGCACCGGCGGGGCCACCATGGAGGACCTGAAGCTCATGCGCCAACACTCGCCGCCGCACGTCCAGGTCAAGGCGGCAGGCGGGATCCGCGATCTCCAGGCCGCACTGGCCATCCGTGAGATCGGCGTCACCCGCTTCGGATGCACGCGGACCGCCGAGATCCTCGACGAGTGGAAGAAGCGCTGCGCGGGCTGAATAGCCCGGAGCGTAGGTTATGCTTTAGCATAACAGCAGAATCGGCTGCAACGGGTTCTTTGCACCGAGTTATGCTGAAGCATAACCTACAGACTGCCGTCTCTAGGCCATTGCCTCTGCACGCCGCCGGGCACAGTCCCAGTGGAAGTAGGAAAGCGGGTGCTTGACCTCCAGGCCCTTCGGGTTGAACGGGTGGATCGCCTCCTTGAGGGCCAGCCCGCGGACTTCGATCCGCTTCGGGTCGATCGCCCCCACGCCCGCTGAGGCCAGAAGCTTCAGGTGGTTGTCGCCCTGGAAGGGGAACTGCCCGTGGTCGGCCTCGGGATTGTAGCCCATCGCGACCGTGCAGATCGCGTCGGTCGAGACGCCGTTGCGGCCGGCGAAGATCAGCTTGGGCTCGATCGGCTCGGCGCCCTTGATCCAGGGTCCTTCGCCGCCGCGGTTGGTCTGGATGCCGTCGATGATCGCCAGGTCCACCGGCCGGGCCATGAACAGGTCCGCGGTAATGCCCGGCACGCGGTGCTGCCAACTCCCCACCGGCCAGCCGTGGTCCAGCTCGCCAGGCACACCGGCCGGCACCTTGCGGTTGGCGAAGTGAAACAGGGCGTTACGGGCCGTCGTGGTGTTCTCGTTGGGGGCGTCGTCGCCATAGAGCGAGGGCGGGGCGATTCCAAAGAGATTCTTGACGGCCATCGTGACGCCGGCGCAGCCGTGGTCCTTCATCTTGGCCAGGGAGATGAACACGTCGGTCTTTTCGTAGGCCTGGTTGACGTCGAAGGCCGGATAGATCAATCCGCCCCCGGGGACTGCCAGCCGGCTGTACTTGGGGAAGCGCCCGCGGTTGCGGGTATCGAGGAACTCGACGCGGTGCCCGCCCGCCGCCTTGATCCCCTGCACGTCCCAGCCCAGGCCGGAAAGGACTTCCTCGGGCGTCTTGCGGGAATACTGGCCTTCGACCAGCACGATCCGCTTCGCGCCGGCGTCGTAGAGCGCGGAGCAGACGGCGGCCACGATCCCAGGATGGACGTGGTAGGTCTGGTGGGGCTCCAGCCCGCCGAGCTTGCCCGCCGCGCCGCCGGTGAGGTTCAGTTTCACTGTGACGGTCTTGTTTTCGACCAGCTTCTTGATCCCGCCGATCAGGTCGAGGGCCTCGTCGAGC
>CAYGZA010000054.1:0-26146 GCA_964354135.1 uncultured Planctomycetaceae bacterium
CCCAGGGGCTACGCCACGGGGGAATCCCGCCTTCTCGCAGCGCCTCAACGATCCGATTGGTGATCGCTTTGCGGACTTCAACTTGGCTTGGCACGGTCATCCCTTTCAGAGAGGTTCGCTTGGAACGATCCGGCGGCTGGTGTCCCCTCGGCTGCGGCGAGAAGGGACGAAGCGGGCAAAATCTGGTTTAGGTGGTGTCCTTTCTGGGCACTGCGGGCGTTTGCCAGATCGCATGAGAAATGCGACAAAGGGGCAGTGTCGCACCCTGGGAATCGAGACAAGACAGAGAATGAGACTGAGGGGACGGGGGTGCGGACGTGCCCGAAGTCATTTGGCAAGAACGACTTGCGGCGAGGCGCAGGATACGCCCCAGGCGGTCAGTCTCATTTTCTCATGAGATCGCCCAAACGCCGCCCACGGGAGTGGGAGGCGCTTCGGGAGGTCTCAGCTTGGCTGCAATCTTGAAACCGAGGCCCTGGGTCGAGAACCGCCAAGCCCCACTTCTTTTGGCGAATGGAATTCGCCAGAGCTTTTTGGTGAGCCCCTCCCGCCGGACGATCCGTAAGGCATTCCTTTTCTTTGTAGCCGTCAGATCGCATCCTGGGGCGTTTGGAGGGCATTTCCGCCGCCTTCGTGGCGGTGGCAGAAGCCCTCTTCGGACCCCAATCGGGCTCGCAGAAGCCGCCTGGGGGCGTTTTCCAGATCGCATGAGAATTGCGACTAGGCCCCCTGGTCGCAGAAGCGAAAGTGAGACAAGACCGAAAATGAGACTGGCGGGGCCGTCGAGCCCTCACGCCGGAAGTTGTTTCTTGGCAATAAGTTACGGCGATGTCCGGCCGTGGACGGGAAGGGTTAGTCTCAATTCTCACCGAATCTCCGAAACGCCCCCCGCCTGGGCTTCAAGGTCTCACGGCGTCCCCAGTTCTGAGAATAATCTACCATCGGGAGAACCTTTTCGTCCCCGAAGACGTATATGTCGTGGGCCTGTTCAGGCCCACGCTCATTGCGAAGACCGGCAGTCCGCCACGGGGAGCCCGTCGCCAACCGACTGAGATCAGCACGGTTGTTCCCGTGGGGCGTTTTTCGAACCGGACAATGGGTAACGCAGCGACCTGTGCGCCTGCCGTTGCTCAAGACGACAGGCCCGATCTCATCTCTCGGGTTGCATCCTGGCTTCGAACAGGAGGTACGTCTGATGTCCGTCATCGACTCCGCTGTTTCCGAAGCTCAAACGGCTGGAGGTGTTGCCGTCAACAAACCGGCAACGCAGCGGCCCCTCCACCGCTTGGCCGAACTCCGCCGGTACCAGGGGGTCAGCCGCCGCAAGCTGGCCCGCCTGTTGAATACCGACGTGGCCACGATCAAACAGCAGGAGCAGCCGACCACCGACTTGCTCCTTTCCACCCTCTATGCTTGGCAGGAGGTCCTCGACGCCCCCATCGCCGAACTGCTTGTCGAGTCCGACAAGCCCCTGTCCGCAGCGGTTCTCAGACGAGCCCAAATGGTCCGCCTGATGAAGACCGCCCGGGCGATCCTGGAGCGGGCAAAGCAGACCTCCATCCGCCGCATGGCCCAGATGCTCATCGACCAACTCTGCGAGGCCATGCCGGAACTGAGGACGGTCAGCCCGTGGCACGCCGTCGGCCATCGCCGCAGCCGGGATGAGTTAGGTCGTGCTGCTTGTCGCCCCATCCTCACGGACGGCTTCGGCCTTCCAGCACCTTGAAGGCCGGGGAAAGGTGAGAGGCACGCCCACGAGTCGGCAGGCTCCGCTGGTTGATCCAGGACGCTCCATTTGGCCGCTCAGCACACCCGCTGGGTTGTCCCAGCCAATAGAATGTAGCAGTAGTCCCCAACCACGGAGCGCATCACGATGTTTCGATCTTTCCTGTTTGTCGCATTTTGCGTAACCCTGATCGCCACGGCGCTTTCAATCCACGCTGAGGAGAAAACGGCCGCCAAAGTGCCCGCCGCCCTGAACTTCAAGGTGAATTCCCTCGACGGCAAGGAGGTTGCCCTGAGCTAGTACCACGGTAAGGTCGTGCTGGTCGTCAACGTCGCCAGCAAGTGCGGCTTCATCCCGCAGTACGAGCAGCTTCAGACGCTCTACCAGAAGTATGGTCCGAAGGGATTGGCTGTCCTGGGCTTCCCCTGCAACCAGTTCAAGGCCCAGGAGCCGGGCACGGCCGAGGAGATCCGGGAGTTCTGCCGCCTCAACTACGGCGTGACGTTCCCGATGTTTGCCAAGATCGAGGTCAACGGCGACGGTGCCTGCCCGTTGTACAAGCACCTCACGTCAATGGACACGAAGCCGAAGGGGCCGGGCAAGATCGACTGGAACTTCGAGAAGTTCATCATCGGCCGCAACGGGAAAGTGGTTGCCCGGTTTGCCCCGAAGACCAAGCCCGACTCCCCCGAGGTCATCAAGGTGATCGAGGCCGAACTGGCGAAGAAGTAGTCCCGACATGGGCTGGGTCAAACAGGCGCTTGGTTTCGTGGTTCTCATCGCCGTGTGCTTCGGCGCAGCGGCGGCAGGCGGGGCAGCTACGTATCCCCGGATCGAGGGCTGGTACGCCGCCCTCACCAAACCCTCGTGGACGCCGCCTGTCCGGCTCTTCGGCCCGGTCTGGACCGTTCTTTATCTCGGCATGGCCGTAGCCGCTTGGCTCGTCTGGCGACAGAAGGGCTTGAACGGTGCCCGAGGGCCGTTGATCCTCTTCGCAGTTCAGCTTGGGCTCAACGTGGCGTGGTCGTGGTTGTTCTTCGGGCTCAGGAACCCCGCTCTGGGATTCATTGACATCCTGCTCCTCTGGGTCGCCATCGCAGCGACCATCGTGGCCTTCTGGCGACAATCCGTCCTGGCAGGGCTGCTCTTCGTGCCGTATCTGGCCTGGGTCACATTCGCAGCCTGTCTGAACTATTCGATCTGGCTGTTGAACGCCTGATTGCCAATGGGTCTTGGATTTCGGCGGGCTGTCCGTCAGAATGGTTCTCCAGGCGGGAGAACACCAGGAGAAGACAGGAAAAGGAGGAACGATATGGCTACCCAAGACAACCTGCAAGCAGCATTCGCCGGTGAAAGCCAAGCCAACCGGAAGTACCTCGCCTTCGCCGCCAAGGCCGAGGTTGAGGGGCGTCCCCAGATCGCCAAGCTCTTCCGGGCGGTTGCGGCGGCCGAGACCGTCCACGCCCATGCCCATCTGCGTGTGATGAAGGGCGTCGGGGATACCAAGCAGAACCTCCAGGCCGCCATCGAGGGCGAGGGATACGAGTTCAGGGAGATGTATCCTGCCTTCATCAAACAAGCCGAGGCCGAAGGAAACAAGGCGGCGTTGATCTCGTTCCGCAATGCAAACGCCGTTGAGAAGACGCACTGCGGCCTCTACACCGAGGCCCTCGAAGCCCTCAACGGCGGCAAAGACCTCGACGCAGCGGCCATCTACGTGTGCGATGTCTGCGGGCACACGGCTGTGGGTGAGGCCCCGGACAAGTGCCCGGTCTGCGGGGCGGTGAAGAGCAAGTTCAAGGAGGTGGCGTGACCTGGCCACGCCACGGGTGCTCACCCGCCATGATCGACCGCTCCAACCGGCTCGGGGAAGCCAGTATCCCTCGTCTCCTCGCCACCTTCTCCCTGCCCGCCATTGTCGGGATGCTGGCTCAGGCCATCTATGCCGTGGTGGACCGGGTGTTCGTCGGGCACGCCTTTGGCCCCAGCGGCATTGCCGGGATCACCGTATCCTTTCCCTTCATGTTGGTCATTCTGGCGTTCGGGATGCTGGTCGGCTTCGGGGCCACGGCCATTGTCTCCATCCGACTCGGCCAACAGAAAAAGGAAGAGGCCGAGGCGGTCCTGGGCAATGCCGTCCTCCTGCTCGCTGTCGTCTCCGTGGTCCTCACGGCGACTGGATTGGCCTTCCTGGACCCGCTCCTCCGACTGTTTGGTGCCAGTGACCGGGTACTTCCGTTCGGGCGAGACTACCTGCAAATCATCGTGCTGGGAACGGTGTTCCAGGTCGGGGGCTTCGGACTCAACGCCGTGATCCGGGGAGAAGGAAACCCTCGGGTGGCGATGCTCACGCTCTTGATTGGTGTGATCCTCAACGTGATCCTCGCCCCACTGTTCATCTTCGGATTCGGATGGGGCATGAGGGGGGCTGGACTGGCGACGGTCTTGTCCCAAGCGGTCTCGGCCCTGTGGGTGCTGCTCTACTTCACCAGCGGCAAGAGCTTACTGAGACTCCACGCCGGGAACCTGCGGCTGTCCTTGCCGGTCTGTGCCTCGATCTTGGCGATTGGCTCGCCGCCGTTCCTGATGCAGATGGCGGCCAGCGTAATGAACAGCCTTCTGAACAACCAGCTTTGGGTTTATGGCGGCGACGTGGCGATCTCGGTGATGGGCGTGATCTACGCCGTGGCGATGATGGTCTTCATGCCGATCTTCGGCATCACCCAGGGGGCTCAACCGATTGTCGGCTACAACTACGGGGCACGGCAGTTCGGCCGGGTCAAGAGAACCTGGCAACTGGCGGTCCTTGCAGCGACGGCGATTGCCGTGGCGGGATTCCTGGTGATGATGTTCTTCCCCGCCCAGGTGATCGGCCTTTTCGCCCCCGGCGATGAAGAGCTACTGGCGGTCGGTTGCCGGGCGATGCGGTTGGCGGTGATCGTGCTGCCGGTGGTCGGTTTCCAGATCGTCAGCGCCAGCTACTTCCAGGCCGTTGGGAAACCAAAGCAGGCCACGCTCCTGATGCTCTCCCGGCAAGTCCTCCTTCTGATCCCAGCCGTCTTGATTCTCCCCGGATTCCTCGGGCTGGACGGGGTTTGGTTGGCGCTACCGCTCTCCGATCTCCTGGCATCGTTGATTACCGGCACCTGCATCCTCTTCGAGTTGCGGCATCTGAACGGTGGGCATGAGGCTGCTGTGATCGGCGACACGGCTGTGATTCTGGACCGTTGAACGAACAAGGAGCCGAGGCTATCCTAAACCACTGACGGGAGCACCTGGCGGGGGACTGATCGGAAGGCACGCCATGTCGGAATTCCACAAGATCTGGATTGAGCAGTGCGAGGCGGCAAGAGGCATCGAAGGTGAGTTCGGTATGCAGCGAGCCCTCGACTACCTCATCGGCGAGAAGTTCTTGAACCTCCTGGAGGCGGCCGAAACCAGCCCCGAGTTTCGGGCCGAAATCCCGGAGTTCGTGACCGAGATCAAGACCATCTTCGAGCGATGGCAACTGGCGGCATACTTGGAAACCGCTCTGGAGACGGAGCCGTTCGATTCCACCGTCTACGAGGACGAAGATCCCGAGGAGATCAAGGAGGTAGGCAAGGACGACATCCGCCGATGCACCCGTGATCTGCTTTTGGTGGAGCGAGCCAGGGAGTGGCTGCTGGAGGACGAGGCAACATAGAAGGCGCAGAACAGCCTCAGAGAGTCCTACCCCAGCCAACTCGCCTTTTCGTTGCCATTCTGCCGCACGATGTGTAGACTTCAACGGCACAAGTGCCAGCGGTGATGCCCACCGTTCTTCTGCCCAACGCTGGCGGTCGTAAGCTTGTTCCTTGTCGAAAGGAGACTACCGTGAATTTCGTGTGGTTCATTCTGATTGGCTTGGCTGCTGGTTGGCTGGCGGGACAGTTGATGAAAGGCAGCGGGTTTGGCGTCCTCGGCGACATCGTGGTCGGGGTGATCGGGGCCTTGCTGGGAGGCTTCATCTTCGACACGCTCGGCGTTTGGCCGGGTGGTGGGTTGATCGGGAGCCTGATCGTCGCAACCATCGGAGCCGTTGTCCTGTTGTTCCTGCTGCGCTTGGTCAAACGCCCAGTGTAAGGATGCGTGTCGCCCAAGGAACCATGAGCAATGGACTTTGTTCCCCCAGAAGCGGCGATGCGTTGGCGAGGCCGAACTTCACCTGACCTGCTACTGCGAGGTGCGAGATGCCGAGCATCGGCAACCACATGAAGATGAACGTCAGCCACAGGCTGAAGGATCAGGTGCGGACGTTCTACTGCGAAGTCCTCGGCTGCAAAGTGCTGCCCGGCCCTGCCCCGAACCTCGACTTGTACGAGTTCGAAGGCGGTTTCGTGCTGGGAGTCTTCTTTTGCGAGGACGCTGAAGTCTTGCCCGAGCATGAGCACCTCAAGGCAACGTGGCTGGAGATCAAGGTGGCCGATCCCCAAGAGGTCAAGCAACGGCTCCTTGAGTTCGGCGTGAAGGAGGTCGATTACGTTGACAAGAGCCGCTTCTTCTTTCAGGCCCCAGGAGGACAGGTCTTCCGGCTGGCACCCCTGAGCGGCGGCATTTGAGAGGCGGAGTTGCCTTCCTGCCAGGATGGAGGGGAAGGACTCTCGGGCAGACCATCCCCGTCGGCTTCTGCTAGGTCTTATAGTCTTCAGGGAAGAATGGTCTCGTCGGAGCGTGCGTCCGTCATGGAGGGGGCCGAATTTCGGCAATCTTTCCCTGAAGTCCCGAGATCCCTTCAGCATCTTGATACAGGGTATTATGTACCTTGTAGTCCATTACAATTCCTGTAACCGCCACCAGGTCCCGGTAGCTTCCCGCTTCTCCTGCCAGCAGTCCCAGCTTCTCCCTGCATTTCCTTTGCTCCTCCTTGTAGTCCTGCGAGGGGAAATCCCCTGTTTCCCACCGCCAAGCCTTTCCGCTTCGGTGTTTGCGGTCGAGAATCCGAATGATCCCCATCCGGTCCATCCTGTCCCGGACTACCTGGAAATACTGCTGGTTCCAGGTAGCGCCCCCTTCGACCATCGCCCAGAGCTTCTTGATCCGGTTGTTCGGGACGGCCTTGTTCTCCAGGGGATCTTCCCGAAGGCAAAACTCAGTGACCGCCAAAAAGGTCTCAACAAACTGGGCTGGGACCGAGACCTTGACCGCCGGAGCAGTCATTGCCACTGGGTCGAACGCTCGCAAATTGGCTATCCGTCCCGTCAAAGCCGAACCGAACTGCTGGCGAACCCACCAGGAATAGGTTCCCACCTTCAGGACCACAGGCTTGTGCTTGCCCTGGGACAACTTCCTCGGGTCAAAACCCTGCTCGGTAAAGGCGAGGATCTGACCGACCCGCTTGGCCCTCTTGCCTTCTCGGTCCTCCCACTCGCCCGAGAATCGGTTACTAGCCTTGATCCAGTCCAGGGTCTCCTGGGTCGTGGGGAACCGGCGATGCTCCCGCCAAAACGCCCGGACGAAGGGCCGAACGTCCTCGTGGTTCCTCTGGAAGGCGTCGGCCGCTGGAGAGGCTATAGGTGGAATGACAAGCCGAACCGGTTTGGGAGGAGCTGGGGCAGCCAGCGGCGTTGGTGCTACGGGCGGCCTGGTCGGCTGCGCAGGTCTGGCTGCCTGGGACCTGTTCTTTAGTTTTTCGCCCTTACTTCTCTTCTCCTTTTGCACCAACGACTTCTTGTACTCCCCGAACCGCCTGACCTTCTTTTCGTCGATCACGTTTTCCAGGCGTCGGACTATGTATTCCACCTGATGGGCCTTCACCACCGGGCACGCCTTGAACTTCTCCAACTGCGGGTAGTTCCAGGAGTCCGTCTCGTCTCGCTTGTGGCAGGGATACTTTGTGTTGAAGGGCAGTTTCGCCAGCCGCCCCGACTTCCCGCCGTGGGTGATCGTCCCCTTGACCTCAACGTCGCACAGGATGCCGAGTTGGAGAAAGAGCGCCTTGAGGGTCTCTTGAAGGTGGTCGGCGACCTCGTTGAATTCCCGGATCGACGTGTACCGGATCTTCAAGTACCCATTCTGGCCCCGGTTGGAGGCCCTGAAATACCCGGACGGGAAAAGCCTTTCCAGGACCGCCTTGGCCCGGCATTCATCGGTTTGCCAGGGGTGGTGGGCGTCGATGTCCAGGTACAGGAGTCCCAGGCCCGCTTTGCCTGACGTGTAGTACGTGGTCTCCTGCTCTTCGATGTGCTCATGGACGTGTTTCGGGCTGAAAATCCCCCGGATCACGTCCCGATACGGGTTGAATTCCTCGCCATCCTCGTAGCGGAGCCCTCTCTCACCCGCCTTGTGCCTGGCGTAAATCCGCCAATCTTCCTTGGTGATGAGGTGGAAGGGGCCGTTGTAGCCCTTGAGGCCGCAATCGAAAAGATTGATGAACGGCTGGAACGCCTCGAAAGAGTCCTGGGCAAGCTGAGAAACCTGTTTTCCTTCTCCTCTTGCGCCAGATTTGCTGTTCGGTATACTATCATACTTCGTAGACATGACAACATATTGTAGTGCCTTCGCCGCATTTTTTGCGAGACGAAAACCTGTAGTATGCCTTGAGCCCCGGTTCCCGGATCGGGGCTCATTTTTTGTCCGAGAATCGACCTTGGCAACCCATGTACCGTGTGGCCCTCCAACCGCCGCTTTCTGGCTCCTGGCGGCTGATGTTATTCGCCCAGGAATTCAAAGAGGTCCGTCTTGCCGGATAGAAGAAACCGCAGGAAGCTTCCTCCCTTTCTCCGTAGGGTCTGGTAAATGCTGAGGAAGACCAGGTAAACCTTGATTCCGTCCTTGGACATCAAACCGTCCAATAGCTTTCTGCGAGACACGACGAGTTTGACGGCATTCTCAGCGATGTTGTTGTTCCAGGGCACACCGTCGTGGGACAGGAAGGTGAAAAGCCGCTCTCCGTACTTTCCGATCCTGTGCTGGTATCGCTGGGCAACCTGTGAGCCAAAGCACTGTTGTGCCACCCACCGCCGGTATCGGTCTGCCTCTCTGACGAACCTCCCGAGATGTCGCTTGGCCAGCCCATAGCGGTCAATGCTCTCGATGATCGGCGTCATGACCGCCGTGAAACGGGTCGCCAACTCCTTGAGTTCCTCATCGAAGGGAACTTTCAGGAGGTCGTCATTGATGTCCCTCGTCAGATGCACGAGGCACTTCTGCTGTTGGCACGAGACCGAGTCGTAGACCCCGTAGAAGTCCGAAACGAGCACACCTGTGAACCCCTTCAGCACGTCATTCAAGAGGGTACCGTCTCTGCTCTCGTGGAAACGGTAGACGACTACCTCGGGGCCGGAGAACGCCCAGACGTAGCCTGTTGTGCCCTTGAACGTGATCTTGATCTTGATCTTGGTTTCATCCGCACAGATCATCTTGCCCGCTCGTAGTCTCGCCAGTAGAAGGCTTTCCGTTACCTCGTGTAACCGGGCCAGAAACGTATGGGCCTTGTTGACCATCCCCACGCTGAACGTGTATCCAAACACGTCATTGAGACTCGCCGTTACGGCCTCCAAGGATTGCTGGAGCGCCATGTGCTGGTAGACGGCCCAGCTTGCCACACCGTGGCCAAAGTTCGGCTGCCTGGTTGGATACTCCGGAGAGTAGCAGGTATGCCCACAAGAGCGACATGCATAACGGTCGCTTGAACGCCTGATGATCCACCGTTTTACCCCTCCACGGAAGAACTTCAAATCTCTGACGGTCTTCACCTGGCGAGCGTGCTTGTAGCGGTTCATCGGGCCACGTCCGCACGTCGGGCAATTCTCGGGCGGGCTGCATTCCACGATCCTGTTTTCCTTCAAGGCTGCCCTGGAAGCCTGCTGCCTGCGGCGAACGCTTCTCCGCACGTTCTTGTCAGTTCGGAAGAAGACCTTTTGTTGCTGGTAATTGAAGTATGCACACTTGGTGATGGTCTCCATCACAGGAATGGCAAACGTCTTTCTGCTAAAGCTGTTCGCCGTGCTGTCGAAAAGGCCATCCGTTTCCGCAATCTCCGCTGGGCTGCCGCTTGGCACGTGCCCCAGGACGGCGAGGTGGTTGAAGACCGACATAACCGCCTGGCAATCCTCTCGGTTGTAGCGAAGGAGATCCTCCCTGCAACGCTCCTCGTTGGTCTTCTCCCATTTGCACCGACAGACGATGCTATCAACCCCAGATCGCACCGGGCCTTGCCACTCAAACCCGAGGAACCGGGCGATGTCCTTGAGGCCGTTGCTGTAAACGGGGAAGAACACGTTGGTGCGAATCGCTACATGAACATCGAAGAGTCGTTGGGCGGGATCGTGATCGGTCGCTCCATAACGCCGCTGCATCTCTCGGATGAAGTCCCTTTCGTAACGCCCGAAGTGGACCAGCACGTAGTCACTGAGTTCCGCCAACAGCCCCAAGAAGTCTTGCCACATGCCCTCCTGCTGCGACTCGTCGTCTGCCCAGAACTCGTGGGAAGTGGCGGTGCCGTTTCTCACGACGACGACACCGATCAGGTAGAAGAACTCCCGCTCGGGAATGCCCTCGACATCAAAGAAGACCTTCACTGACGAGGTGGGCATTTCGGGCCGCTTGCGAACATACGTCTTCTTGTCCCTGATCGCCATCGCCTGGAGCGGTTGAGAATGGCGTTTGGGCTGCTGGGAACTCCGCCCCATGGTCTTGGCCCGGAACGTGTAGGCAAGTTGGGTGACGGTGAAGATACCCCGTTTCTTCCAGGCTTCGATTTCCTTCGGGTGCAGCCCTCGAAGAAGGCTCAGATCGTCTCGATTCACGGCGTCCTGACGGCACCGGTCTCGGAATTCGCAGATGCCGCAATGGTCATTGAGGTACGTCGATGGTGGAGTCGGTGCCGCTACCAGGGCTTCCAGATCGTGAAGCACGGCAGCCGACTCCTTCGCAAGGCGTGTGGGACCGCTGGCCCCGAGGAGTATGAGCCTAGTTTCCGAGAAATCGGGACCATGGATCATCTTGACACACGGCACGAGGATGGAGTGCCAATTCGAGATCGCTGCAATTGTTACGGCCGCCGTGAGCTTGCCGTCCTTGGAAAGCTTCTTGTTGGGGCAGAAAACGATAGGCAGGCATTGTGGCTTCCGAGTAGTACTCGATGCCGCACTCTCAATGGCTGAGAAGGTGATCGATCCCTGCTCGGAGTTGCAGGGAACGTTCAGAAACAGCCGATGGCGGTCCGCTAAGGCGGCCTCAAGAGACAGCGGGCTGGACGCAATCTCATTCGGGGAGAAGCGCTGAGCGAGCTGGGGGATCGCCTTCTGCCGGTAAGCTTCGGCCAACTCTCGTTCGAGCAGTTCGTAGTCGGTGACGGTCCCCGTCTCGCCGGTGCATTTCAAGAAAGCTTTGTATCGGCAACGGACAAACGCAGCCACAAGATCAAACGTCACTGGCATCTGATTGGCCTCCAAAGATGAGGGGGGAGCCGCCCTTCTTGCAGCGGTCTCCGCCGGGGCGGCGCACGGCGGCCATTCCCGGAGTCTAGTCCCGAGCCGAGATGTTTGACACGGCGGTGGCCGGAGGATGGGATTGCTACTGACGAGACCGGTGGAGTCGTTTTTCAAGCCAGAGGCGGCCAGCGACTCCTTGGAAACGGCCGACCGAGTATTTGCAGCGAGAAAAGGCTGAAAAGCCCATGCGTTCGGAGAGAGAAGCCCTTTTCGTCACGGCGTCACGTTCCAGACCTCCAGGAACCGCCATCCTCGACTCGTCTTCACCACGACGCCGCCGATGTCCCACATCTCCTGGCAGACCTGAGTGACCTTCTTCGGCACCGGCACCGGGCCGATCACCTCGTCGAGCATCGTGAACGGCTCCAGCCAGAGCTTGCCCGGCTCGATCTTTTTGACCGAGAAATGGTCTTCGATCTCGTCTTCATATTCGGCGGGAGCGTTGGCCGCCACGTAGTCGTCCAGCAGGTCGAGCAGGTCTTGGGCAGCGGGCAGATCCCTCGCCGCCTCTTTCGCTCGCTCCTGGGCAGCCTCCGTGTCCTTGACGTAACCCTTCTCGGCCAGCCACTTCGCCAGCTTCTTGGTGACCGTCCCCGCAGCTTTGAGGGTATCCTTGCCGCACATGACCTTGCGGGGCATGAAGTAGCCGAGGAACTCGCCATAGCCACCGGGAATCTCCTCGGGCCCGAAGGTGCCGCAGAACGTGCCTCCTTTTCCGGTGATTCGGTCGTATTCCTTCTGGTCGTGGCCGGGCCAGTAGGACTCAAGGTAGCTCTTGAAAAGAGAAATGATGCTCTGGTATTTCGAGAAGGTCGTCGGGCTGAGCCGCCCTTTCTGGTCGCTCAGGAACTCCTCGAACACCTCGGAGATCGTTTTCTTGGGCTTCATTCCGTGCTCCCTCCTATCGGCGTTCCCGTTCGGCCTCGCCATGTGCCTCGACCGCTGTTTCGTAGACGACAACTGCTGCCGTTCGATCCCAAGAGCGGCCTGGAGTCAGGCACCCCGGATCGGCACGGGACGGCGCTGACCACCGCTGAGGTCTACCGCCACGTAGGTGACCTCCGCTTCGGTGAGGTGGACAATTTCGCCGTGGCGGTCGGCCTCCACATCGACGTGCATCGTGATCGATGTCTTCCCGACCCTCACCAGTCTCGTCCAGAAGCTCACCGTGTCCCCGACGAAGACGGGGCAGTGAAACTCCACGCTGTTCATCGCCACCGAAACAATCGGCTGATCGGGCCAGCCCGCTTTGCGAACTTCGTGGCGTGCGCCGACGGCCCCGGCCTGGTCGATGTAGCTCAGGATCACGCCGCCGAAGATCGTCCCGTAGGGGTTTGTGTCTCGGGGCATCATCACGACCTTGATCGCCAGGTATCGGTCACTGGGGTGGGCTTCCATCACGTCGTCACCTCACGTCCTCTTCCGCTTCGTGCCCTTGTCGTCCTAGCAGCGGGCCGTGCGTTCCTCGCCTTTGCAGAAAGGAAAACCCGTCGCTGCTACCCGACTGGACAACTACTTCCCTTTGGCCTCGGCCTTGCGCACAGCATCTTCGCTCACCCGGAGAATGTCCTGCCAATAGTCCATGGCGTTGTCCCGAGCATCATGGCCGCTGATGACGATCTGTGGCTGCAACGGCAAGATCTGCTCCCGGAGGATTCTGATCACCGTGCGGGCCTTCGGCAGGTCGCCCCAACAGCGATCAAGGATATGACTTGTTCCGTGGAAAGCAATGTCGCCGGTGAGGATTGCCCGCTTGCCCGCCAAATCCATGACGTAGACTACCGTGTCGAAACTATGCCCGGGTGCGAAGATCGCCTGGATGTCGATGCCCGCCAGCGTAAGACGAGCGGTGTCGCCCGGTCGAGCCAGCGGCAAGGGCATGTCGATAGCGCAGGGAACCCAAATGCCGTAGTGGTTCATCGTCGGGATCATCCAGGTGGCGGGGAACGCAGCAGGAGCGGGGGCAACGACCTTGGCTCCCAGGCTTCGCCACAAATAGGCTGCCCCTACGTGGTCCCCGTGCGTATGACTCAACAGCACATAATGGATCTGGCGGGGATCAACGCCTGCGGACTTGATCCGCTCCCAGGTGTCGGCAATCGCCGAGGTTCCGCCCGTGTCCACGAGGATGCCGCCCTGGGGCGTTTTGATCAGCCAGATGTCGCCGACGTAGGCGTGTTCCGGGCCGACACGCCCAACACGGTAGATCGGCACCCCGTCGAAAACCGGCTTGATCGGCTTGGTCAAGGGCTGGGGCTTTAGGACAGGGATCGCCGTATGCCAGACGGCCTTGCCGTCCGCATCCACTCGCCAGACCTCGCCCTTCTGTGTCCCGGCCACCGCAAACCGGCCATCGGCACTCCATCGCAGCCGAGCCGGGCCGCCGACCTCGATTGTTGCCTGCACCGTGCCATCGCAGCGGATCAAGTACAGCCGCCCATCCCAGCACGAAACAAGCACCCCGTTACCGCCCGGATGGACGGCGAAATCGCCCAGTCCATCCGGGAAGCGCCAGGACTTAGACCACTGCTTACCTGCCAGATCGAAGACGAGAATCTTGTCGGCCTGCTCGTCGGCCGGTAGCCAGGGGCAACCGGCAAGGCCCCGGGCAAACCAGTTCATCGGAACGCACCAGGCCAGGTTGCCGTCCGAAGACAAGTGAACGTCAAAAAGCCCGCTCTGCGGGATGGCCGAGCGAGCCATTTCCTCACCGTCCTCGCCGAAGACTCGCAGCCACCCTTTCTGGCGAGGGCAGAACCAGATGGGATGCCTCGGGCTCCAATTCGGATGAATCCGCTCCTGACCGATCCGTGCATATCCGCCGTACTCGGTGCAAGCCACCCGGCCCCCCTTGCCGCTGATGGCCACGGACATCGCCGCCCGAAACGGCACCATCGCCAACGGTCGGACATGGAAATCCTCGGCCAGCGGGCGAAACTCGTCAGTCGGCTCAGGGGGAAGTGGAACGGCGGGCTCTGGGGAGATTGGCTCTGCTTTCCAGCGCACCATCCCGCTCCGGTTGTCCATCGCTGCCAAGGTTACCCCGGGTGATTCGAAGCTGGGAACGCCCTGAACCTGAGCCTTCCGGTTATCCACAGCAAGGAAACCGCAAACCAACAAGGAGCCGCCTGAACGGGCCGTCATACGCCAGGCCCGTTGCCCGAGGCCGAGATCACGCCGCCAATCGCCGGGCTTCTCTTTCGCCTTTTCGTCGGTAAGCAGCGGGGCGGTAAACAGACTGCGGTGAGTCGCCACGAGCATGTCTCCCAGAAGGCTGGGCATCCACCCCGTCCGCCAGTCCCCGCTGCCGTAACGCATCCACGCCAACTCCCACGCCGCATCCGATGCGTAGATCGGCACGTCCTTCTCTCCGTCAAAGAAGGCGAACGTGGGGTTGGGCATGGTGAAACGTGAGTAGGCCAGGCCGACGGCGAGGCGTTTCCCCTGGGGCAGGAATGCTACCTGCCAGGGAGCCCAGGGATCGAGGTATCGCCCCCAGAGAACCTGGCCGTCATGCGCCAGTAGCCAGAAGTTGCGGTCGTGGCGGAAGGCCATGGTCGCCACAGCCACTTGGCGACTATCGGGGCTGATCTGCACCGCAGCAATGCTCTGCGGCAGGAGAAACCTGTCTTGCTGTAACGGCTTGGGAACACGGCTTGATGGCTGCGGTTGACCGATGATTCGATCCTCGCCACGGGCGGTATGGCTCAAAGCAAAAAGCACCATCAGCAGTGCCCCTGCAACCCGGATCATTCTCCACGGGCGAGCCCATTCATCACACGGCGATCCGTTGTACAGGGCCATAGTTCCACTCCTCCTATGCCACGTTCTTCTCGATCTCGATGGCCGACAGGTCAGCAGTGAAGTGGAAGCAATCCACAAACCACCGGTGCTCATGGTGCTTCTTCAGACCTCAGCCGTCAGTGGCCTCTATAGCTCTTCGACGACCACAAGATCATCCACCAGCGTGCTTCGGCCGATGTGCCCGAAGGCCACGGAGAAGGCATGTAGGTGGGATTGATCTCGGCGAGTGTAGTTGTTCTGCCAGGACGGGTCAACGAGAGCGAGAGGTTCCATCTGGCGACGATTAGTCCCGTCGGTCTGCGAGGAGTCGGAGGGAGGGTGAGTGCGCCCTGCTCTCGCCGCCAGGAACGTTCAGGTTCGGTCATCGTCACCAGAGCGTCACTGATCCTTGCGGCCCTTGGCCTCCAGGTGCTCGAAGTTCTGGAACCTCAGGATGGCCGCCTCGATATTGCCGCCGAGCTTATCTTTCATTCTGCCGACGATCCCTGCAATGAACTCATTCCATCGGCCGACCTCCTCGGCAAGCGCCCGAAGGTCCCGTTTTTCCCAATAAGAGCCCTCGTCCTTCACGTCTTCGAGGATGCCCATTGCTTTGGCGTGGTCCAGCAGGCGGATCACGGACAGATGGCATCGGAGGAAGTTCTCGACGCCGCCCAGCGCCGGGTCGCTGGCGTACTCGGCCGTAGCGAGCACCTTCCCGTCCCGTTCCACGGTCTTGGGATAGACGCCCAGCCCGAAGTTGGCCTGTTCGCAGCCCTCGCCTGGCCACGTTGAGAACGCCACAAGCTGATCGGGTTGAACCAGGTGGTATTGCTCCCCATCAACCACAAGTTGCCTGGCTTGCGTCAAAAGCCAGCGGAGCGGATCGTCCCGATCACGGTTCGTGAAATCGCATTCCCGCCCAGTCAACTCGACCACCTCGTCCACTTCCTTGAACGGCAGGTCCAGGGCCCTGCTGCGAAGCTGCTCCATCAACTCCTTGGCCCGCCTGGGGCTTCGGATTTGGGCGTGCAAGGCGTAGTGGATGGTCAGACCCATTGTTCATCGTTCCTTTTCGGTTGGCACCAGCAGACCGGAAGTGCGATCCGGTGTCCAGCCGTTCGGTGTCCCCCCTCGGCCCTTGACCTCTGCTCCATGGTAGGGATAGAACTGCGGTGAGGGAAGTCGAGCGGGGATGCGGTGGAAGACCGGATGGCACGATGACCAGGCAGAACACGGCGACAGCAGATACTCTTCGGAAGCGGGTTTCCATGAAGAAAGCAAAGCCCAGGAAGACATCGCCTGAGTCCCTGAAGACAAGGGGCGTCCGCAGGAGACAGCCCGACGAGCCGCTGGCGTTACGGCTCCAGGCGGTCTGGCTCGACGGCCCGGTTCCAAACGGATACTGGCACCGCTCGGCGAACCGGCGTCTTTACGTCCGATGGTTGGGGCACAAACTCGGTTTCCGCAAGCCGGAAGACTGGTATCGAATAACCACCGATGATTTCAAGCACAACCGTGGCGGTGGCCTCCTGATGCAACACTTCGGGAGTTCCTCGATTGCTGCGGTCAAGGAGTGTTTCCCCGACTACGATTGGAAGGAGTGGTTGTTCGGAATGACGCCCGTCCGCTTCTGGCACGACCCCCGGAACCATCGCCGGTACATGAAGTGGCTCGGCCAGCGACTCGGCATCCGACGCCCCTCGGATTGGTATCATGTCAGCACTAAGAACTTCCAGGACAACAAAGGCGGTTCCTTCCTTCTCTGCTACGACAGCATGGTGTCCCGTGCCGTCATGAGCCACTTGCCGAGCTACGACTGGAAGGAATGGCTGTTCGAGAGGACGCCGATAAGGTTTTGGAAGGAGAAGAGGAATCGCAGGCGGTATATGAACTGGCTCGGAGAGAGGCTCGGCTTCAAGTCCATCGCCGATTGGTATTCCGTGACGTACGAGGACTTCCAGGCCAACCACGGGATTCAATTCCTGAAACTCTACAGTACTTCTCCGGTGGCGGCGGTGAAGGATTGCTTCCCAGAACACACCTGGAAAGAATGGATGTTCGCTCGGGTTCCGGTCGGCTTTTGGGACACGCTGGCAAACCGCAGACGCTACCTACGCTGGCTCGGAGAGAAGCTCAAGCTCAAGAGGCCGAAGGACTGGCACAGAGTGAGATGGGAAGATTTCAGAGCGAACTGCGGCGGCGGCTTGCTTGCACGATACTATTCGCAAATGGACGTGGTGAAGGAGTGCATCCCGGGATTCAAGTGATGGCTGGGAGGGATCATGACCTACATCATGGTAGACGTTGAAGCGGACGGCCCGATCCCGGGCGACTACTCGATGGTCTGCTTCGGGGCCATCGTGGTCGAACCCGCTCTCGACAGGACATTCTACGGGCGGCTGAAGCCGATCTCGGACAAGTGGGTTCCCGAGGCACTTCAGGTGAGCGGCTTCACCAGGGAGGAGACCCTGCAATTCGACGACCCCAAGGCGGTCATGCAGCAGTTTGCCGATTGGGTTCGTTCCGCAAGCCACGGCCAGCCCATGTTCATCTCCGACAACAACGGCTTCGACTGGCAGTTTGTGAACTGGTACTTCCACCATTTCCTGGGCAAGAACCCCTTTGGGCATAGCTCGACCAACCTCGGCTCGCTCTACAAGGGCGTGGTCCGGGACACGTTCGCCAACTTCAAGCATCTGAGGAAGACGAAGCACACCCACAATCCGGTGGACGATGCCCGGGGAAACGCCGAAGCGCTCTTGCATATCAAGGAGCAGTACGGGCTGAAGATCAACCTCACGTGAGCAGGAGATTCATCATGGGCGTGAGCAATCGGACAATCTGGGCGTGGCTCGCTGTTCTGGCGTGCCTCGTAGCATTGATTCCAGCGGCCCAAGCACAGCCACCCAAACTGCGGGCGACGGTCGGGGCCTACTACTTCGACGGCTGGAGCGGGAAGACCGAGGATCTGCACCTGCCCAAGCTGCTGCAAACGAAGTATGCCGACCGCAAGCCGCTCTGGGGCTGGAGGGACGATACGGTCGAGATCATGCGACAGCAGATCGACTACTGTGCGGACCACGGCATCGCCTTCTGGGCCTTCGACTGGTACTACCCGGAGGGCGAAAACAAGACGACGCCGCTCAACAATGCCCTCGCACTGTACCTGAAGGCCCCCAACTGCCAGCGATTGAAGTTCTGCCTGCTGGTGGCGAACCATGCAGGCTTTCGCATCGGGCCGAAGGACTGGGACGCCTGTTGCCAAAGGTGGATTGACCTGTTCCGGCAGCCGACTCACCTTCGGCTCGACGGTCAACCGCTGCTGATCTTCTTTTCGCCCGACGAATTACAGCGGGCCTTTGGCGGCGTGGACGGTGTGCGCCAGGCGTTGGAATCGTTACGGGCCAAAGCCAAGCAGGCTGGACTGCCAGGGGTGGCCGTTGCTGCTTGCACGGGGCCTGGCGGGCACCTGACCGACTTGGCCCGCTCGGGCTACACGCTGCTGACCGGCTACAACTACAGCTTGGGCTGGCTCAGCGGCGGCGGCAGCCAGCCGTTCCGAAAGCTGATCGATGGCAGCCAGCGGATCTTCGATCAGTTTGCCGAGAAGACGCCGCTCCCTTACGTTCCGGTGATCACGGCGGGTTGGGACCGGCGGCCTTGGGAAGAAGACAAGCTTCCGCCCGGAAAAATGTCGGTTTGGTATCCCGACCGCACGCCCAAGCTGGTCGAAGAGTTCGTGCGCCTGGGCGTTCGCTGGCTGGATAAGCATCCCGACAAAACGACGACGCAGCGGCTCCTGCTGATCTACGCATGGAATGAAAACGGCGAAGGCGGATACCTGACGCCGACTGCCGTGGACGGCACGGAGTACCTCAAGGCGGTGCAGCGGGCAATCACCGTGGACCGCTGACTATCCCGGTCACGTCCCCGCCCCCTCTCCTCGGTCTTTGTCCGGGCTGTAGTTCCCCACTGCGGTCTCATAGACCGCCACCGCAGCTTTCGCCATTGCCTCCATGGTGTGACCTGATGGCAGGAGCGGCAAGTGGCGGAGGCCGAGTCGGCACACGATATCGACAATCGCCTTCTTGAGTTCCCTCTCCAGCTTGCGGACGGTCTTCTGTTCCACGGATAAGCCCTCTCGCTTCTCACTTGCCGATCAACTGGACCTTCCTCTTCGTTCGGTTTGCAACTGGTTCCCCCACCCTGACGACCACTGTTCCGTCCTTCGCCATGGCCTCGGCGTAGTCCGGCACCCTCTTCGGATAGATCGCCTCGGCCGCCGTCACCTTGGCTGGTTTCCCGTTCACGGTCAGGTTGCCGAAGGTGACCGTGACCTTGGGGATCTCGCTCACCGGAATTCGCCGCCCGTAGACCTCCACGAAACTGGCCACTCTCCGTGACAGGACGAGGTTCTCACCCTTGAACCGCAGCGCCCCGACAAACACGTTCTCTTGCTTCTCGTGCGGAAGGACGAACACGCCGACCCAGGTGGTCGGTTTCCCGTCGATCTCCTCCTTGTCCATCCGCACGACCTTGTAGGTGAACTTGCCCTTCTTCCACTCGTAGGGGCGGCGCACACTCACGAAGTCGCCCTCATGGCCCGAACTTTGGCAGAAACCGCCGATGGACGGACGGATGGCATCCAGACCCCGCTCACCCCACATGGAGAAGATGAATCCGGGGCCGATCTTGCGGAGGCGTTGGTCCTGTTTGGTGTATCCGTCCGCTTGGGTCTGGATGCCGCCGTAGAAGGGCGTCTTGCTGAGGTGCCCGATTCCTATGGGGGCGATGTAGAGGTTGACCGACGAGGGCACGTCGTCGCTGATCTCCACGTCGATGCTGTAGCTCTCGAATGGCGTATCCTGGCCGATGTCCCACCACAGGTCCACCAGGTGCCACGGTGGCGGTGGGTATTCCTTGGAGTTGGCATCCCGGGGTTCTGCGACGAGCAGTGGGGTGGCCGAGAAGACGAGAACGAGAACGGCGAAGCGCAGACGGATTCCACGACACAGCATAATCATCTCTCCTTGGTCACTCGTTCTACAGCGGTCGGCATCGTTCCAAGCAACACAGGATCAACGAGCCCACGGTCGTCGCCAACGGCGATCAAGGTTGACTCGGGCGTGGCCTACCCTGTCAACTTCTTTCTCCACCCTCGGCCAAGGAAGTGCCGTCCCCAGAACTCAACTATGTCTTCCACCATTGGGGCAGACTGGGGGATCAGGTCCGTCCAGTACCGAGAGTTGTAGCGTTTAGCATATTGCTGTGCTATCTGGTAGCCAAGGACGGAGGAGTACCAAGGCTGGAGAACACACTCCAACGCCGTTTCCGCCACGAGCACTTCCCGGCTGTGGATGATGCGGACTGGTCCCCACCTCTGGCGTTCGTACTCGTTCTGAACGTCACGGATCTCGGACAGGATGTCGTGAAGCGCCGATTTCGTTTGATTGGTCCGCCTCTTCAAGTACCCCTCCATCCCACGGACTGCCTTGCCGACGAGCCGCTGGTATCGTCGTTGGGCCTCGGATGGCGGCCGACCGGAACGGCTTCGGGCCTCCATCCTCTCGTGCGTCTTCTTGGCGATATGGAGGGCGAACCTCGCTGCGGCGTTCTGATCGCTGCACAGACTCTTCAGCATCGTGAGGCGAGTGATCTCGAAGTTCTTGCCGTGGCGAAGATCGGCGGCAATCTGGGCAAGGGTTTGGAGTCTCTTGATGACTGCGGGAGGTGGGGCGCTCATGCCGAGGATTATCGGGGAAGGTGGCAACGGCGGCAACGGTCTCCTGTCACTGTCGGGGGTACTTTTCTCCGAGCCACGTCATCTGGGCAGAAACCACCTCCAACAGCTTTTCGGCAGCGGCCTTGAAATCGTCGTTGCCGGGCACCCAGTCAATTGGCTCGAAAAGGACGAATTGGATCGCTGCCATCAGCACCAGCCGTTGCAGTTCTTCCGGGCGGCCATTTCTCCACTCACCCGACCCGAACGGTGTCGGATGCTTGTTCCGCAGCAGAGCGTCGATGTCGGCCTGCAAATCCATGATCTCCAGGAGCTTCTTGCGGACAAGCTCCTGAGTCCTCGCAGCTTCATTCAGTTCGTCCTCGGGCACGTCCAAGTGAATGTTCCTTTGCATAGCGGGTTGATGGGCGTGATTTCGCCGCTACCCGACCGCCCTTTCCACCGCCTCCAACATCGCCTTCAGCGACTCGGGATCGGCCAGCCGGTGGTCCGTCCCCACGGCGATCAAGGCCGGGGCGGTCGCTGTTGCAGAGAAGCTCCTGGCTGTCGGCGAAAGGGGTGGTCTCATCGGCGGGGAATCCAGGATCTCCGGTTCAACTGCCCCTGCGTAGTATCGCAAACCACGCCTTTGGGCCACCGTGCTTGAACGCTTCTGGCGATTGCGGATTGGGCTCAAATTGCGTTGGCGTGATCGACTCGATGGTCCAGCCGTCAGCGAATGCTCTTCGGATTTCGTCCTGCGTGATCCGCCGTGGTCCCCTGTCGCTTGGCTCCTGGTCGCTGAAACACATCAGGAACAACTTGCCGTCTTGCTTCGTGACGTGGGCCAATCCTGCGACGTAGGGGAGGCGATCAGCGTCCGAGAGCACGTGGAACAGTCCACAGTCGATCACGCTGTCGAACTTGCGGTCCAGGCTCGTCAGCTTCAAGGCGTCCATTTGCAGGAATTCAGCCTCCACGCCAAGTTCCATCGCCTTTCGCTTGGCCTCCATGATGGGGAATTCCACGAAATCAATTCCCAGCACAGGATGGCCCCGCTAGGCAAAGAACAGAGCGTTGTCACCAGTGCCGCAGCCAGCATCGAGGACTGATCCGGTGATCTCGTCAGCGACTTCGATGAACGGCTTTTGCGGTCGGCCAAGATCCCATGGTGGCTTGCCTTCGTAGGCCGCTTGGAACCGCTGACGGCTTGGATTGTCGTTCATACCCGCTCCTTGTCGATGCAAACGGTCGTCCGACTACCGTTCACATCATGGGAAGAGTACGGCTCCACCGCCTCCAACATCGCCTTCAGCGACTCGGGATCGGCCAGCCGGTGGTCCGTTCCCACGACGACCAAGGCCGACTCGGGCAGGTCGCTGTTGCGGAGAAGCTCCTGGCTGTCGGCGACCGGAACCGTCTCATCGGCTTTGGAATGAAGGACGATGGTATTGGACTTGACCGTTGTTGCCTTGCCCCACCGCTTCCAGGCGGGGCAGAGGAGCACCAGGGGCGTCGTGCCCGAGTCGATGCTCATCGCCACGGCACCACCTCGGCTGGAACCGACCACAACATCGGGGTGATGGCGGCCGAACTCGGCTTGGGCGATGCGGACAGCGGCGTCGAAGTCGTTGTCGGGAAGGGCGGGGTTCAAGACCTCGTGCCCGTGGTTCTTGAGGTAGGTCGGCTTGAGGCCGCCGGGTGTTGAAGTCCAGCCGTGGAGGAAGAGGATTCGCATGGGTCATTCGAGAAGAGCGTCGAACAGTGACTCAATTGAAGAGGCACAACCCCCCGAGCTATGCTCTCGCCACAAATCACTATCGTCATCAGCCATGGGGCCACACTCAGTCAACGCTTCATTGAGCCATCCGATTTCCTCTGAGAAGTCTCGCTCCAGCGTCCTAGCAATCTCTTCAACAATTGCGAGGTCGCCGCCGACTCGCTCCGGGTCACTGCGGTCACAGTTGTACTCAACCTCGTGGTTCACGGCACTCGCAAGGTTCTCCTCAAACTCCTCTCCCCGATGGCGATCAAAGCGGTGTCGGTTGCCGACAAACCACGCAGCCATTCCCGAGAGCCCCTCCAGTGATTCGTCAAAGCTATTCCCCAGTGCGAGAAGCACTTCCCACATCCTGTAGTTCCATCGCTCCACAGTGGGCTGGTCAAACCATTTGCAGTTGTCGATTAGATCGAGCAGGGACATGATTCGTGACAAATCGCCTGGATGACGATCACCCTGTCGCAAGTGCGTGTCGATGTATTCCTGGATAGCCTTGCGAAGCTCTCCGTTCCGAATTTCAGTCCCAATTCGACAGCATGTCCGAAGCCGGTCCCAAATGCTGGTCGGGCTTCGCAACCACCTACCCGTTGGCTGCCCAGTCTTGGTCAGGCGAACAGACCGGGCTAGAAGAGTTCGGTCAATCGCCTCTGTCACGATTCGGGCATCGCACTTCTGCGTCTGCTTGTCACGTCGGCCTGTGGTGCCGACGTGAAAGACCTTGAACAGTCGCTCGACCTGCTCGAAGAAGAGAGCGTATTGCAGAATATCGTAGGCATCATCCGGCTGCCGGGTGAACCGTTGGTCCAGGAAGTCAAGAATCGACGAATTGTAGCAGGAGACCGCAAGCTGCTTCGGACTGCGCTCGATCCGAATGAAGTTGCCCTCCAGTTCATCTAGCGATTTTGTGAAGCTCGAAGGCGATGCGGGGAAACCATATCGCCCCGCTCGCTTCAAGAAAAAGGCTTCAAATGCCTCGTGCAAATCGGACAAGAAGATGCCGTCTCCACAACTGCCAAGGACGAGAAGCAGATGACGGGAAGCTTCGCTGATCTGATTCTCAAAAGCGTGCGTCCACAAATCCGATGGGTTGTCGAGGCGATCCAGAAAGATCGAGGCGTAATTCTTTGCACTACACGAAGATGTCTCGGTCCCCTGAGTCATCCACTCAATGATCCGTGGGCTGTAGTTGCGGTGAGAAATGATCCGCTGGTAAGCATGTTCCGTGACCAGTGCGGCGATATGCTCCTGCGGCACCTGAGCGAAGTACAGATGGTTGGCGAGGATACGAGCCTTGTCCACATCGCTGTAGTCGTGACATGAAACCACAAAGCGGTAAAGGTCGATCTTCGACCGTGCCAAATGCTCATGTTCTGCCTTCGCCTGCGCCAAAATGTACTCACGGGTGGTCAGGATGAAGCGTTTGTTAGCGGCACGGGAAACAGCCCCGATGAGTTGAAGTAATGCCCGATCTTCGTTCTTGCCGAGCTTCTCTCCAGTGCTAATCTGCCCGAGGAAGTCGTCGTAGTAGAACACCTGTTTGGCTGCCCGGTCAGGGCGGAAGAGCCTTTGGCCCTCAGCCACGTTTTGGTGAATGGCGATTACCTGCCAGTCGTTCATGAGATACTCGACGACCAGCATCTCAGCAAGGGTCGTCTTTCCCACGCCGGGAACGCCGGAGAGTATGCAAACATGTTCATCTTCGAGCTTTCGGCGTGCCTGGTCGAAACTGCCTGTGTAGACGTACAAGCCGAGCCTTTGCTTTATCCGCTCTTCGGTAAGCATCGACTGAACGAAGACTTCGTTGTGCAGCACCCGTGACAGGACCGCTTCGCTCGTCAGCCAGAGCTTGAAGTGTGTTTGTTCAACGGTGGGGTTGGCCCGAAGCAACGCATTGAGATCATCCTGCCCAATGATGTCGTGCTTCGATTGGCAGTACGGCGTAAGAAGCCGGAAAAGCTCGTCCACGTTGGACGGACTCAGACCGACTGAGGTCGCAAGGATGTATCGCTTGGGTTTCAACTTCGTGATCTTCGGAAGCTCCTTATGTGCCAAGCGGGACCGCAGCGTGGCGTATCCCGAGCGTGCGAGGTGCTTGCACTGGACGATCCAGTCCTGTCCGTCCACGGGAGCGTGCCGAAGGTCAATCCCCTTGTCTCGCCCCGTCACAAATTCTTGGAGTCGAAAACCTAGTGAGCGCTCAAGCAGGTCGTGGCAGAGCGATTCGAAGTCAGAAGGCGACAGTCCGGTGAAGTCGTAAGTGGACATGTTCGGTTCTCTGTCGATCCGTCAGAACAAGCTCTTCTGGCCGGTGAACTCGTCGTCGCTCCGGTAGATCCTCTTGTCCCCTTCCCGCAGGGAGATCAGCCCGAGCCGCTGCAACCGCACGGTCAGGTTGGTGATGTTCACGTGCGCCTCGTCGGCGAGCCGGTAGAGGTCACGCCATTTCAGGAGATCGTACCGCTGCCCGGCCTCCTGGATCAGCCATTTCGGCCATTTCGGCATCAGGAGGGCCGACAGGTAGCGGTCTACGGCGCTCCTGTGGTCGCCTGGGGCAAGCGGATCGGAAGCCCCCAGAGCCAGCGAAAGCAGGAACACCAGGTTCATTCGGTAAGTCCTCGTTTCGTCCGCCCTTACCTGCGGCAGGTTTCAGGGCAAAATCGCACCTGCCCCAAGCCTCGGCACGACCTGCTGCGCCAGGCCGGGCACCTCGGCTCAAACGACCATCATACCGGGGTTTTCGGGACAGAGGGACATTCCCAGAGTTTGGGCTGGCAGAAATCGCCGTCAAGGTTGGACGTGGTTTGCCCGTCGCCCGTGGTATGCTGGCTGGGAGCCGAACGGGACCGGCTTTGACTCCGGTAGTCCATTGCAAGGTCTCCCCAGATCAGCGGGTTCATCAGGGTGCCGACGAGAAGGCCGTTTGGGCATCGAGCATCTGTCCACAGGTGCTTGTTTCCCGCCCCTATGAGGGGTAAACTGGCGGCTTCGTGGTCGAGTCGGCCGAGTTGGTGGCGAAGGGAATCGTCGCCAACGAAGGAACACCCGCTGCCGTGGGGGGCTGAGGCGTTCAGGCCGATTCACGGCCGCTGGATCGGAAGGCAAGGCTGTGCCCTGTTCTGTGCCAGGAGTGAGGGGCTCGCCGGGTGATGCAAGACGCATGACAAGTCATATTCGCAAGGCAAAGACCGGGAAGCGAGGAGCGCAAGGCGCTGGAGGTGGTGTTCAGCGGTACTCGTCCAAGATCATCAAGGCCGGAGCGCTCCTGGCCGATACGAAGACCCTCCTGTCACATTGGGACACGTCATCCACGCCCCACGCCAACGTTGATCGAATCCGCCGAGATAACGTCCTCGGCAAGGCATCGAGGTCGAGGGTCGAGGACATCCTGGCGATTCTTCGACAACGTTATCTGACGGAACCAGACGTTACCAACGCTCTGGTCGCTTTGGTTCGACGGCAATTCCCCGCCGCAAGCCTGGACCGGATACTCTTCTTTCATGCGGCCAGAGCAGACCGCCTTATTCAAGATACCGTCGTTGAGATCCTGCTGCCCATGAAGGCTCAGGGGACCACCGACATCGACGTGAATGAGATCCAACGGGCCGTGAGCAAGTGGGTGAGGGCTTGTAAAGGGCGGACAGAAAGCGTAGCGGCGGGCGGGGATCGGCGGGCGGTCAGAA
>CAYGZA010000055.1:0-26070 GCA_964354135.1 uncultured Planctomycetaceae bacterium
ATCTTCTCCATGCCGACGCCGTGCTCGCCGGTGATCGTCCCGCCCAGGGCCACGCACGCCTCCATGATTTCCCGCCCGGCCTCGTGGACCCGCCGGAGCTGGTCCGGGTCGCGGGAATCGAACAAGAGGAGCGGGTGGAGGTTGCCGTCGCCGGCGTGGAAGACGTTGCCGAGCATGAGCCGGTGCCTCTCGGCGATCGAGGCCACCTGCCGGAGCGCCTCGGGCAGCCGGGTCCGCGGCACGGTGCAGTCGGCCACGAGATAGCTCGGGGCGAGCCGGGCAATGGCCCCGAAAGCCCCGCGGCGCCCGGCCCAGAGCAGGTCGCGTTCCGCCGCATCGCGGGCCCTGCGGATCTCGCGGCAGTGGTTCTTGCTGCAAAGCTCACGGATTTGCTCCGCCTGCTGTGCCAGCCCGGCAACGGGGCCGTCCACCTCGATGATGAGCACTGCCGCCGCGTCGAGCGGATAGCCGCACGGCTTGCTCGCCTTGACGGCCCGGATCACCGTGGCGTCCATCATTTCCAGGGTCGCGGGGACGATTCCGGCGGCGATGACGTCGGAGACCGACTGGGCGGCGTCGGCCACCGCGTCGTACACGGCCAGGAGCGTGACCACCGACTCGGGCCCCGGCAGAATCCGGACCACCATCTCGGTGACGATGCCCAGGGTCCCTTCGCTCCCGATGAGGATCCCGCGCAAGTCGTAACCCGGCGGGTCGAGCGCGGGGCCGCCGGTGCGGATCACCTCGCCGCCGGAAAGGACCGCGGTCATGCCGAGGACATGGTTCGAGGTCACGCCGTATTTCAGGCAGCGGGGGCCGCCCGAGTTCTCCGCGAGGTTCCCCCCGAGCGTCGAGACCTTCTGGCTTGCCGGGTCGGGGGCGTAATAGAAGCCGAGCGGGGCGAGGGCGCCCTGCAATTCGAGATTGGTCACTCCCGGCTGAGCCACGGCGTAGCGGCCCTGGGGCTTGAGGGCCAGGATGCGGTTGAGCCGCGCGAGCCCGATCACCAATCCGCCTCGCGGGGCCACGGTCCCGCCGGAGAGGTTCGTCCCGAAGCCGCGAGGCACGTACGGCACGCCCGCTTCGCTTGCGGCGCGGACGACGGCGGCCGTCTGGGCGGTATCGGCGGGCAAGACAACCGCGTCGGGTGCGCCGGCGGCAAGCGAGGCGTCGTAGGAGTAGACCTCCGCGTCGGCGCGGCTGCCGGACACGTAGGCGGCGCCGACAATCCGTTTCAGCCTGCGCAGGAGGGCGGACGGGATCATGCTTGCTCGTAAACCGCGGCGGCTGCCTCCAAGGCGCCCGGACGGACCTTGACGCCTTCGGCCTTGAGAATGACTTCCAGCGCGGAGAGGAACAGAAACAGGTTCTTCCGGCGGGCGGCGTGTCCCATCAACCCGACGCGCCACGCCTTGCCGGCGAACTCGCCGAGGCCTCCCCCGATCTCGATGCCGAAATCGCGCAGTAGCGCGCCGCGGACCTTCTTGTCGTCGGCCCCCTCGGGAATGTAGATCGTGTTGAGCATGGGCAGGCGCTCGGCTTCCGGCACGACCATGCGAAGCCCCAGGGCCTCGATCCCGGCCACCAGCGCGAGGTGGTTCAGGCGATGCCGGGCGAAGCGGGCCTCGAGCCCTTCCTCGGCGATGATGCGGAGCGCCTCGCGGATGGCATAGACCATGTTGATCGGGGCGGTGTGGTGGTACTTCCGCTCCGCGCCCCAGTACTGGCCGACCATGCCCATGTCCAAGTACCAGCTCACCACGGGGACCTTCCGCTTCCGGAGGGCCGCCAGCGCGGCGGGGCCGAAGGAGATCGGGGCCAGCCCGGGCGGGCACGAGAGGCACTTTTGCGTGCCGCTGTAGACAGCGTCGATTCCCGTCCGGTCCACGGCGACCTCCATCCCGCCCAGCGAGGTGACCGTATCGACCAGGAACAGGGCGCCCGCCTGCCGGGCAATCGCGGCGAGGTCCTCCAGCGGCTGGCAGACGCCGGTGGAGGTCTCCGCGTGGACCACGGCGAGGAGCTTCACGTTGCGGCCTTGGACGGCCTTGCGGACGTCCTCGGGGTCAAAGGCCCTGCCCCACGGGCAATCGACGCGAATGAGCCGGCCCCCGATCCGCCCGACAATGTCCGACATCCGGGTGCCGAACACGCCGTTGACGCAGACCACGACCTCGTCGCCCGGCTCGACCAGGTTGACGAAGCAGGTCTCCATGCCGGCGCTGCCGGTGCCGGAGACGGGGATGGTGAACTCGTTGGCGGTTTGGAAGAGGTAGCGCAAGAGGCACTGCGTCTCGTCCATGGCGGCAATGAAGTAGGGATCGAGATGGCCGATGCAGGGGGCCGCCATGGCCTGGAGCACACGTGCCGGAACGTCGCTCGGCCCCGGCCCCATGAGCACCCGCTCGCCGGGATTGATGTCCCTGAACTGTCTCGGATCGATTCCGGCCATCGAGTTCTCCCACAATGGGCTGACCAACAGGAACCCCAAGCAGCCCTTTTTAAGCCATTCTCTTCCGGCGGTCAAGCGCTTGGGGAGGGCGGGCAACCTTGCCGGGATGCAAGATCCAGTGGTAGAACTACCCGTCGTGTTGCACCCAGGCTAATCAGGCGGGCTTGTTCAAAGGATCCTGTCGATGCGGCCGACCCTCCGGTTCCTGAGCGATTCCCTCACCCGGCAGATTGCGGCCGAAGCCGTCGATGTTCTTTGCACGCTGGGGGTCGAGGTGAACAACCGGGAGGTTCTCTCCCTCCTCTCGGACCACGGCGCCGAGGTCGACCCGCAGCGGCGGCACGTCTGCCTGACGGAAGAAATCATCGAGAGGGCGATCAAGTCGGCGCCCGGCTCCTTCAGGCTTTACGATGTCCGGGGTGCCGAAACCCACAACTTCTCCGGCCGTGCGGTGTACTTCACGCCGGGCTCCACGGCGATTCACGTCCTCGACTATCCGACCCGAGAGATCCGCAAGCCCTCCACGAAGGACTACGTCGATTATGCCAAGGTGGTCGACCGGCTTGCGCACCTCGCCGCGCAGAGCACGGCCCTGGTTCCCGCCGACGTCCCGGCGGAGATCTCCGACAGTTACCGCCTGTTCTTGAGCCTCCTTTACTGCGAGAAGCCGGTCGTCACGGGGGCGTTCTCCGTCGAGTCCTTCGGAGTCATGAAGGATCTTCAGTTGGCGATTCGGGGGACGCCGGAGACCCTCCGCGAAAAACCGCTTGCGGTCTTCTCCTGTTGTCCCACGTCGCCTTTGCGGTGGGACGAGGTCCCCGCTCGGAATCTCGTGGACTGCGCGCGGCATGGGATTCCGGTCGAGGTGGTCGCCATGCCCCTTGCCGGGCTCACGGCGCCGGTGACGCTCGCCGGCACGCTCGTCCAGCACGCGGCGGAAGTCCTTAGCGGCGTCGTCATGAGCCAACTGGTGCGTCCGGGCGCCCCGGTTCTCTACGGGTGTTCTTCGGCAATCTTCGACGTCCGCCGCGAGACGACCCCCATGGGCGCCGTCGAAACGATGATGCTCGCCTGCGCGTCCAGTGAGATCGGCAAGCACCTGGGATTGCCGACGCAGGCCTACATTTCCCTAAGCGACGCCAAGCGGCTCGACGCGCAGGCAGGATTGGAGACGGGCATGGGCGCGATCCTGGGCGCGCTAGCCGGGATCAACAGCGTCTCGGGGCCGGGGATGCTCGACTTCGAGAGCTGCCAGAGCCTCGAAAAGCTGGTCCTGGACAACGAGGCGTGCGGGATGGCGCTGAGGCTCGTCGAAGGCATCGATCCCAAAGAGGATTCTCCCGCGATTGCGATCCTTCAAGAGTTGCTCGCAGAGGGCCACTTGCTCATTTCCGAGCATACGCGCCGCCACTTGCGCGGCGAGGTCTTCTTCCCGGGGCCTGCGATCGACCGCGCCAACCGAGCGCGATGGGAGCGCGAGGGATCGCAGACGCTCGAGGAGCGGGCGCATCGTCAGGTCGCAGAGTTGCTCGATACCTATCGGCCGTCGGGGCTTGCCGAGGGCATCAGAAACGAGCTGACCCTGCGGATGGCCCACGAGGCCCGCCGCTTCGGCCAAGACCGCCTGCCGGCGAGGGAGTCGTAGGACGGGAGGGCGAGGCTCCTGCCGGGCCAGGCAAGACGTGCGAGCTTGGCGACCGGAAGTGCGGCTCGGAAGGGGCCTCGCCTTTCCGTGATCGTGAAACCCCATGTGGATGTCCGTCCCGCCTACCGCCGTGTATACTGCTGGCGTCGGGAGTTTGCGCACCTGCGGCCGCAATCGCCCGGTGTGGCGCTACACCATTCGGTCCTTGACTTGGAAGGAACCCGCGCGATGCGCCGAAGAGAGATTCTGAGAAACAGCGCGGCAAAGGTCGGCTTGGTCGTTCTCGGCCTTGCCGTTTGGTTTTCCTTCTCGGCCCGGTGTGCCGCGGAGCCGGCTTTGCGGCGGTCTCCGCCGGCGAAGGTCCGAGTGGCGGCCGACGGTCGCACGTTTGAGGCGGAAGGCGGCAAGCCTTTTGTGCCTTTCGGGGTGAACTACTATCGTCCCGGCACCGGCTGGGCCCCGCAGCTCTGGAAGAAGTTCGACCCGGAAGCCACGCGCAGGGACTTCGCCCGCATGAAGGAGTTGGGCGTCACCTGCGTTCGCGTCTTCCTCACCTATGGGTCCTTCTTCATGAAGGACGACTCGCTGGAGCCGGAGGGGCTCGCCAAGCTCGACCAATTGCTCGGCATCGCCGAGGACGAGGGAATTTACGTCCACCCGACCGGCCCCGATCACTGGGAAGGCACTCCGGCTTGGGCCGCACGCGATCGCATCGCCGACGAGCGCGTGCTCAGCAGCCTGGAAACCTTCTGGAAGCTCCTTGCCGGGCGTTACCGCGGCAGGAACGCCGTTTTCGCGTACGATCTGCTGAACGAGCCGCAAGTCCGGTGGGATACGCCGGCGATGCGCGTCAAGTGGAACCGGTGGCTCGAAGCCCGCTACGGGACCGCCGAGAAGGCTGCGGAGGCGTGGCGGGTCAAGGCCGACAGCATCCGTTGGGGAAACCAGGCCCCGCCCGCCCCCAAGGACTCGCCCGACGACGGGCAACTGCTGGACTACCAACACTTCCGCGAAGAGCTCGCCGACCAATGGACGCGGCGGCAGGCGGCGGCGATCAAAGCGGCGGATCCCGATGCCCTGGTGACCGTGGGCTTCATCCAGTGGAGCGTGCCCGCCCTGCTTCCCGGCGTGCAGCACTACGCCGCCTTCCGGCCCGCGCGGCAGGCCAAGTGGCTCGACTTCATGGAGGTCCACTTCTACCCGCTTGCCGCCGGCTTCTACGACTACACGAAGCCCGACGACGAGGATCGCAACCTGGCCTATCTGGAAAGCGTCGTCCGTGAGGTGGCGGCAACGGGCCGGCCGGTGGTGGTCGCGGAGTTCGGCTGGTACGGCGGAGGCAAGCTCACCATCGACGGCGGCGCCCATCCGGCCGCCAAGGAAGACCAACAGGCCCGCTGGTGCCGCCGGGCCGTGGAAACGACCGAAGGGCTGGCGACCGGCTGGCTCAACTGGGGCTTCTACGACCATCCGGAAGCCCGCGACGTGAGCCAATTGACCGGCCTGCTGACCGTAGACGGCAAACCCAAGGCTTGGGCCCGCGAGTTCCAGGGTCTGGCCCGCGGGCTGGCGGGCAAGTCGATCGCGCCCGCGCAGGTCGGCCCACGTCCGGCGCTCGATTGGGACCGGTGCATAACGAGCCTGAAGGCGGCTCAGGAGTTCCGCGACAAGTACTACGAGGCATTCAGAGTGCAACGAGGCAAAGCCCCGACCAAAGAGACTTCCGAAGTCTCCAAGACTTCGGAAGTCTGCGAGCAGAAACGTCTGTGAAGGAGCCAACGATGACTCATCCTGGAAGCGGCCGGTGGATACGGATTGCGTTCGTGCTGGGCTTGGTCGGCGGGTGGCAGGGGCTGCTTGCCGGCCTTTCGGGCGCCGGCGGACAAGCTGCCAGTGCGGCCCCGTCGGATGTTCCTCCGAGCATTGCCCAACTGCGGGTTGCCGAGCGACTGGTCGGCCAGGGCAGTCTCGCCGCGGCCAAGGCGGAATTCGCGAAGGTCGCCGCGATGAAGGACGCACCCGCCCATCACCGCGGGGAAGCCGAAGAGCGGATCAAGGAGATCGAGCGGCGCCAGGCAGGGTTGCCCGCGCGGGATCCGGCGGCCAGCCGGGTGCAGTTGCCCAAGCGGCCGACCCCCACAGTGACGCTCTATGTAGCGCCCGCCGGCCGGGACGCCGATCCCGGCACGAAGGAGCGTCCCTTTGCGACGCTGGAGCGGGCACGGGATGAAATCCGCAGCATCAAACAGCGGGGCGGCCTTCCCAAGGGCGGTGTCGCGGTCCTTGTCCGCGGCGGCGAGTACAAGGTGACGAAGACCTTCCAGCTCGGCCCCGAGGACTCAGGAACGGAAGATTCCCCTATCGCGTATCGTGCCTCCGAGGGAGAGATGCCGACGTTCACCGGCGGCGTCCGTCTCACCGGATTCCAGCCGGTCCGCGATCCGGCGATCCTGGCGCGGCTGCCCGAGGAGGCCCGCGGCAAAGTGGTGCAAGTGGATCTCAAGGCACACGGCATCAAGGATTTCAAGCCGCTTCGCCTCGGGGGCTTCGCCAGCGGACTGGGCTTCAAAACGCATCCGGCGATGGAACTCTTCTTCGATGGCCGGGCCTTGCCGCTGGCCCGCTGGCCGAACGACGGCTACGTCCGCGTGGCCGACCTCGCCGGCGACGGGCACCAGATCCACGGCATCGCCGGGAGCAAGACCGGCCGCTTCACCTACGAGGACGATCGCCCGCAGCGGTGGAAGGACGACAAGGACGTCCTGCTTTACGGCTACTGGTTCTTCGACTGGGCCGACTCGTACGAGCGGGTGGCGTCGCTAGAGACCGGCAGGCGCGAAATCGCGCTAGAGCCGCCGTACCACACGTACGGCTACCGCAAAGGGCAGCGCTACTACGCGATCAATCTGCTCTCGGAGATCGACGTGCCCGGCGAGTGGTACCTCGACCGCGGCGCCGGCATCCTTTACCTCTACCCGCCGTCCGATCCGGCCAAGGCCGTGGTGGATCTCTCGACCGTGGAAGTGCCGTTCGTGGAAACGAAGAACGCCTCGCACGTTGCCCTCCAGGGAATCGTTTGGGAACTCGGCTGTGGCGACGGCGTGATGATCCAGGGCGGGAGCCACTGCCTCTTGGCCGGCTGCACGGTCCGCCGCTTCGGCGGCAACGGCGTGGCGATCCAGGGCGGCACCGGGCACGGCCTCCTCTCATGCGACATCTATTCGATGGGCCGGGGCGGCACCGTCGTCTCCGGCGGCGACCGCAAGACGCTCGCGCCCGGCCGCCACTTCATCGAGAACTGTCACATCCACAACCTCTCCCGGATCGACCACACCTACACCCCGGCCGTGATGATGACCGGCGTGGGAAACCGCATCGCCCATAACCTCATGCACGACATCCGCTCCAGCGCGATCAACCTGGGCGGGAACGACCACGTCGTGGAATTCAACGAGGCCTTTCACGTCGTCTGGGAATCGGACGATCAGGGCGGCGTGGACATGTTCGGCGACCCCACGTTCCGCGGCAACGTCTACCGCTACAACTACTGGCACCACGTCGGCAACTGGCAGCGCCCCGGCGAAGGGCCCGGCTGCGGCCAGGCCGGCATCCGCCTGGACGACGCGATCTCCGGCACGCTCGTCTACGGCAACGTCTTCTACCGCGCGAGCGCCGGCCACTTGGGATTCGGCGGCGTGCAGATCCACGGGGGCAAGGACAACGTGGTGGACAACAACGTCTTCGTCGATTGCATGGCGGCCGTCAGCTTCTCGGCGTGGGGCGACGGCCGCTGGCGCCAGTTCACCGCCAAGTCGCTCGACACACCGGAGATCGACAGGTCGCTCTACCTGGCCCGCTACCCCGAGCTGGCTCGGCTCTCCGAAGAGCACGACGCCAACACCGTCTCGCGCAACCTCGCGTACCGCTGCGGCCAGCTCCTCCGCCGCGACAGCGGCCGCAACCGGCTCGTCGAAAACCTCGTTACCGGCGACGACCCTGGCTTTTCCGACGCCGCGCGGGGCGTCTTCCAGATCAAGGACAACTCCGCGGCAAGCGAGCGGATCGGGCTGCGGCCCATTCCGTTCGACGAGATCGGCCTCTACCGCGACGAGTTCCGCAAGGAACCGCCCGTCGAGACCGTCCGCGAGGCCCGGGCGACGGGGAGTTCACCTGAAGGGAACCCCTAGGGGCGGCGTTTGGTCGGCGGCGGGGAGAAAGACCGATGCTTGCGTTCGCTGCCGGTTGTTGGTGCTCTTTCCGCCAGGGCGGGGGACCGCACCCCGCGAGCAGCTAACGAGCCTTCCGTGAGTCTTCGACCGCAAGGGTAGCCCGTTTCGGGACGCGGGCGGGACGTTGTGCCGCACGGCGTGCCCGAATTGCGCATACGTTTGCCTCTTTCCGTTTTCGGCAGTCGGCCTTCGGCGCGGCGTTTCCTGCCTGCCGGCGGCTGACGGCCTTGGCGGCGGCCCTCGGGCCGCCTGAGGGAGGACCCTATGCCCGATGCAGTCGAGCGATTCACGGTTGGCTGCCCCAAGTGCGGCAAGCGCTACGTGGTGACGTCGGAGGCGATCGGCAGGAAGGCGAAGTGCAAGTGCGGGCGGTCGTTCATCGTCGAGAAGCCGCCGGAAGACGAAGAAGACGACGACGGGACGATCTACGGAACCGCCGAGGACCAGTGACCCCGTCACGTGGGCGGATTACTGGGGCATCTCCGAGGAAGCGTGGAAAGAGGAGATTGCCTTGCTGCGCCAGGAGCGATGGATGCGGTGCGACGACAGCACCGTGGTCCTGCTCCGCGTGGTGGACGAGGCCGCTACTTCTTCGGAGCGGGCGGAGGAGGGGGCGGCGGCGGAGCGACCACCTTGACCGGGACGGCAGGCGCAAGCCGCGTGGACGTTTCCTTGTCGGTCTTCAGGGTCCCGTTCAGGATGATGTTGTGCCTGAGTCCGACGGCCGCTTCCTTGGCGACCACGATGGTCACGGCCATCTCGTCCTTATCGGGCGGGATGACCGCCGGCTTGATGGTTATGCCCGGGGGTGGCCCGTCGATCGCCAGGGTGATCGGGCCCTTGGCCGTATCCTTGCGGAATGCCTTGACGGCGACCTGGACTTCGGTGGCCTGGGCAACCTGGAGAGGCTCCTTGGGCGGGGCGCTCAGGGCCAGCGTGAAGGAAGGCGCCTCCATGACCGCCACCAGAAACTCCTTGGTCGGGATAATGTGCCTGTAGCTGAAGGCCTGCATCACGTCTTCCGCTCCGACGACAGTCCGCATAAGCGGCTGGTTATTGAGTGTGGCCGTGCCGACCATCGTGACAGGGAAGGCGGTGAGCGGGGCGTCGCGCGGGGCGGTGATCGTCAGGCGGGCCGTGTCCTGGCCGGCCGGGATGACGGTGTCCGTCGCGGCGAATCCGGGCGGCAAGGTCTGCGGCGCCACGGCGATCTCGCCGCCAAACCCGTCCTTGCGCAAGGAGCTTACCGTAATCACCCCCGTGTCGCCCTGCGCCAGCCGGATATTGTCCGGGATGATCCGCACGGAGTAGTCGGGCCGGGGAGGCCCGACCACCAGCCGATACGCGTACTCTTCTCCCCCCTTTCCCTGGGTGTCACGCACCCGCAACAGATAATCGCCGGCCGCGGGGAAAGCGAACACCAGGCGCGAGTCGGCATGGTGCAGCACCAGGGGCGTATCGGGATCGGTGAAGTCGTCGCTTTCGGCCAGCACGCCGCCTTGCGCGTTCATCACGGTGAGCAAGGAGTCCAGCGGGGAATCGAGCCGCCGGGCTTGGACGTCCAGCACCAGGACCTGGTTGGCTTGGGCCGTCACGATGAAGTGATCCACGTCGCCGGGCTGCTGGATGCGGCCGTTGATGGCAGCCGGCAGGGCGACGCGGTTCGCCTGCGCGGGGGCGTCGTTGGGCTCGGTCTCGCGGACTTCTCGCACGTCGCTTACGGCGAACAGCAGGGCGTTCGAGGTCAGCCCGTTGCGGGCCACGCTCACGTAGCGAGCCGCCAGGCCATTGCGGGGCGGCGCGAAGAGGATGCTCTCCGGAAAGAGGTTGACTCCGTGCAATTCCAACTGGACGGCCGAGCTGAGCTGCCCGCCCAGCGGGAAGACGTGCGTCAGGTACGGAAAGACGCCGATGGAGAGCCGGTAAATGAAATCCGCCCGCCCCCGATAGATGACGTCGCTGATCTCGAGCGTGTACTCTCCGTCCTGGGGAACGGTATAGACCAACACCGAATCGGGGTTGTGGCGGAAGCGATCGACCGAGACAAGCACCTTGCCGCCGGAGTCGAAGAGCGTCAGGCTGGTGTCGAGAAAGCCGGGGACCGTATCGGGCAGATACGGCAGCAGGGTCCTCGCCTGCACCGCGCAAACGATGGTCTGGCCGGCCTTAGCGGCGAAGCGGTAGTTGTCGCGATCGTTGTCGACGATCTGGCCGTTGATCAGGATCGGCAAGGCCGCGAGCGCCTGCGGTTTGGTCCGGTCGGTGTTCGGCTCGACCTCGTTGACCTCCGGCAAGGCCCCGATGAAGAATCGAAGGCGGTTGGAGACCCCTCCCGGCGTGATCAGTCGCAGGTCCCGCTCGCCCAACTCGGCATCGGGCGCCACGGCAACCGACACGCGGACCGCGTTGGGGTTGACCACTTGGACGACCTTGGCCGTCACTCCCGGGCCGGTGATCCGCACGCCGCTGGCGTTCTGGAAGTCCTTGCCGTTGACCGTGGCCTCGATGGTCTTTCCCCGCTCCGCTCCGGCCGGAAACACGAACGTGACCACCGGCTGCGGCGGCTGGGCCTGCACAAGCGTCGCAACGGCGAGGATCGCCCATAGGAATGACCAGCCGAAGGCCAACTTCCGGATTCGCGCTCTGGGAGGCATGCCGCCCAAACGTCGCGGATAGGCTCTTAGGGATGACGTGTGGCTCATGGTGGGGATTCCTACGCTCGTAATCTGTAGGACGGCCCTTCCGGGCCGTCGCGATTGACGGCCTAGAAAGGCCGTCCTACACCTGCTACTTCAGGGCTGGAGGGGGGAGCTTCTCTCCCGCAATCGCCTTCTTGACCAGCTCGGGGTTCTGAAGGACGCCCGGGATTTTGTCCGGCGGGGTAGTCAGGTTAGCCGCTCGCCACTGCACAGCCCCCAGGGAGCTGGCAGCGAGGTAGCCGGGGGTCGCAACAATCAGCCACTCTTCCGTCCGCGGAGTGACTTGCACCAGCGTCGCCAGGAGCCGGTTCTCGGCCGTGTTCCAGAGCTTGACCGTGCCATCGGCGCTTGCCGTGGCCAGCTTGGCGCCGTCCGGGCTCAGCGCCACGCCGTAGACCCAATCGGCGTGCCCGGTGAGGGTAGCCACGTGGCCACCGCTATTGGGATCGTAGACCCGCACGGTCTTATCGGTCAGCGGGACGTACATCCGGTTACCGGGCGGCGCCCAGAGGACGCCCAGCGGGGCGGGGACGCCCATGTCGATCGCGCGGGCCAACTGGGTGTTGTCCCGCCGCCGCAGGCGGATCATGCGGTCGGTCGGACCAGACACCGCCACCGCCACGAGCTCAGCGTTCGGGCCGAAGACGGCGCCGAGGACCGGCTCCATCTGGTCCAGCTTCGCGACCAGCTTCCAGGTGCCGACTTCCCAGACCTGGGCGGTCCGGTCAGCGCCGGACGTGACGAGGAACTTCCCGTCGGCGCTGAAACTCACGCCGAGAATGCAGGCGCTGTGGCCCTTGAGCTCGGCGGCGAGCTTCTTCTCGTCGACGCCCCAGACACGGGCCACATTGTCCGCCCCCCCGGCGGCCAGGAGCTTCCCGTCCGCGCTGAAGGCGACGGCGAACACGGCATCCTTGGGCTCCTGAAAGACCAGGGCCGGCTGGCCGCTCGTGACGTCGAACACCTTGACGGCCCCGGGGCCGTACGGCGTCCCCTCGGCCACGGCCAGCCACTGGCCGCCCGTGCGGAAGGCCACCGAGCGGACGAAATCGCCGATCTGTCCCACGCCGATCCGCTTGGCCAGCTTGGCATTGGCCAGGTCCCAGAGCAGCACTTCCTGGTACCCGCCCACGGCGAGGGTCTTGCCGTCCGGGCTGAAGGCCACCGCGGACGTAGGGACCGCCGGACCGAACGGGATCACGCAGTCCAGCGCGGGCGCCTTCTGGTCGCCCGGCGGCGCGATGATGATCGGAAACGCCAGCGGCTGCTTCTGCGGCGCAGGCCCCTGCGCGCCCGTCGAGGCGCAGAGACCCAGACACGCGGCCACCGCGATCCCCAGCACGCGTTTGACGTTCATCCCAATGGCTCCCCTGAATGGAAGACGGCAAGGCCCGGCGTCGGCGGGCTACATGATCTCGTTGAGCAAGCCGCCCGTGAGGCGGGTGCCGTTGGACGGAGGCGTCACATACGCCACGCAACCCTGCGGGTGCGGAAGCTTCTCGTTGGGGTCGATGCCCAACAGTTTGTAGATGCTGGCCGTGAGGTCCCACGGATACACCGGCCGTTCCTTGGGGAACTCGCCCTTGGCATCGCTGGAGCCGACGACCGTGCCTCCCTTGAACCCACCGCCGCCGACCACGGCCGAGTAACACAGCGGGTAGTGGTGGCGTCCGCCGTTCCACGGGGGAGCCGGATCGATCCTGGGCGTCCGGCCGAACTCGCCGTACCACAGGACGATCGTGCTTTGCAGCAGCCCCCGCTGCGCCAACTCCTCCATCAGGCTGGAGAAGCCCTTGTCGAACACGGGGAGCGTCCCTTTCATGGCCCCGAAATTGTCGACGTGGGTGTCCCAGGGGCCCCAATTGACCGTGATGAACGGGACTCCGTGTTCCACCAGGCGGCGGGCCAGAAGGCAAGACTGTCCGAAGTAGTTCCGCCCATACTTCTCCCGCACGTCGTCCTTTTCCAACGACATGTCGAACGCCTTCTTGGCGTCGCCCAGGACCATGCCGTAGGCCTTCTGATGGAATCCGTCGATTTCCCGAAAGGCCGGCTCCTGGTCCATCTCCCTGGCCAGCGTGTCGACCGATTGGAGCAGCGTGCGCCGCTCCTCGAGTCGCTTGTCGGTCAGCCCTCCGGCCATCGCGAGGCCCTGGACCCGGAAGCCCTTGTCGTTCGGGTCCCCGTACGTGGCGAAGGTTTGGTACTTGGTCTCCAGGAACCCCGTATCGGAGAACCAGGGCAGTGGCGTCGTCAAGGTGATGTACGGCGGCAGCCCGCCTTGGTAGCCCGCGTCGTATCCCTTCTTCAACGACACCACGGCCCCCATCGAGGGATACACCATCTCGCCCGAGGGAAGCGCCCCGGTTGCCACGGTGTAGGCCCCGGTCTCATGACCGAAGTCCTGGTGGTTGTAGCTGCGGATGATGGAGTACTTGTCGGCCTGTTTGGCCGAGAGCGGCAGGAGCTCGCTGATGCGGATTCCCGGCACGTTGGTCTGGATGGGGCTTTTCAGCGGGCCGCAGTAGTCGCTGCCGGCCTCGGGCTTGGGGTCCCAGGTGTCCAGGTGGGTTGGACCTCCCAGCATGAAGAACTGGATCACCGATTTCGCCTTGGCCTCTTTGGCCTGGCCGTGGGCTTTCAGGTTGAGCCACTGGGCCAGAGTAAGCCCCGACATGCTCAGCGCGCCCACGCGCAGGAAGTCCCGCCGGTTCAAGCCCGGACGGCTCCAGCCAGCCTGTCGACCATGAATATCCAACATTGCCGTTCCTCCTTGGGCTACCGGTGGGAAACACATTACCCGTAGGACGGCCCTTCCGGGCCGTCGTGACGGCCTGGAAAGGCCGTCCTACCCGTCCTACAGGTGTTCTTGTTTGAGCCGGTCGCTCGGTTACGAAAGCCTAGTGGTTGAACAGGAACTCCTTGGTATTCAGTAGCGCCCAGAGCAGGTCCTGGAACGCTTGATGTCTGGGGGGCTTCAGTGCGGCGGTTGCTTCGGCGAGCTTCTTGGCGGCTTCGGCCGTCTTGGCGTTGGCGGCCTTTTCGTCGCCGTCCGCTTTATCCCGCGCAGCCTTGGCATCGCCTGCCGCCTTCCGCTTCTGGCTCGCGGCCGTCGCCGCGACAGCCTGCGCGGCCCGGGCACCGTCGGCGGCTGCCTTCGCCTGGGCCGCGGCCGTTTCGGCTTCTTTGGCGGCCTTGTCGGCGGCCTCGTAAGCCTGGGCCGCAGCGGACACCTGGGGCTGGATCTTCGCCAGGGCCTCCTCCGCCGGCTTCTTCTGGGCTTCGGCCTGCGTCAGCTTCTCGGCGGCGGTGTTGGCGTCGGTCTGCGTTTGCTGCTGCTTCTGCTGTGCTTGCGACAACACGTTCTTGGCTTCGTCGGCCGCCTTGCGCTTGGCGGCGGCCTCGTCGGCGGCCTGCTTCTTCTCCGCAGCCGATTTCTTGGCATCCTCCGAGATGGCCTTGGCCTGGGCCGCTGCCTCTTGGGCCGCCTTCTCGGCTGCCTCGGAAGTTTGTTGCGACGGGACCACGGCGGCCTTCGCGTCCGCCAACGCCTTGTCTGCGGCGGCTTTCGCGGTGGCGGCCGCCGTCACGGCCTGGGCGAGCGGGGCCAGCTTGGCCTCGGCCGGCTTCTGCTGGCTCTGCACCAGGTCGTCTGCTTTCTTCTTCGCTTCGGTCGCCTGCTGACGTTTGGCTGCCGCGGCCGTCTCGGCATTGGTCTGGGCGGTCGTGGCTTGGGTCGCCGCGCCGAGCACCGCGGCGGCCGCCGCTTCCGCCTCTTTGGCTGCCTTCTCGACTGCTTCATAGGCGGCATTGGCCTGTTGCAGTTGCGCTCGGACCTTGGCCAGAGCGTCCTCGGCCGTCTTCTTGTCTGCCTCCAGTTGCGGCGGAACCTTCTTGCCCGCGCCCGACATGTAGTCCAGGACCTTCTGCTTCTCGTCCGGCCTGGGAAGGCGCGACACCGTGGCCAGGTAGATCTCGTCGATGATCTCGGGATCGGGTTTGTTGGCCCCCAGCAGCCGCTGGAGGTTCGGGCCGCCGGACACCTTGCCCTCGAAGTGGTCCGAGTTGACCAAATGGAGCGACTGCCGCACCGAGCCCCCCAGCTTTCTTTCGCACTCGTAGGGGGTGTCCCGGAGGGGACGGCCAAACAGATCCAACAGCGGATTCCTGATATCGCCGTCGAACACTTGCGCCGCCCGGGAGCCCATGGGCATGATCGTGGGAGGAACCGGGATCCAACTGGCAAACTGGTCCGAAGTACCGGTCACCTGGCAGACCGCGTCCAGGAGTTGCTCCGCGCCCATGCGCCGCAGGTGGTAGTGGGAGAAATTCACCGCGTCGCCGCGGTTGAGGTCGCTGGCCTTGCTGGAAAGCTGGTAGGTCTTGGAATTGAGGATCAGGCGGAACAGATACTTCACGTCGAACTTGTGACCGACGAACTCCTGCGTCAAGTAGTCCAACAGCTCCGGGTTGCTGGGCGGGTTGGTGGAGCGGAAATCGTCGGGCTCGTGGACGATCCCACGCCCCAACAACCAATACCACACCCGATTCGCCATCGTCTTGGCAAACCACGGATTCTGCGGCGAGGTGAGCCACTCCGCGAACTTCGGCCGCGGGTCCTGATCGCGCGGCATCTCCACCACTTCCGCGCCCAGGAACTTCGGCTTGACGTAATCCCTCATCTTCGGGTGGTACACGCCGCCGTGCTGATTGAAGAAGACGACTTCCTCCTTCCACTCCAACGTCGGCTTGATCGCCACCTTGCTGAAGAAGGCCGCCATTCCCAGGCCGTCGTCCAGGCCCCAGCTCTCCGTGGGGTGCCCGTGGCAGCGGGCACAGTCGAGCCTGGCTCCCATGAACAGCACCGCCGTGGCCTCGGCATAGGTCTGGGGTTCCCGCTTCTGGACCGCGCGGTAGTAGTTGGCCTGTCCGACCAGGAAGTTGCTCCCGTTGGCCGTGATCAACTCGCGGACGAACTGATCGTACGGCTTGTTCGCCGCGATGCTCGCGCGGACCCAACGGTGATACGTCAGCACCCCGCGCGGCCACACCCGGACCGGGTACTCGCTCTTGATCCTCAAGAGGTCGCCCCACTTCAAGGCCCAGAAGTCGGCGTATTCCTCCCGCTCCAGCAGGCGGTCGATCAGCTTGCTCCGCTTCTTCGGGTCGGGGTCGGCCAGGAAGGCTCGGGGCTCCTCGGGCTTTGGCAGGCAGCCGATGACGTCGAGATAGACGCGCCGCAAGAAGACCTCGTCCGAAGAGGCCTCCGACGGCGGAATGCCCAGCTTCTGGAGCTTGGCGAGCACCAACTCGTCGATCTTGTTGTTCGGATCGATCTTGGGGAAGGGCGTGGGAAGCGGCTGCGGGATCACGACCCGCACCACGTCCGACTTCCGCATGAAGCTGACGCTCACCACGGCCTCGCCGAAGCCCTCGGCCTTGATCTTGCCGCTCGGGTCGACGGCCGCCACCTTGGCATCCGAGGTGTGGAAGGAGGCCAGGCGGGTCACGTCCCGCTCGCTGCCGTCGGCATGGACTGCTCGGACCAGCAGTTGCTGGCCCTCGCCCTTGGGCAGGACCTTGTCCTTCGGCGCCACTCTCACGGAGACCGGCTTGGATAGTTTGTCATCACCCCAAGAGACTCCCTGAGCCACCCAACTGGCAAGCATCGCGTATTCTGCCGAGTTGGGCTGGATCTTCGGTCCCCCTTGGTGCGCGATGGTGTTGGTGGCCTTCAGCAGCACGAGGCTCTTGAGCGGTTCCACCTTGTTGATCCGCCGCCCCAGGTGCAGCTTGGTGAGGGCCTCGTAGTCGGCGTCGGGCTCGCCGGCGAACATCGAGAGCTTGAACCCCCCTTTGCCCAACGTGGAGCCGTGGCACTCTGTGGCGTTGCAGCCCAGCTTGGTCACGAGCGGCATCACGTCCCGGAGGAAACTGGCGGACTCGTTCTTGGCCTCCTTCACACCCACGACCACCTGGGCACTGGCCGTGGAATCCCCCAGCTTGGCGACCACGGTGATCGGCACCTCGCCGTCGGCCACCGGCCTGATGACCCCGTCCTTGCCCACGTCGGCAATGGCCGGGTTGGCCGACTTGAACTCGGCTGCCGCGGTGAAGTCTCTGGCCGACCCGTCCGAGAGCTGCCCGGTCACCACCAAGGCGTGCGACGACCATTTGCCCTGCAACACGAGCTTCGCCGGCTCGACTTGGATGGAGGTCACCTTCACCGGCGGCGGCGGGGCCGGAGGCGCGGGAGCCGGCGCGGGCGCGGGAGCCTTCGGCGGTTCCGGTTTGGCGTCCTTAGGCGCCGGCGCGGGGGTGGCCGGAGGCGCGGGCGGTGGCGGGGCGGGGGTCTTCGGCGGCGCCGGCTTCGCGTCCTTGGGCGCCGGCGCGGCGGGCGCCTCCTTCTTCGGCTCAGGCTTGCTCGGTGGATCGGCGGCCCGGGCGGAAAACGCGACGCCGATTGTCAGGGTGAGTATGACAAGCGAGATCGCCGTGACTCTCATCAATTCACCTCAAACCCGGCCTGCACCGGAGTTTCCCGTGGGACTCCATTCGCGCATTTTACCCCTGCGTTTCTCCCGACGATACGGCGGATTCTCAATACGCCCCGGTGGGTGCAGGACGGATCGCGGGCCCGTCCTGCCGGACGCCCTGTTGCCGGCCGGCCTCGTGTGGTGGGCAGTGCGCACTGGGGACTCTAAGCTACTGATTGTCGTCGCCGGAGGGCGGGAATGCAACTCCTTTTAGGCCTGCCTGCCCCTCTGAATGGGCATCGCATGTCTCATCCCCCCTTGTGCAAGGGTGTGTGTTTGCCCCTCCCGAAGCCGCACCGTCCTCCGCTGTTCTTGCCCGGAGGCATCTCGTGCGCCCGCTGCCGCGAAGCTGGCGCCAGCACCTGCCGGAGGGGAGTGCCAAGATCGTTCAGTTCTCCAGTACGACGATCTCGTGAACGTTGTTTGCCTGCACTTCCACGCGGTTCCCGTGCGCTTTAAGCAAGGTCTCCTTGTTCCATGCTCTTGCCGTCTTGAAGGGCCGGCGGACCTCGATCACCGCGCGGTAAAGCGGCGGGTCCTCTATCAGGCTGGGGAGCACGTAGGGCCGGTTCTGGGCCGGCGTGGTCGCAGGGGGCGAAAGATAACCGAGCAAGTGAACACGCAGGACCCCGCTGGCCGCGTCCTCCGTAATCACCGCCTCGACGTTCGCCGGCGCCGTCACCCGCACCGGCGGCTCGGGATTCAGGAGCCGCACCGCGTTGCGCAAGAGCCGGCGGGTCTCAACCACCGGGTGCTCGCCGGCGGTCGCAAAGTCGGGCGAGCAGGCCAGTGTGAGCACCTTCCCTTTCCCCAGCGGGTGGAAAAGGATCGCCGGCCCGACGGGCCTATCCGCGCTCATCGGCCAACTGGTCCCCTCGCGGCCCTGCTTCTGGAGCACCGTGCGGTGCGGCTGCATCAGCTCGCCGACCGCGGTGGCGGTCGTCGGCTTCAGCACGGCCGCGGGCCCCTCGACCAGGAACGGCCAGTTCCCAGGGATGTCGGCCGACAGGGCACGCAGGGCGTCCGGAGGCGCCGAGGCGAACCGCACGTGGTTGTCCAACGAATCGAGCTTCCTGACGAACGTCGCGCCGATGACCTCGGCGAGCGCCGATTCCTTGCGCGGGTTGCCGAGCCGGTCCAATAGCCCGCTCAGCCCGGTCACCAGCAGGTTGCCGCCCTCCTCAACGTACCGGCGGAACAGCTTGATCTCATCATCCGAGAGGATCGCCGCGTTGGGCAGGAAGACGATCGGGAACTGCCGCAGCCGTTCGGGCGTCAGGTTCTCGTCGAGCAGGATCCCCAACGGGATGTGCTCGTAAACCAGCGCCTTGTGGGCCCCGTGGAACGACTGCTGGTAGTGGGCCGGCGTCGCGCGGCCGTACCAGTCGCGGCTGCGGCTGGAGTAGTAGAGCCCCACTTCCTGCACCGGGCGGTGCCCGAAATGCTCCCGCTTCGCCCGCGCCTCCTGGAACAGGACGCCGATCCGCTCGTAGGCCACCGGGTCGAGCCAGCCGTCGTAGCCGGTCTTGTCCACCAACGTGACCCGCGTGCCGTGGGCCAGGAGCGCGAACAGCTCCCAGCGGAGGTCGTTGAGCGGACGCGTGGTCTGGTCGTGGTACATCCGCACCCCGCGCTGCATCGCTATCTGGTAGATCGCCCCCGGCTTCGTGGCCGCCAGAAACTGGCACGTCTGGCTGACGCCCAGGGCACTGAAGCCCCACACGCCGGTCTCCCCGGTGACGAAATCGCCGACGTGGGCGTGTTGCACCGGCCGCTGGCCCACCTCCCACGAGAACGGCGGATAGCCGTGATAGTTGAAATCGACCGAGGCCCGCGGGCTGAGCGAGCGGACGTGCTCGCGGAGCGCCTTCTCGAAGCGGGCGCTCGTGTTGTAGCGGAACTGGAGCATCCGGTCCCAGTCGTCGTCCCAGGTGACGCCCTTGGGCATGGCCTTGCCGTACTCGGCCCGGAATCGCGTTTGGCAGCTCGTACACCAGCAGCCGTAGGGCGGCCCAAAACCCTGGTCGAGCATGTCGATGTGAAAGCCGTCGATGCCGTAAGCCAGCATCTCGGCCACGAGCCCCTTCATGTAGTCGAGGTAGCCGGTGTTGAAGCAGAACCGCCCGATAGGCTTTCCCTCCGCGTCGCGCATGGCGAATTCGGGATGCTTGCGGAGGGCGTCCCCGGCCTGTTGCACCACGCAGTAGGCGATCACCGGGAGCTTGTGCTTAGCCGCCTCCTCGACGGTCTCGCGCAATACGTCGCGGCTCCCAAGGCCCGGGCACTTGGGCATGATCTTCGAGTTGTAGTAGGCATATTCGCCGTCGCGGGCCCAAATGACCAAGTACTCGGAGTGGGCCTCGACCTGCCGGCGGACGATCTCCCGGCCGTCGAAACGGGCCGCGTAGCCTGAGTCGCTCGGATCGCTGCCGAACTGGGCCCCGGTGGGGCCGACCTCCATGCCGATCAGGCACCGTTGATACCAGGGGACCTCCGCGGCCGGCTGGCCGCCTTGAGCCCCGGAAACCCACGCGGCCGGCCCGATTACCGCCGCGGCGAGCACGAGTGCAAGGTTGTACGCGAGTGCGAGGTTGCACAAGAGCGGCCGGCCTCGATGCGGTGGCGACAATGGTAGTCTCATCTTCTCTACACCTCGGAGATTCCCTTGAGACGGCGTTGGATTCTGCTGCCCGTCACTCGAACCGGTTTCCGCAACGGCTTCCAATATAATCACTTACGGCGATGGAGCAACCCCCGGCCGTTCTTGCCCTTGACGACCGCCGCGCAAGAACCGATACTTGTACGTAGAGTACCAAACGTACACGGAGTACAGTTCTATGACCCCTCTGGAAGTTACCGATGCCCGGCAGAACTTGGCCGACACCATCAACCGGGTCGCTTACGGCAAAGAGCGCATCCTCCTTCGTCGCCGGGGCAAAGATGTGGCCGCTTTGGTGCCCGTCGAGGACCTCGCCTTGCTTGTGGAGTTGGAGGACCGTTTGGATGTCGAAGCAGCCCGGGCGGCCCTGACCGAATCAGAAGGGCGGATCCCCTACGATCGAGCTCGCCGGGAATTGGGCCTCAAGTAACACGCGACCCGGGAATTGGCAGTGGCTGAAGGACAAGGGCACGCGCGCTACCGGATAGAACTCACGTCGGCCGCATTGCGGGACCTCAAGGCCCTGCCCAAGAACGTCCTGCAGCGCGTCGATCGCCGCATTCTTTCCCTGGCCGACAACCCGCGGCCGCGTGGCTCAGAGAAGCTGAAGGGGGAAGAGAATCTTTACCGGGTCCGCGTGGGCGAGTATCGCATCATCTACCGGGTCGAGGAGGAGGGCCCCCTGATCCGCGTCATCCGCATTCGCCACCGCGGAGACGTGTACCGCGGGCTATCGTGACAAATCCGCGCCATCTCCGTTCTCTCTTGTCTTGCACAATTGAGATGTGCTCTCGCCTCACCTACTTACGCGCGAACCGCCGAAGTAGGTAAAGAAGGTCCGGGTCTTCAAGCCAACCAAGTCCACGTAGTAGCTGGTCATCGAAGAACACTGTTTCTTTCCACTTCTCCGCAAGCGGAGTATCCCCGCACCAGTTCTTGGCGTAAGTGTCAGCGCCGTGTTCCATGAGCAGTTCTATGACTGCCAGATGTGCCCTGCCGGATCCACCGGCAGCGCGAACCTCAGTTCTTGTGTTGAAAACCTCGTGTAGCGCGGTGTTGCCGAAATCGTTCTTGGCGTTGACATCGGCGCCGTTCATTAAGAGGAGCGTGACGACTTCGGGATGTCCCTCTCTGGCGGCAAAGTGTAGGGGAGTACCGAAGCCTGCAGTCGCATTTGCGTCGGCGTGATTCATCAAGAGCAGCCTGGTCACTTCCACGCGCCCCTTCGCAGCAGCCAAGTGAAGCGCGGTCTCACCGATCGCGTCAAAGGTCGGAACACGGCGTGTGACCTTCCTGCCTTTCGCCTCCAAAACTGCCCGAACCTTCTTCTCGATAGGGATATCGGGTGGAATCAAGGGATGCACCCGCTCCATTTCTTCAGGACTAGCGGTACCACCCTCAATAGCTCGGACTTTCCGCTCGAGTTCCTCCACTTCGGCGTTCGTCAGCTTCCCTAGGTGCTGCTGCATCTCACTCGTGCGCTGCTTCAGCATGGCTCCACGGATGGAAGGCCAGCCGGCATTCTTGGCGTTCACATCTGCACCGGCATCAATCAGCAATCGTGCTGCCGCAACTTCCCCATTGAGTGCGGCGACGTCCAGTGGCCGAAAATCGAGAGGTGCCAAAGCATTTAGATCGGCGTGGTTGGCCAGCAGGACCTTAATTGCGCCGGTCTCGCCCGTCCGAGCGGCACAGTGCAGCGGAGTCCACCCGCGCTCATTGCGCACGTTTACGTCGCTCTTCCAGTAAAGGTGCGATTCGATTTCGTCCATGCGCCCTCGTTCCGCAGCATCATGGAAGCTTATAGTCGGCCGTGCTGGCACCTTCGGCTTTGCGGGCGCTGGCTTACCAGTCTCAGCAATCTCTGGGACACTGGCGATTCGGCCAGTCACGGGGTTTCCTGATTGCCCTGGTGCCACCGCTTTGGGCCGTTCCTCAGCTTCCTCAACTTCCTTCGCGGTTTCACGGGCCGGACTAGAGAAGAGCTTGCTCCCGACGACAAGCACACCAATCAGAACGGTAAGAGCGAGACAACCAGCAAAGGCAGCCGCAACCGCGCGCCATGAGAGTCGCCTCGTGACGGAAGTCGCATCCGGTCGACCGGGATTGGGTGCGGTCAAAAACCCTAATGGCTCCCCAACTGAATCGGATGGGTTTGCGTCGACTGGCGCGGAAGCCACAACCGGCAGCGGCGGAGGTGTTGCATTGGATACAGGGAATAGGCCCCGCACACGCTCGGCCGGAACCCATGCGCCGTCAGGGGCGTTCTTGACCGGAGTGTCCCGTGAGATCACGCCGGCGTGGGCGAGACTTCGCAGTTCGTCGCTTGAAATGGGGCCAACTTGTTTCCCCATTGCCTGGTAGAACCATTGTGACGCCATGACCGTGCCCTCCCCGTAAAAAGCCGCAAGGCAACCACGCATCAGGGTAGCCCTGCGACCTAGGCTATGCAACCCCTGCCCAAAGGGGTAGAATCGGAGACATTCGGGATGCCTGGCCAGCTACCGGCCAAGCGGCTCGGGCCGGCGCGGGGAGTTGTTCGCCTTGCACCCCGTCCGACCCGAGCCCACCCGCAGAACGAAAGGGGAACCTATGGGCGGCGCATCGGACGATTCGGTGGAGTTGACGGGCCCGGCGGACGTCAAGAAGTGGCTTGAATTGCGAATTCAGCCAACTCTTGGATCCCTGCACGATCGCCTCATTAGGTGGGTTGAAGGCACTGCCTTTAACACCAGGGTCATCTTGCCCGGTAAGGCAACGTCGCTGCCTCCCCAAGCGCATGGCGACGTGCTCTCCAGCGTGCGCCAGGACCTGGGGGTCGCCTTCGCGTGGGCGAAGAACCGCGGGCTGGCCAACTTGCCGCCGCTCCCTCCCGTGTTCCAGAATCGGGAGGAAGCGCAAGCCGTCTATTCTGAGTGGCGCGCGTATTTTGAGCGTCTTGAAGCCGCGGCACAAGAGGCAGGGCAGGACAAAGAACCCGAGATGGGGTTTCACACTCTGCTTCCGACCAAGAAGCCGGCGACGGATTAAGCAGAGGCGGAGAAGGGTGATAACCAGCCCGCCCGGCACCTCGGGGAACTCACCTTCGCCCTGGGGCCCGCCCGGCCGGCCCGGAGAAAGGAAGGTGAGCATGACACGTCGAAAGCAGCCCGCCCGTGAGCCGCCCCCGCGGGAAATCCAGTTGGCCCCGCACGTCACGCGGGAACTGACGGCCGACGAACGCGAGGCGTGGGCAGCGGCCGTTCCTCTGAAAATCAAGGCCGAAGAGCGGGAGGCTTGGCTGCAACGGGCCTTTGCCGCCTGCCCGCCCGGGCCTGTTACCCGGCAAGAACTCCGCTCGATTCTGGGGATGATTGGAATCCCGAAGGTACCTGAGGCCGCCGACGACTTGCTGGAATTCCTTCAAAATGTGGCGGCCCGCGGTATGGCGGCCGAAGACGGCGACGTGCGTCGGCTGTTGGTAGAATCCGGGGATGCCCGCAAGACGCTCAACCGGCTTGGAGTGCTTCTGGCTGTCGAGCCGGCGGCCGGCATGCACCCGAAGGACCAGAGCGACGGCGCGGACGCCCGCGCGGTGGCGCCAGGGCTGACGCGCCCAACGATGACCGCGCAGCAAAAACGATTCCCGATTGCCTTGTCATTCCCGGGCGAGCGTCGGGAGTTCATCAACGCGGTGGCGAACCGATTGGCCGAAAGCCTCGGGCGAGATCGGGTGCTGTACGACAAGTACCACGAGGCTGAGTTTGCCCGCCTCGACCTCGACACGCACCTGCAGCAGCTTTACCACGATGAGTCTGACCTGATCGCCGTGTTCCTGTGCGCCGACTACGAGCGAAAGGAGTGGTGCGGCCTGGAGTGGCGTGCCATTCGCGATCTAATCAAGCGTCGGCAGGCATCCACCGTCATGCCGCTGCGATTCGACGACACTGAAATCCCCGGTCTGTTTACCATCGACGGTTACGTCACGATTGGGGAGCGCACGCCGGACGACATCGCTAACCTGATCCTTGAACGCTTGCGGATAGACACCAACGGCGCTCTCGCCAATGGCACCTCCACGGCGTAGCAGAGCGTTTCAATTCGGGGGACGCTCCACAAGATTCCGTGAAGTATTCGCTGCGCGAGGCCGAGCGGCAATCGCAGGTGCCGGAAACAGGGCGCTGGCAGGCGGCGGAGTGTTGCGGCGGATCGGGAGTTGTAGGACGCCGGAGGAAAAAGGGGACAGTCCCCATTTGTGCGAAGCACCCTTCGGGCCGTTCCGGCAAATGGGGACTGTCCCCTTTTTCCCGATTTCGTCCGCGCGGTGGCCATCGAGGCGACCAGGTAGGCAGGTCACTCTTGGACGGGGGTGAACTGCCGCTGGCCCGTATTGTACACGACCACCGCCCGCATCGGCTCTTTGCCGAGGGCATGTTGCAGCCGCGCATTGCGGGTATTGTAGGAAGGGTGCAGCGTCGATGGCAATCAGCTTTTGCTTCCCGCTCCCGGACCATACAATGGGCGGCACCCGGTCAGCATCTTGCGGGAGTGCCCATGGATCGATCCCGGACCAATCGGTTTGCGTGGCTGGTTGTCAGCCTGTTGTTTGCCGCTTCGCTGGTGAACTACATGGACCGGGCCGTGCTGGGGGTCGTGAAGCCGAAGATGTGCGACGAGCTGTCGATCAGCAACACCGGCTACGGACTGGCCTTGGACGCATTCCTGCTTACGTACATGGTCCTTTACGTCGTCGGCGGGTGGATGGCCGACCGGCTGGGCTACCGCCGCATGTTCACGCTGACGATCGTGTTCTGGTCCCTGGCGAACATGCTCCATGCGCTGACCTTGGGGTTGCTGAGCCTCTGCTTGTTTCGCGCCCTGCTGGGCATCGGCGAAGGCGGCTTCTACCCGACGGCGTTGCGCGCCTCGACGGAGTGGTTTCCGGCCGAGAACCGCAGCAAGGCCGTCGGCATCTATCTGTGCGGGCTCAGCGTCGGCTCCTTGCTCACGCCGCCGGTCGTGGCCTGGGTGACGGCGTGCTACGGCTGGCGGGCTTCGTTTCTGGTGACCGGGGCCTTGGGCTTCCTGCTCGTGCCCCCTTGGCTGCTCTTGCACCGGCGGATCCGGCAGGTGTACGGCCGTCACGATCCGGCGCCGGGACATCGCGCCCCGTCGGATCCTGACGGGCCGGCGGAGCAAGAGCTTTCGCTTTCCCAAGTGCTGCGGCGGCGCAAGTATTGGTGCATCCTCACGGCCCGGGCCCTGACCGACGGAGCCTGGTGGTTCTTTCTGTTCTGGACGCCGGGCTACTTCCAGGAGGTCCGCGGCTTCGACCTGATGATGGTCGGCCGCTGGCTTTGGATGCCCTACCTCGGCGCCGACCTCGGGGCGCTGGCCGGAGGCTGGCTTGCCGCCGTGCTCATCCAGCGAGGACTAGGCACGAGCGCCGGACGCAAGCTCGTCCTGATCCCCTCGGCCATGCTCGGTGCGCTCGGCTCGCTGGCGTGCTTTGTCGGGAGCCCGTTTCTCGCCATCGGGCTCCTGACCGCGGCCTTGTTTGGGCATTTCTCCTGGGCAACGAACGTCCACACGGCGATTTCGGAAATCTCGCCGCGGCGGCACCAGGCGGTGCTCTACGGGATCACGGGCGCGGCAGGCACGCTGGCCGGGGCCCTGACCCAGCCGCTCATCGGCTACGTCGTCGATCTGGCCGGCTACGACCCGGCCTTCGTGTGCGTGGGCGCGGCCTACCTGGCGGCGATTGCCTTCCTGGTGGCCGCCGGGCGGATCGAGCCGCTGCGATGACCCGGACCGGACCGGGGCGTGTCTTTGTTTGTGACGTTCAGACTCGGCTGGCCCACGGAAATCTCG
>CAYGZA010000056.1:0-11403 GCA_964354135.1 uncultured Planctomycetaceae bacterium
CCGACCACGTCGGTGGCCACCAGGTGGCGAACGGTGCCCTGGCGGAATTGCCCCATCACGCGGTCGCGGACCCGCTGGGCCAGGTCGCCGTGGATGGCCGCCACCGAGTCGAGCTTCTTGGCCAGCCGCCCGGCCACTTTGTCGGCGCCGCGCTTGGTGCGGCAGAAGACGATCGCCTGGACCGGCTGCTCCCTGCGGAGGAGCTGCGCCAAGAGCTCGAACTTGTCCTCCACCGCGACGGGAAAATAGAACTGCTCGATCGTCTCCACGGCGACCTGCTGGGGCGAGCAGTTGAGCATCTGCGGCTCGCGCATGTACCGCTCGGCCAGCCGCATCACGGGCGGCGGGATCGTGGCGCTGAGGAGCAGCGTCTGCCGCGACGCCGGACAGCGGCGGAGGATCTTCTCGATGTCGGGCCGAAAGCCGATGTCCAGCATCCGATCCGCCTCGTCCAGCACCACGATGCGAACCCCGTCAAAAGAAAGGGTCTGTCGCTGGAGGTGATCGAGCACCCGGCCCGGCGTGCCGATCACGACGTCCACCCCGCGCTGGAGATGTTCGACTTGCTGGCGGAGCGGCTTTCCTCCGTAGACGGCCACGATGGCCAGCTTCCGCCCGGCCGCGAGCTTCTGGAACTCGTCGCGGACCTGGACCGCCAGCTCCCGCGTGGGCGCCAGCACCAGGGCCTCGGGCCGACCTCTCCGCCGGTGCGGCTCGATCCGCTCGAGGATGGGGATGACGAAGGCGGCCGTCTTTCCTGTGCCCGTTTGCGCCTGGGCCATCAGATCGATCCCTTCCACGGCCCGGGGAATCAGGCCCGCCTGGACCGGCGTCGGCTCCAGGTATTCCGCTTGCTCCAAGGCCGCAAGGGTCGGCTCCGAAAGGGAAAGCCCCCCGAATCGGCTCGTCGGCGGGCCGCCGGGGTGTTCCCTAGGAGGTGTCGGTTTTGCGTGTCGCTCTTTCAAGACTACTCCCTGTCCTGAGTTTCATAAGGTAATATGGGTATTGACTTGACTCAACTACCTACCATAGGTTGTGTTTGCCGTTGGTGCCATCGCTTGTGGCTCGACTTACCTCCGTTACCTCGGCACGTCCTGCCGCACTGTGGGCACGTCCACCGACTCTTGGCATGTTTTCGCGCTCGTTCCACGCCGTTTTTCGGCGTCGCTGAGTGTCGCCATCGTACAGCCCTCCTACTTGATTGTCTGGGCTGTGACACGATCACTACAGGTTGTGGTCGGTTGAGTCAAGTCAATACCCATATAAGGTAATGACTCCGCGGCGGGCAGTACTGGGGTGTCCGGCGCGCGGCCGGCCCTCGGGGCACGCTGCGTCATCGCCGGACGTCCTGTCCGGCGGCCCATGCCTCGAGCATCTGGAATTGCCGGGTGAAATCCTGTTCATGTACTCCATAAGGACTCTTGAAGAAGCTGGCCAGGAACGTCAAGCGTCCCGTGTCGCCGCGGCGCCAGGCCAACTCGGTGAAGCGAACGAGATCCAGCACCAGCGGGGCGGCCAACAGGGAGTCGCACCCCTGCCAGATGAGCTGGAGCGTCATCGGCGTTCCCAGGAAACCCTGGAAGTGTACGTGGTCCCAGGCGGTTTTCCAATCCCCCAGGCTCTCGATGTACTCGATCGAGACCAGCGTCTGGGGCTTGTACCCCAGGACCTCGCCCAGCACGTGGTCCTTGCTGGCGATCTTGGACTGCTTGTTGGCCGGATCGTCGAGCACCTTGCCGTCGAGGTTGCCGAAGATGTTGTGGCCGACCCAGCTCATCACGCGCAGGTTCCGCCGGCGGAACAAGGGGGCCAGGACGCTCTTCAGCAGGGTCTCGCCGGTCTTGCCGTCGCAGCCCATGTGCCGCGCACCCCGCAGCCGCGCCAACTCGTCGAGGGCCTCCGGCGCGGAGCCCAGCGACGGGGTGAAGTTGATGTACGAATAGCCGCGGTCCAGCGCGGCAATGGCGTAAAGCGCACTGGCCGGTAGCGCGCACTTCCGCGGCCGGTCCAGTTGCCGCTCCAGCTCCGACCAGCTCGGCGGCACCGACCCCGGTTCCACCGGCGGCTCCGTGGAGGCCACGTTCACCACGATCAGGTGCTCCAGCTCATGGGCCTCAACGAACCGGACCATGTCGTCCCGGACCCGGCGGATCGCCTCGCGGGGCGTCTCCCGCGCGGGAACCTCGGGCCCGGCCAGCCGGCCGATCGTGGGACCGACCCGCACGATCGTCCCGGGACGGATGCGGCGGTCGATCCGGTCCAGCTCCGGCCTGCACCGGGCGATCAACTCCGGATCGATGGCCCGGTTGTCGGCAGCCAGCCGGTGTGCCTCGTCGGCAAGTCGCAGCGGGCGGATCTCATGGCCCCCGACCACGAAATCCTCCCACCCTGCCAGCCCGAGATGGCGGAACTCGGGAAGCCGGCTGACCAGCCCGCAGTCGGGCACCAGACCGCGTTTGAGGGCAGCGAGCCCGACAAGGGTTGTAGTTGCCACGCCCCCCTTGGCCCCGATCAGCCAAATCCCGACGCCCGCCTTTCCCATGCGTTGCCGTACTCTCGAGGAATTGCTGGCAGCCCTTAGAGGCGGCCCCAGGGTACTCCGATTGTCGTTCACACGCCGGAAGGCGTCAACCGCTCCGAGCAGCGTCCACCGCACCGAGCGGCCTTGCGCGATTCCGGGAGGGCGAGGCTCTTGCCGACCCGAGCAAGAACACCGGACTCGCCGCCGGCAGCCCCGTCCGATCGCGCAGCCTACTTGTCCGTAGACAGCACCTGGCGCAATAGCGCGGATAAATCGTCGTAAGCGTGTTCCGAGGGCGGACCCGGGGCGTAGTGGTAAACGGCGTTGTGCATCTTCTTGGGAAGCGAAACGAGCGTCGAGGAAACCGTGCCGTATTCCGGGTCGCAGATCACCACTCCCCGGCGGCCCGCGGCATCCGGCTTGCGGGAGAACGTGCGGCTGGCCACCGCCAGAAAGGCTACCGCGGAGTCCAGACGCTGGAGCGTGAGCAGCCGCCGGACCAGTTCTTGGCGCTCGTCGATCAGGTCGTCCAGGTCGCCTGCGGAGATCAGGTGGAGCCCGGGCTTCAGCTCCACGGTCTGGATCTTGTCGCCGGCGTAAATGACCAAAGCGTTTCGGGCGTCGGCGCAGACGAAGTTGGCCCCGGCATACCGCCCCGTAGCCAGCTCCTTAGCGGCATAGTCGCACGCCTTGACGGCGGTCTCGAGGTTGAGCATCTCCCGGCAAAGCAATCCCCGCGAGCGAGGTTCCGGCGGCACGACCGTCTTGGGGCGATTCGCCACCGCGGCCACCAGTCCGTGTTGATTCACTCCGAGCCAAGTCCCCCCCGCCTTGCGGTCGATCCCGCAGATCACCCGGGGTCTCCCCGACTGAATGCGAGGGGCCTGGGTCGGCCGATCACGGAACTCCTCCCGGTTTGCGGCAACCAGAACCGGCGCGTCACGCGTGTTCTTGTATTGAATGGCCAGCATACACATCAGCGCTGCTCTCATGGTGCAGATTCACCTCCGCTCGCTCGCTCCAAAACGAGGCGACCCGCGAAACTGCGACCCGCATCCGTGAACCCTCGGTTCAAACCCGGCGTACACGAGTCCTAACCACGACTCAGCCGCTAACTTAACCGTTAGTCCGCCGGGTTTGCACCCCCCCGTCGAGGGATTTCTCCCGAGATTCGCGGCTGGATGGCAGACGAGAAGGACTTCTGAAGTCTCAAAGACTTCGGACGTCCGTGGATGCGGCTTGTCCTCCGCTGTGGAATGCTGTGATGCGAGTCACGTTGCCTCAAGACCCCCTAAACGGGCGGTGCCATTCCACAGTTCGTCCGACCCACGGGCCCAGTGGTCTTGAGTGCCAGCCCCGGAAGGCTTAACCTTCTGCTTTTGGTTGGCGGCCACTGGCGGCCCCGAAGGTACCTCTGGGGTGGTATCACGATCCGGCCTATTGGGACTGAGTTCATGACGACGGAGATCAGCCGACCCGACGAGATCGTCATTCCGACTACCCGTTCCCGGTTGGGGGCCTTGCTGGGCGTTCAGGTTTTGGGCACCGGGAGCAGCGTTCCCGAGACCCTCATCGATAACGCCGACTTGGCGGCGCTGGGCTACGACTGCGACTGGATCGTCCAGCGGACCGGCGTGCTGGAGCGGCGGCACGCCTCGCCCGAAACGGCGACCAGCGACCTGGCGGTGGAAGCCGCGGCACGGTGCATCGAGCAGGCGGGGGTCGATCCTTCGGACATCGATCTGGTTCTCGTCGGGACCTACACCCCCGACATGCTGCTCCCCTCCGCTGCGTGCCTGGTACAGGACCGGCTCGGGCTGCGGGCCCCCGCCATGGATCTCCATGCGGCCTGCGCCGGCTTCGTCTTTGCCATGATTACCGGGGCCCAGTTCGTCGCCAGCGGGTGCAACCGGCTGGTCCTGGTAATCGGCGCGGACTGCAATTCCCGGGTCGTCAATCCGGAGGACAAGCGGACGTTTCCGCTCTTCGGCGATGCCGCCGGCGCCGTGCTGTTGGCGCCGGGAAGCCGGGAGCAGGGATTGCTCTCGTACGCCATCGGCTCCGACGGGTCCGGGGCCGAGCTGCTATGCCGCCGCATGGGCGGTTCGCGGATGCCCTATTCCGCCGCCGCTGCCGCCACAGGGCTCCATTTCCTTCACATGGACGGTAAGCCCGTCTTCAAATGGGCGATCCGCATGCTCTGCCAATCGGTGGCCGAGGTGCTCGGCGCCGCCGAGAAGGACATCACCGACGTCGACCTGATGATCCTTCACCAGGCCAACCTGAGGATCATTCGCTCGGCGGTCGAAGAGTTGAAGATCGACGAAAGCAGGGTCTTCAACAACCTGGAGCGTTTCGGCAACACGTCCGCCGGAAGCATCCCGCTGGCCCTCGACGAAGCGGTCCGCCAGGGACGCATCCGCCGTGGCGATCACCTCCTGATGAGCGGCTTTGGCGCCGGGTTGGTCTGGGGCACGGTGCTGATGCGATGGTAGGCCGGGGCTTTCGGCCGCGGTGTCTGGTTGTGGCACGAGGCTCGCACGTAGGCAGGATGTGCTGGCCGCCATAGCAGGTGGACAAGTCTGCATCGCATGGGGGGGTTTCTCGCGCGGACGTTGTGATTAGTATTGTTTGATAGGTGGAAACACGCCCGGGCGGCGCCTGTCGTGCATCCTTGCGTCTAATCGGCCTCCGCACCCCCGGATCGAAGCCATGGCCTACTGCTTGCTGACCGGTTCGACCGGCTTACTCGGCCGGTATCTGCTCCGAGACCTGCTGCTGGCCGGGAGGCGGGTGGCTGTGCTGGCTCGTCCGGCCAGACAGGAAACGGCTCGCCGGCGGGTCGAGGCCGTGATGAGCGATTGGGAAGGTGCCGGAGGCCGCGCGCTGCCGCGTCCCGTGGTGCTTGAGGGGGACCTTTGCAGAGCGAGCTTGGGGCTCAGTGATGCCGGCCGGCGCTGGGTTGCCGATCACTGCCGGGCGGTCGTCCACAGCGCGGCCAGCATGACCTTTCGCCCCGACAAGCACGGCGAGCCCGCGCGGACCAACGTGGACGGCACCCGTTGGCTGCTGGAGTTTTGCCGCGAGAGCGGCATCCGCGAGTTCCACCACGTCTCGACGGCCTATGTCTGCGGTTTGCGGGAAGGGCGGGTCCTGGAAAGCGAGCTGGATTGCGGGCAGCAGCTCGGCAACATCTACGAAAAGAGCAAGCTCGAAGGAGAGAAGCTTCTCCGCCAGTCCGATTTCCTGGACGTGCTGACGGTCTACCGGCCGGCGAGCCTGGTCGGCGACTCGCAGACCGGCTACACCACGAGCTATCACGGCGTCTACCTGCCGCTTCAGTTGGCCTGCGCGATGGCCGACAAGATCCCGCCCAAGGAGATGAATGACCGGTTCCTGGCGCGCCTCCGGCTCGAGGGCTCCGAGGGGAAGAACCTCGTCCCGGTGGACTGGGTCTCGGCCGCGATCGCTTACCTGGTGACGCACGCGGAACACCACGGCAAGACCTTCCACCTGGCCTCGCCCAAGCCCACGGCCGTGCGTTTGATTCAAGAGATCGTCCAGGAGGCTTTGCGCCGCTATTACAAGCGGCCTGTAGCGGCCGCGGCCGGCGAAGAGGCCCTGGCCGGTTACGAGAAGTTGTTCCAGGAGTACATGTCGGTCTACCAATCGCACTGGCGAAACGACCCGACGTTCGACCTGACCGCAAGCGGCCGGGCGCTGAGTCACCTGCCTTGTCCGCAGATGGACCGCGACCGGCTGTTGTGCCTGGCGAAGTTCGCGGTCGACAACGGTTTCAACCCGCCGCGACGCAGGCCCGTAGCCACGGAGTTCGACGCGCACGGGTACCTCGATCGCTTTGCCGCCGTCGGGCAGTCTCCGGAAGCCGGAGCCGCCGGAGACTGCCCGGCCCTGGAGATCACGGGCCGCGGCGGCGGCCAATGGCAGCTCGTGCTCCGGGACGGCGCGCTGCTGCGAGCGGCCGTGGGAGTAGGGCCGGAGGACAGCGACGGCTACTACCTCAATAGCGAGACGTTCGGCGCGATCGTTCATGGCCGCGTCCCCGTGGAGCAGGCAGTCTACGCCGGACGCCTTCTGATTCGGTGCCGCAAGCGTTCCTGCCAGGAGTTGACCGGAATCCTGGAGCAACTGGTGTCTTCAAGCCCGCGTTGAGATAGCACCACAGACCGACCGGCAGCCGCGATTTCCCGAAGACGTGAGATACCCCGGCCGATCACCATGTGAGACCGAATCATGGCAAACGCGAACCGGCAGGCGGACACTCCTTTGGCCGTCATCGGCATGGCCTGCCGGCTCCCGGGCGCCGACACCCTGGACGAATTCTGGCAATTGCTGGTGGAGGGCCGCAGCGCAGTCATCGAGCTTCCGCCGGAGCACTTCAACCAGGAGGACTACTACGATCCGAGACGAGGGGCGGTCGGCAAGTCCTACAGCAAGCTGGCCGCGCTCAGCTCCCGGCGGCCCTTTGACTCGAAGGCCTGCCCGGTGCCGAACGACCTTCCCGCCAAGGCGGACAGCTCGCATCTGACGATGTGCGAAGTGGCTGCGGAAGCGTGCCGGCACGCGGGGCTCGACCCGTTCGACCTGCCGTTGCGGAATACCGGCGTCTTCATCGGCAATGGCCGCGGGAGCCACATGGCCGGCGACTACATCTACGCGGCCTGCGTGGAAGAGGCCGCCCAGTTTCTCCGCGAAATCGACCCCTTCCGCGCCTTGCCGGCGGCGGACCAGGAGGGCGTCATCCGCGAAGCGGTCGAGTCCGTGCGCCGAGAGCACCCCCGCAGCAATGTTGAGGGCCGCGATCTCTCCATCCGCATGGCGGCGGGGACGATCTCCAAGGCGTTCGGGCTGAGCGGGCCGTTCATGGCGGTCAATGCGGCCTGCGCGTCGTCGCTGCAGGCGCTCTTGTTTGCGGCGAGGGCCCTTGAGATGGGCCGCATCGACATGGCGATCGTGGGCGGCGCGTCCTGCTACAAGTCGGACACCCTGGTGCTCTTCTGCCATGCCCAGTCGGTCAGCGCCGTGGGTTCCCGCCCCTTCGACGCGGATGCCGACGGCTTGGTCCTCGGCGAGGGGTACGCCGCGGTGCTGATCAAGACCCTGCCGCAAGCCCTCGCCGACCGGGACCCCGTTCTCGCCGTGATTCGCGGCCTGGGAGTCTCGTCCGACGGGCAGGGCAAGAGCCTTTGGGCGCCGAGGAAGGAAGGGCAGATCCTGGCGATCGAGCGGGCCTATGCAGGCGGCATCGACGCCGGACGATTGCAGTACGTCGAGGCCCACGCCACTTCGACACAACTCGGAGACGCCACCGAGCTGGAGGCGATCACCGAGGTGCTCCGCAATCGCGCTGGGCCGGCAACGAAGATCCCGATCGGGAGCGTGAAGGCCAACGTCGGCCACACGTTGGAGACGGCGGGAATCGCCGGCCTCGTCAAGACGGTGCTCGCCATGCAGCACGGCGTCATCCCGCCGGCGATCAACGTCCACAGGCTGAATCCGAAAATCGACTGGGACCAGGGCCCGCTCTACGTGCCGATGACGCCTACGCCGTGGCCGGCCCCCGCCGACGGCCATCCGCGGCGGGCCGCCGTCAATGCCTTCGGGATCGGCGGTCTGAACGTACACGTCGTTCTCGACCAGTTCACGCCCTCGACCGGCACCCAGGCCGGCGTGCCGCAGGGACTCCCCGCCCGGAGAAAGCGGAGTGCGGCGGCCGGTGAGGAGGAAGCGGTCGCAGTGATCGGCATGGGGTGCATCTTCCCGGGGGCGCGAACGATCGCTGCGCTCTGGGATCTCCTTGCCTCAGGACGCGATCCGAAGTGCCGCGCGCCCGCGGATCGCTTGCGGGCCGACCTGGCCTGCGAACCCGGGGCCCGCAAGGCGTATCGTACCCCAACCGTGCTTGGCGGTTTCGTGACGGACTTCCAGTACGACTGGCGGTCGCACAAGGTGCCCCCCAGGCAAGTCGCCACCGCCGATCCGCTCCAGTTCATGCTCCTCGACGCCGCCGACCAGGCGCTCAACGACTCGGGCTACGACCGGAAGCCCTTCGACCGGAGCCGTACGGGCGTGGTGGTGGGGACCGTCGTCGGCAGCGACTTCGTGAACCACTTGCAGATGGGGCTGCGGCTCCCCGATTTCCAGCGCACTTTGGCGGGAGTGCTGCGCCGCCGCGGTGTCTCCGGGGACCAAATCGACGAGATCGCCCGACGATTCGGCGAGGTAATGCTCGAACATTGGCCGGCCCTGGTGGACGAGACCGGCAGCTACAGCACCAGCACCCTCGCCTCACGCATCACCAAGGCGTTCGACCTCATGGGCGGAGGTGCGGCGATCGACAGCGGCGATGCCTCAGGGCTGGCGGCCTTGGGCGTGTGCGTGGACCTGCTTCTCTGCGCCGACTGCGACATGATGTTCTGCGCGGCCGGGCAACGCCGCATGGGGCTGCCGGTGTACGAAACGCTGTCGCACGAGGGCATCCTCGCCGCCGCCGAGTGTCCCCGTTCTCCGCTGGACGCCCAGGCGAAGGGGCTCGTCCCGGGCGAAGGCGTCGGCATGCTCTTGCTCAAGCGTCTTTCGGACGCCCGGCGCGACGGCGACCGCATCCGGGCCATCATCCGCGGGATCGGCGCGGCCCACGATTCGTCGTGGGAGGCAAGCTGTCGACTGGCCATAGAGCGGTCGCTCGAGGTCGCCGGAGTCCATGCCGCCGACGTCGCCGCGATTGAGGTGGACGGCACCGGCCTGCCGGAACGCGACAAGGAGCTTTGGCGTGCGATTGTCGGCGCCTACGGCGGCGGGAACCGCGCCCAGCCGCTCCTTGTTGGCTCGTTGGTCGGGCAGATTGGCCACACCGAGGGAGCGTCGGCAATGGCATCGCTCCTGAAGGTTAGTCTGGCGATCGAGAAGGGCGAGATGCCGGCTACCGTGGGCCTGGAGTCCCCCGCTCCCATCTTGGCCGACAATCCGGGGGTCGTCTGCGCCGCAGCGAAGCGGATGCCCCTGACCTTCCGCGAGCCGCAGCGTCGCCGGCTGGCCGCCGTCATGGCGTGCGCCAAAGGACTCACCTACCACGCCGTTCTCGAGGGCGCGACCGGCGTGCCCGCGCCCCAACCGGCCGAGGCTGCCGGTCCCACGCACGAGCTGGCGGCGGTCCAAGCGAAGCCAAGGCCGGCTCCTTCGCCGGTCGCCGCGCCGGCAAAAAGCGATTGGCGGATTGTGCGTCTTGGGGCCGCCACACAGGCCGACCTGCTGGGAAGACTCGGCGAGGCCACGGGCCAGGTAGAGTCGCTCTTCCGCAGCGCCGGGGAGCGACGGTTCGTTGCCGCCGATCGCGCGCGTCTTGCCGTGGTGGCAGACAGCCCGGCTGCGCTGGCCGCGAAGATCCGGATGGCCGCGGCGCACGCCCCCCATGCACCGATGCGTCCGCTGCTGGAGCAACAGGGGATCTTTCACCGCGAATCCGTTGGCCCGCGCCCGCGAATTGCCTTCCTGTTTCCCGGCCAGGGCTCGCAGTACGCGGGCATGTTGCAGGAATTGGTTGGCGAGGTGCCTGCGGCAGCGGCCGCCCTGCGGGAGAGCGACGCCGTCCTGGTGAAGCATGGCTTTCCCCGGTTTTCCCAGATGGCATGGGGCGAAGAGACGGAGTTCTCCAAGGAAGTGTGGTCCTCGCAGGTCCCCGTGCTGGTCGCCGACACGATCATCCGTGCGGCGCTCACGGATTGGGGCATCCGGCCCGACCTGATCAGCGCGCACAGCTACGGCGAGTACCCGGCCTTGGTGGCCGCGGGAGTGTGGGGGTTCGACCAGGCCCTACGGATGACGCGGGCCCGCTGCGACGCGATCGAGGCCCAGACCACCATCTCTGGCGGCATGTTGGCCACCACCGCGCCCCTGGAAGTCGTTGAGCGAGCCGCTGCGAGGATCCGCGGCAACGTCTACGTGGCGAACCACAACGCCCCCGACCAGACCGTCGTTTCCGGCCGCCGTGAATCCCTCGCAGAACTGGCGGCCGTGCTCGAGGCGGAGTCGCACAAGGTACACCTGCTCCCCGTTCCCAGGCCGTACCATTGCCCGATCATGGAGGCCGCCACCGGGCCGCTGCGCCGCGCCGTACACGCGGAACGCCTCCTGCCTCCGCGGGTGCCGATCCTCAGCAGCGTCACCAATCGCTACGTGGCCGAGCCCGACGACGTCCGCGCGAACCTCGTCGCCCAGTTGGTCACGCCCGTCCGCTACGTCGACTTGATCCGCCGCATCGTCGCCGAGGATGAAACGGTCCTGGTCGAGGTCGGCCCGAAGCAGGTCTTGACGAATCTGCACCGCTCGATTCTCGAGGGCCAGAACGTCCCCATGATTGCCAGCGACATCCCGAAGCGGCCGGGGATCGAATCGCTTTACCTCGTGCGGGCAATGCTGGAATGTGCCGGCGCTCTGGCAGATGAACGTCTTCCGACCGCACAGCTTACGGTTGCTGCCCGCGCACGGCCCGACCAGGTCGCCGATCAGCCGGGCCAGGTGCTCCATTTCGACGCGACCGTCCGCCGCAGAGAAAAGGGGCGCCGGGCGGCGACGTCCAAGCCCCCGGAGGAGCAGCCGCCGCGGCCCGCCGCGACCCGCCACGAGGAGGCGCCCGAGCCCGCGCCCCTTGCGACCGCGTTGGGCCCAGCGGTTCCGCCCGCAGCTCGTGGTCCCGAAACTCCGGTGATTGCGGCACCGCCGGCCGGGCCAGGCCCGGCCGAGTTGGAGTCGTTCCTTGTGAATTTCGTGGTCGAGCAAACCGGGTATCCGCCGGAGGTCGTGGAGTTGGATGCCGACCTGGAAGCGGACCTGGGGATCGACAGCATCAAGAAGGCCCAGCT